>NZ_JBOHHI010000187.1:0-15354 GCF_050700595.1 Mycobacterium sp.
TGTTGTAGGTGCAGTTGTTGTAGGTGCAGTTGTTGTCGGTGCAGTTGTTGTAGGTGCAGTTGTTGTCGGTGCAGTTGTTGTAGGTGCAGTTGTTGTCGGTGCAGTTGTTGTAGGTGCAGTTGTTGTAGGTGCAGTTGCTGTGGATGCAGTTGCTGTGGATGCAGTTGTTGTAGGTGCAGTTGTTGTGGATGCAGGCGTAGATGCAGTTGTGGATGCGCCTGTTGTACCAGCGCCCGGTCGTGCGGACGCTTGAGCGTTAGTCGGTGGCTGATTCGCTGATGGGCGGTGTGCTGTTCATCGACGAGGCGTACTACCTGTACAAGATCGAAAACGAACGCGACTACGGTGCGGAGTCGATCGAGATCCTGCTGCAGGTGATGGAGAACAACCGCGATGACCTCGTCGTCATCCTGGCGGGTTACGCCGACAAGATGGACAAGTTCTTCTCGGCAAACCCGGGCATGCAAAGCCGGATCGCCCACCACATCACGTTCCCCGATTACACGCTCGACGAGCTTGAGGACATCGCGCTGATGATGGCCACCGGCCTGGGCTACACATTCTCCGACGACGCCCGGGTGGCGCTGCGTGACTACCTGAGCCGTCGTAGCGAACAGCCGCGGTTCGCCAACGCCCGCAGTGTGCGCAACGCGCTGGAGCGGGCCAGGCTGAGACACGCGCGCCGGCTGTTCTCCGGTGACCGCGACGTCGACCTGCTGTCGCTGACCACCATCGAGGCGCCCGATCTCCGGGCCAGCCGGGTGTTCGACGAGTCAGCACCAGAGCAGGCGGTGTGACCACCAACGCCCGGTTGCGGGCACTTGTGGAACTGGCCGACGCCGGATCGGTGCGCGGCGCCGCCGAGCGCCTCGTCGTGACCGAATCGGCGATCTCGTCGGCAATCAGCAGCCTGAGCGCCGACGTGGGCGTGGCACTGGTCGATCGAAATGGCCGCGGGGTCCGCCTGACACCCGCCGGGCTCCGGTACAGCGAGTACGCGCGCCGCATCCTGGGGTTACATGACGAAGCGGTGCAGGTAGCCCGTGGGGAGGCCGATCCGGAGCAGGGGTCGATCCGTTTGGCAGCCGTCACCACGGCCGGTGAGCTGCTGATACCGGCCCTGCTGGCTTCGTTCCGGGCCGAGCACCCCGGCGTCGTGTGCAAGCTGGAAGTTGCCCCCCGCACGTCGATTTGGCCGATGCTGTCGCGGCATGAGACGGACGTGGTGGTCGCCGGCCGTCCACCGCCGGGCCTCCTTCCGGAGATTCAGGTACAGGCGGTCGCTCCGAATACCTTGGTGGTGGTGGGCCGGTCGAATGGCAGCCACCGATTCGAGCCGGCCGACGCGACGTGGCTCTTGCGCGAATCTGGTTCGGGAACCCGGGCCACCACCCTCATGTTGCTGGAGCAACTGGAGATTTCGCCGCCGCAGATGACGCTTGGATCCCACGGTGCGGTGGTCGCCGCGGCGGTGGCCGGCCTGGGGGTGACGCTGGTTTCCCGTCAGGCGGTCAGCCGCGAGCTAGCTGTCGGGGCGCTGGTGGAGTTGCCTGTCCCCGGTACGCCGCTGGACCGGCCCTGGCACATCGTTACCCAGTCGCCGTGCGTCGGGTCCACAGAATTGCTGGTCAAGCATCTGGTGGCCCATCGCGAGCTCGGGTGGCAGCCGGTTGCCTGAGCCCACCCCACTACCCACCCTTGGGGGGGATGGCAGGTGTCGTTCGTGCGGCAATCCTTTTTGCTATGATCGCCGATCGCACCACACTGGTGCAGTTCTTGATCGAGGAACGCCGGAACCATTCGGGCGCGTCGGGGGATCTTAACGGCCTGATCCTTAATGTGGCGTTGGCCTGCAAGGCGATAGCGAATCGGCTAGCGGTCGGCGCACTGGAGGGCATGCTCGGCTGTGCGGATCAGATCAACGTGCAGGGCGAGGTTCAGCAGAAGCTCGACGTCTTGGCCAACGAGTACTTCTTGCGCGCCACAGAGTGGGGCGGTCAGGTCGCCGGGATGGTATCGGAGGAATTGGCCGATCCCTACCTCATACCGGCACAGTATCCGAAGGGTAAGTACCTGTTGGCGTTTGATCCACTCGATGGATCATCCAACATCGATGTCAACGTATCGGTCGGCAGCATCTTCTCAGTCCTGCGCGCACCCAACCCTGGAGCCGATCCTGACGTGCGCGACTTCTTGCAGCCTGGTTCGCGACAGGTGTGCGCCGGCTATGCGATCTACGGACCCTCGACGATGCTAGTGCTCAGCGTGGGAACGGGAGTGCACGCGTTCACCCTCGATCCGGCTGTCGGCGAGTTCATCCTCACCCGGGAGCACATTCGAATACCGCACCGCACAGCCGAGTTCGCGATCAACGCCTCCAACCAACGGTTCTGGGAACCCGCGGTGCAACGCTATGTCAAGGACTGCCTGGCCGGGCGCGCCGGCCCGCGCCGCAAAGACTTCAACATGCGCTGGGTGGCCTCACTGGTAGCGGAAACACACCGGATCCTGACCCGTGGCGGGGTGTTTCTGTATCCGCGGGACTCGCGCGATCCCGCCAAACCCGGACGGCTGCGGTTGCTTTACGAGACCAACCCGATGGCGTTTCTCATCGAACAGGCCGGCGGCGGCGCCAGCACTGGGCGCAAACGAATGCTCGATGTCATTCCGGACGATGTGCACCAACGTGTTCCCTGTATCTTTGGCGCCGCTTACGAGGTGAACCGCATCGAGAACTACCACACCGATTACAACGAACCCGCCAGCACCTCGCCGCTCTACGGCACCCGCGGCCTCTTTCGCGTCCCAGTCGGCTGACGAGCCACTCGGGGAAAGGAAAGCCTAATGGCGGACACTCATCGCGATCCGGTAGATCACTTCCGCACCACCCTTCCACACGCAGGTGAGACGTTCATCGATGCCTACTGTTGGCCGGGCCTGGTATCCATCGCGCTGGGCGTAATGTCGCTTGCCGGCTGCCTGGCGGCAGTGGCCTATCAACACACCGAGTGGGTGCCGACGACCGGAATTGTCGGCTTACTGGCGACCGCCGGGGGAATTGCATGGCTCGTTGTCGAACACAACCGTGTGCTGCGTCTCGAATCCCACTGGGGTGCAATGCATCGAAACGAACGGCCAGATAAGCCGATTATTCTCTCCCCCACGCCCGAGCCTATGCCCGAACGCGTGCTTCTCCCCACGACTGACGCCGAACATCCACTGAACCACGCACTTCTTCGGCTTGATCGGCGGGCACTGTAACGTCTCGACGTCGAAATCGTATTCCCCTACCCATGCGCCGTAGCGTTCGACGGCCTTGGCGCGTTCGGCTTGATGGGATGGTGTTGTTCATGCTCACCGTGTTTGTGGGCTACGAGGAGGCCGTACTGGGGGCGCAGCCGACGATCGAGATGCGGGGCGTTCTCCGATGAGTTTCGATCACGCCCGCAGCGCCCCTTCGCAGGATGTTTTGGCACCGCGTCGGGAGTTCCGGGGGACGGGCTGCAGCCACCGGCCATGCTCTGGCCACTTCGAGAAGGTGATCGAGCAGCTCTCCGCGACACTCTATGACGGCGGCATTGCCTTCGAGGACGCAGTGGAAGAGGCCGTGGTTTTCTGCGGCCAGCTCACGCTGTATGTGGCTCGTCGGTATCTCGTTGTGGTGGCGGGCGTCTTGCGTGACGACCCAAGGTTGCGTTTCGAGCTGTGCCTTGGCGTCAGCGGCGTACACTACCCCGCCGACATCGGCCGGGAACTCCACTCTGTCTATCTGTTGATGTCGATTGCCCATAACTGGCGGATTCAGTTGGAGGTCGCCGTTCCCGATGTCGATCTCCATGTCCCGTCGCTGTTTCCGGTCTATCCGGCCGCCGACTGGTATGAGCGGGAGGCCTACAAGCTGTTTGGGATCGTCTTCGACGGGCACCCGTCGCCGAGCCGCATCGAAACGTCCGGTGACTGGCGGGGCTACCCGCAGCGTCTCGGCTACCTTTCCGGGCAGGATCCCGGTGCAGTACCAAGCCTCACAGATATCCGCGGCCGAGGACCGGACGACATACGGTTGGTAACGGAGCGCCCGTTGATGCCAGGCGAACAAGGCGTCGGTTCCGATTGTGCCTTGACAGACGGCGAAACCGACGGGGGCCAAATCGCAACAACCGCAACGGGAGGCAACCATCAGCGGTACGTGGTGAGCGCGGATACGCAGCGTCGCTCGGCACAGGTGATGGCCCTGATCGTCGAGATTGATGGCAAGATTGTCACCTACGCGCGATGCGGAATCGAACTCCTGCACAGCACGATTGAAAAGAGTCTGGAACACCACAGCTTGACCCAGTGCCTGACGTTCGTGAGCCAGATGGACAAGGTGTCGCCGCTCTTCAACGAAGCCGCATACTGCCTCGGTGTGGAAAGGCTCATGGGCATCATCGAGGTGGTCCCCGTGCGCGCCAACGTTATTCGGATACTGCTGATGGAGCTCAACCGCATCGCGTCACATCTGCTTGGGCTAACAACGGGCGGTGTGGAACTGGCTGCGCTCACGGCCATGCGGTTATTCGGGTTGCGCGAACGCGTACTAAGCGTCTTCAACACGATCACGGGCGCGCGGATGAACCAAGCCTATATTCGTCCGGGAGGTTTAGCCCGAGATCTGCCTGGTGAGGCCATCTCCCAGATCCGTGATCTGCTAAAGCTGCTACCGAAGCGGCTGGAGGACATGGAGAACAGACTGAAGGAGGACTCTCTTTGGAAGGCCCGCACTCAGGGCATCGGATATTTCGATCTGAGCATGTGCATCGCGCTGGGCGTGACGGGCCCTCTCCTGCGGTCCGCTGGGTTGCCGCACGATCTGCGCCGTGCCCAGCCTTACTGCGGGTACGAAACCTACGAATTCGAGGTCATGACCGACACGGCGGGTGACGTCTACAGCCGTTACCTAATACGCGTAAAGGAGATCCAGGAGTCACTGAGAATCGTCGAGCAATGCCTGGACCGGCTGCGGCCCGGGCCGATCGTGGCTGACCACCCAAAGCTCGCCTGGCTCACTCACCTTGCCCTGGGCCCCGATGATTTCGGCGACTCCCGCAAACACCTTGCGAGGATCATGGGCACCTCGATGGAAGCGCTGATCCACCACCTCAACGAGGACGTCCGAGTCCCGGCCGGTCAGGTCTATGTCGCCGTCGAGTCGCCGTGCGGCGAGCTCGGCGTGCACGTTGTCTCCGACGGCGGTAGCCAGCCATACCGGGTGCATTACCGCGACCCGTCGTTCACCAACCTGCAGGCTTTCGCCGCGATATGCGAGGGTGCGACGATCGCCGACGTCATCGCCGCTATCCCGTCCATAGATCCTCTGATGAGGGTGGCCGATGAGGACGCCGGGCGCGGATGATCAGCTGCGCATCGAGTATGGGCCCCGAGGGAATGACCGAGGAGAGACAACCGACGAAGGAGAGACACATGACGATCCGGGTAGGTATCAACGGGTTCGGTCGAATTGGGCGCAACTTCTTTCGGGCGCTAGTGGCGCAGCAGGCTCAGGGCGGCAGCACCGACATCGAGGTGGTGGCGGTGAACGACATCACCGACAACGCCACGCTGGCGCATCTGCTCAAATTCGACTCGATTCTGGGCCGGCTGCCTCAAGATGTCAGCCTGGAAGGCGACGACACCATCGTCGTGGGCAGTACCAAGATCACCTCGCTGGAGGTCAAGGAGGGACCGGCCGCGCTGCCGTGGGCTGACCTGGGTGTTGAAGTCGTGGTTGAGTCGACCGGCCTGTTCACCAACGCCGGCAAAGCCAAAGGGCATCTCGACGCCGGTGCGAAGAAGGTGGTCATCTCCGCTCCGGCCATCGACCCGGATATCACGATCTGTCTCGGGGTCAATGACGAGAAATACGACGGCAGTCAGGACATCGTGTCCAATGCATCGTGCACCACGAATTGCCTTGCGCCGCTGGCCAAGGTGGTCAACGACGAGTTCGGCGTCGTCAAGGGCCTGATGACCACTATTCACGCTTACACCCAGGATCAGAACCTACAGGACGGGCCGCACAAGGACATGCGGCGTGCGCGCGCCGCCGCGCTGAACATCGTCCCGACTTCGACGGGCGCGGCCAGGGCGATCGGCCTGGTGCTGCCCGAACTCAAGGGCAAGTTGGACGGCTATGCATTGCGGGTGCCGGTCGCCACCGGCTCGTTGACTGACTTCACCGTGGAGCTGGCCAATTCCGCGACCGTGGAGGAGATCAACGCCGCGTTCAACGCCGCCGCCGAGGGCAGGCTCAAGGGCATCCTGGAGTACTACAATGCGCCGATCGTGTCTGCCGACATTGTCACCGACCCACACTCATGCATCTTCGACTCAGGACTGACCAAGGTGATCGACAACCAGGCCAAGGTGGTTGCCTGGTACGACAACGAATGGGGTTACTCCAACCGGCTGGTGGATCTGGTTGCGCTGGTCGGAAGGTGACTCCAGCGTTAGACAACCGGAGCGTTGATGGACACGATCCGCAGGCAAAGGCCATGACCGCCATTTCCAGGTTCTCGAACCGTGCGGACTTGGACATGTGTCGTTTCTCTGCAGATAGCTGGTCAATGAGCGACGAGTTCGGCGGTGCGCCGTTGGATCAGCCGCAAAATCATTGGGGTGAAGATGAGCTGCATCGCCAGGTCCATTTTGCCGCCCGGGCAAACGATCGTATTGGGGCGTGACATCAAGGAGTCATGCAACATCGACAGCAAGTATGGGAAGTCGATGTCTCGCGGATCGCGGAATCGAATGATCAGCATCGATTCGCCGGCGGTCGGAATCGTCCTGGCGATAAACGGGTTTGACGTGTCCACGACCGGTACCCGCTGAAAGTTGACATCGGTGTAGGAAAACTGCGGGCACATGTAGTGCACATAATCGGGCATTCGCCGCAGGATAGTGTCGGTCACGTCTTCCTCGGTATATCCGCGATCCACCTTGTCGCGATGCAGCTTTTGTATCCATTCCAAGTTGATCACGGGGACGACACCGACACGCAGATCTGCGTAGCGCGCAACGTCGACGCGGTCGGTAACGATCGCGCCATGTAGCCCCTCATAAAAAAGCATGTCGGTGTCGGCTGCCAGCTCTTCCCATGGGGTAAACGTTCCTGGCTGCTGTCCGTACGCCTTGGCCTCAGCCTCATCGTGCAAATATCTGCGGAACTTCCCGGTGCCGGTTTCCCCGTACACGCGGAACAGTTCTTCCAGCTCCTCGAACAGATTGGCTTCGGGTCCGAAGTGACTGAACGTGTGATCGCCGCGAGCGTGGGCTTCGGCGATCGCAGCCTTCATCTCGACCCTGTCGTAACGATGAAAGCTATCTCCTTCAACAAAGGTAACATTCACGCTCTCGCGCCGGAAAATCTGTGCGAAGGTGCGCATGACGGATGTGGTCCCCGCTCCAGAGGATCCAGTGACCGACACGATCGGATGTTTTTGCGACATGGCGTGATGTGGTTGTCAGGCAACGCGGATACCGAAGAGACCGCGAGTGCCGGGCAGCCGCCGGGCGTCTGCACACTCGCTATGGCCCACTTCGTCGACCACGACGAACATCAGGGAAAAGCGTTAGTGCACAGCGCACCGACGAACGGTATCGACGAAGCGCTGGTTAACGGTTCGAGCCGCACCGCCGACACCGCCTTGATCAAGGATGGCACCAGCGTGGTGGACTCGGTGAACATGGCACAAAGCATCGCCCCCGCGAACATCGCCGGCCATCCCCCCCAAGGGTGACTCCCCGGGGGCTTGGCGACTCACCTCTTCCCCGGGCCAGGTTAACGATCGGGTCTGCCTTTGGTGAGCGACGAGCCGACGGGCCATGCAGCGCCGAATCCGGCCACCTTAGTCTTAGTCACGCGACCGCGAAGTGTAGTCATAGCGACGCGGTAGCCATGCGTTTTTCGCCAGATACCCGAACAGGTAGTTGTGGCGTTGGATCCCTCACCGAATCCCGTACCGGCATCTACCGCGGACACCTAGCATGGGTTTGGCACGAGCTGTAGGGTCGTAACAGGCGAAACGGTGTGATTGCTACGTGTGTTAAGTGGTGGACCAACCGGAGCGGCGACGACATTGAGCCGCACGGTTGGCGGATGCTAGCGGCTGGTTGGTCGCCATGACCGAGATATTGCTGCGATCCAGCGACGTTCGGCAGCGATTCACCGTGACCGGCGTCGTCCAGGGGGTCGGTTTTCGTCCGTTCGTCCACCGCATCGCCAGCGAACTGGGGCTGGCCGGGTTCGTCGGCAACGATTCCGGGGCGGTGTTCATCGAGGTGCAGGGCTCCGTCGCCCGCATTGTGGACTTCGGTCGCCAGTTGCGTGCCGACGCGCCGCCGCTGGCGAGGATCAGCGCGGTATCCGTCGTCGAGCTCGAGGCAAACGGTGATGCCGGTTTCCGCATCGTCGAAAGCCAAACGGTCCTCGGAGCCACCACGCCGATCCCGCCCGACATCGCGGTCTGCGACGACTGTGTCGCCGAGCTGTTCGATCCGGCCGACCGCCGCTACCGGCATCCGTTCATCACCTGCACCAACTGCGGGCCGCGGTTCACCATCATCCGGGCCCTGCCGTATGACCGACCGGCCACCACGATGTCGGCGTTCGCGATGTGTGAGCGCTGCGCCGCCGAATACCACGACCCCGCCAACCGGCGCTTCCACGCCCAGCCAATCGCCTGCCCGGACTGCGGACCTTCGCTGTGGTTTCAACAGGGAGCCGAGCGGGTCGGCGGATCCGACGCCGCGCTGGCCGCCACCCAACACGCGCTGGCCGACGGGGCCGTCGTCGCGATCAAGGGCATCGGCGGCTACCACCTGGCCTGCGTCGTCGACGACGAGTCGGTGGTGGCCGGGCTGCGGGCCCGAAAGGCACGCGGCGCCAAGCCGTTCGCGGTGCTGGTCCGCGATCTCGAAGTGGCCCGCCGCTACGCGCACATCGACGACACCGAGGCCGCCGTGCTCACAAGCCCGGCCCGCCCGATCGTGTTACTGCGCCGACGCCACGATGCGCCGGTCGCCGCCGCCGTCGCCCCCGGCAGCCCGCTGATCGGGCTGATGCTGCCGTACTCGCCGATCCATCACCTGCTGCTCGCACCGGTACCGGATGCGTTGGTGATGACCAGCGCCAACCGCTCCGACGAGCCGATCTGCTTCACCGAAGACGATGCGGCACTGCGCCTTTTGCGGCCTTCTGCCGCTTTGTGCGACGCGGTGCTCGATCACAATCGGCCGATCCACGTGCCGTGCGACGACTCGGTGGTCCGCGTCATCGACGACCGCGAGCTGCCGATCCGCCGGTCTCGCGGCTACGCGCCGCTGCCCATCGACCTCGGCCGCGACGGCCCGTCGGTGCTGGCCGTCGGCGGCGAACTGAAGAACACGTTCTGCCTCACCGACGGCGCACGGGCGTACATGTCCGGACATATCGGCGACATGGCCACCCTGGAGACCCTGCGGGCGTTCGAGCGCGCCGTCGGCCAACTCAGCGAAATACGCCATCAGCCGGTGCGGCTGGCCGCCGACCTGCACCCCGGCTACCAGACCCGCAGCTGGGCCGAGCGGCACGCCGACGACCGACCGCTGGACCTGGTTCAGCACCACCACGCACACGTGGTGTCGTTGCTGGCCGAGCATGGTCGGCTCGGCGAGCCGATCACCGGGGTGTCGTTCGACGGCACCGGTTACGGCTGCGACGGCACGATCTGGGGCGGGGAGATCCTTGCCGTGGGACCGGACAGCCGGCGTTTCGTGCGGGTCGCTCACCTGCTGCCGGTGCCACTGCCGGGCGGTGACGCCGCGGTGCGCAATCCGTGGCGGATGGCGCTTTCGGCGCTGTGGATGGCTGGTGTCGACTGGACCCCCGATCTGGCGCCGGTCAGAGCGGCAAGTCCGGCCGAATTGCGGGTTACCCGTTCACAGTTGGACAGTAATGTGGGGTGCGTGCCGTGTTCGAGCATGGGCCGATTGTTCGACGCCGTCGCCTCGCTACTGGGTGTGCGGCACCGCATCGACTACGAGGGCCAGGCCGCCATCGAACTCGAGGTGCTCGCCGAGTCCGTCGACGAACCCGCGGCACTGCGGCTGAATGTACGCGACGACGGGGTGATCGACCCGCTTCCCATGGTGCGCGCGATGGTGTCCGCGCTACGCGCCGGTGCCCGGCCCGCCGCGCTGGCAGCCGGATTCCACCGGGCGGTCGCCGCAGCCGTCGCGGAGGCGGTCGAACTGGTCGCCGGCAACGTGCGGCTGGTGGGTCTCACCGGCGGGGTGTTCCAGAACGTGCTGTTGCTGCGCGCTTGCCGCGGGCGGCTGCAGCAGGCGGGATTCGAGGTGTTGACCCACCACACGGTTCCGCCCAACGATGGGGGGCTGGCGCTCGGTCAGGCCGCGGTGTCCATGCTGACCGCGCTTGCGCCGCAGGCCGAATTACGGGAGGAGGTCTGATCTGTCATGACTACCACCGCGATTGACCGTGGGCTGGGCGCCGACCTGACTGCCGATCTGGCCGCCACCGCGTTCACCTTGGCCAAACGGTTCGCGGCGGGCGCCACCATGTGGTCCATCGCGCCGGGCTGGGAGCCGCATGCCCTGCACATCGCGGTCGAGTTCATCCATCCGGTGATCATGGGAAAGCGGGCGTTGCCGGCCGTCGCACTGACCGGAGCCGATGTGGTCGACCTGGTACGGGTTTCGGTGCGTCCCGGCGACATCGTGGTCGGCGTCGGTGGCGCCGACAACGCCGAGGTGGCCTCGGTGATGCGCAGAGCCCCGGCGTGGGGGGTGACCACCGTCTGGATCGGCAGCGGTGAGCGGCCTAAAGCCGGGATGGCCGATCACGTGCTGTGGCTCGACGATCCCGATCCCAGGGTGCCCGCGACCGGCGGTTTCGTGATGTTCTACCACCTGCTGTGGGAACTGACCCACGTCTGTTTCGAGCATCCGGGGTTGCTGAAACAGGACGGCGAGTGCACCGACGATGTCTGTGTCACCTGCAGCGACGAGGGTCGCCTCGGTGAGGTGGTGACCGCGGCGGACGGCATGGCCCAGGTCCGCACCGCGCGAGGCGTCGAGGATGTCGAGACCACGCTCGTCGGCCCGGTCGGTGCCGGTGACCTCGTGCTGGTGCATGCGGGTATAGCGATCGGCACAGCAGATGAGAAGGACGGGTCATGACTGAGGAACCCACCGATTTCCTGTACCCCTTTATCGACGCCCAGGAAGAAGACCCCGAGTCGGTGCTGGCCGACCTCACCGCGTCGGCACAGGCGAAGGCGGCCGAAAGCCTGACGCTGCGCCGGACCACGCTGGAGGCCAACGCCGAACTGCTGGGCAGGGCCGCCGGGGAGATGACATGCCGCTTCGCCGCGGGGGGGCGGCTGTTCACCTTCGGCAACGGCGGCAGCTGCACCGATTCGCAGATGTTCGCCGCGATGTTTGCCCGACCGCCGCTCGGCAGGCCACTGCCGGCCTGGTCGTTGACCGACGACCCGTCGATCCTGACCGCGCTGGGCAACGACGTCGGCTACGAGCTGGTGTTCTCCCGCCAGTTGATCGCACGCGCGAAGG
This sequence comes from Mycobacterium sp., assembly GCF_050700595.1. Classification (GTDB taxonomy): domain Bacteria; phylum Actinomycetota; class Actinomycetes; order Mycobacteriales; family Mycobacteriaceae; genus Mycobacterium. The sequence goes on from NZ_JBOHHI010000187.1 coordinate 11,608, forward strand.
CAGGGGATATCGCGATGGCGATATCCACCAGCGGCAACTCGCCGAACCTGATCACCGCGTTAGCCGAGGCACGCAATCGCGGCATGTACACCATCGGCTTCGCCGGGTACGAGGGCGGCGCGTTCGCGGGCAACGCGGACGTCGACGCCTGCTTTATCGTTCGGTCGCAAAGCGTGCACCGGATCCAGGAATCGCAGTCACTGCTGGGCTACGAGCTGTGGCTGGCGGTGCATGAACTGCTGGACAAGCAAGAGGTGGGGGCCGCATGAGTAAGTCGACCAACGAATACCTGGCCGCGGGACCGAAATTCGCCGAGGGCGAAGTGATCGAGCGAATCGAGTCGTTCCGTAAGCGCCGTCCCCGGCTGGTCGACGACCACGTGACTACCGCGCACGGCGCGGGCGGAAAGGCCTCGGCGGCGTTGGTCGACGCGGTGTTCATGGAGGCGTTCCGTAACCCGCTGCTCGAGTCGCTGGGCGATAGTGCGGTGTTGACGTTGCCGACCGGTGAGCGGCTGGCAATGTCCACCGATTCATTTGTGGTGCAGCCCAGGCGATTTCCCGGCGGCTCGATCGGCGAACTCGCCGTGCACGGCACCGCCAACGACCTTGCGGTGGCCGGTGCGGTGCCGCAGTGGATCTCGGCGGCATTCGTGCTCGAAGAGGGATTCCCGATCGCCGAATTGAAGGAGATTGTCGCGGACATGGCCGCCGCGGCCAGCGCGGCAGGTGTGCAGATCGTTACCGGTGACACGAAGGTGGTGGCCAAGGGTGCCGCCGACGGCATGTTCATCACCACCACCGGCACCGGCGTCATCCCCGCGGGCCGGCAGCTGTCGGCGGCCTCGGTGCGGCCGGGCGACAAGGTGCTGTTGTCGGGATCGATGGGCGACCACGGAATGGCGGTGATGCTGGCCCGCGGCGATCTGGCCATCGAAGCCGACATCCATTCCGACACCGCGTCGGTGAGCCCGCTGGTGGAACTGCTGTTGGCGGCCGCACCGTCCACCCGCTGGCTGCGCGACCCGACCCGCGGCGGGGTGGGCACCGTCTGCAACGAGTTGGCCCAGGCCTGCGGGTTGGCGGTGGTGCTGGCCGAGGACCTGCTGCCGATACACCCGATGGTCAGCGGCGCATGCGAGCTGCTCGGCATCGACCCGCTCTATGTGGCCAACGAAGGCAAGTTCGTCGCCGTCGTCGCCGCCGAGGAAGCCGAGGCCGGGCTGGCCGCGTTGCGGTCGCATCCGCTGGGCGCCGAGGCGGCTGAGGTCGGAGAAATCGTCGAAGAACCCGCGGAGACCGTGGTGGTGCAGACCGGGTTCGGCGGTTCCCGGATCGTCGACATGCTCGTCGGCGACCCGCTGCCGCGGATCTGTTGAGAGGAAAGAGCAAATGTGTCTTGGGATTCCGGGCCGGATCGTCGAAATCACCGATGCCGAAAACTATTTGGCGAAGGTCGACGTGAGCGGGGTACAGCGCACGATCAGCGTGCGGCTGTTGGAAAAGGACATGCCCGAACCCGACGACTGGGTGCTGGTGCATGTCGGGTTTGCGATGGCCAAGATCGACGAGAGCGAGGCGTTGCTCACGCTGGCGGCCGTAAAGAAGCTCGGTGACGCCTACACCACCGAGATGGAAGCCTTCGATTCGTCGGCCATCGTCTGAAGGGATAGCTATGAAATTCGTTGACGAGTTCCGTGACCCGGCCGCGGCCCGCAAATTGATCGCTGCGATCAAACGGTTGGCCGGTGACTCCGAACACTTCAAGTTCATGGAAGTGTGCGGCGGACACACCCACACGATTTACCGGCACGGCATCGAACACCTGCTGCCGGAGAACGTCGAACTGGTGCATGGCCCGGGCTGTCCGGTCTGCGTGATCCCGATGGGTCGCATCGACGACGCGATGTGGTTAGCCGAGCAGCCCGACATGATCTTCACCTGTTTCGGCGACATGATGCGGGTACCCGGCTCGAACGGAAACCTGCTCAACGCCAAGGCCCGCGGTGCCGATGTACGTTTCGTCTATTCGCCGCTGGACGCGCTCAAGGTCGCGGTCGACAATCCGGACAAGCAGGTGGTGTTTTTCGCCGTCGGATTCGAGACCACCGTGCCGTCCACCGCGGTGACGCTGGTGCGGGCCCGCGATCTGGGGTGCAAGAACTTCAGCGTGTTCTGCAACCACGTCACGATCGTGCCGCCGATCAGGGCCATCCTGGAATCACCGGACCTGCGGCTATCGGGATTCATCGGACCCGGACACGTGTCGACGGTCGTCGGAAACCGGCCGTATCGGTTCGTGCCGGAGGTGTACGGAAAACCGTTGGTGGTGTCAGGATTCGAGCCGTTGGACATTTTAGCGTCGGTGGCGATGCTGTTGACCCAGATTCGTGAGGGCCGCTGCGAGGTAGAGAATCAGTACTCGCGGGTGGTGCCCGAGCGGGGCAACCCGGCGGCGTTGGCCTTGATGGGCAAGGTCTTCGCGCTGCGCCCGCACTTCGAATGGCGCGGGCTGGGCTTCATCTCGCAGAGCGCGCTGCGGTTGCACGACGATTTCGCCGAGTTCGACGCCGAACTGCGGTATGCGATGCCCGGTGTGCGGGTCGCCGACCCTAAGGCGTGCCAATGCGGTGAGGTGCTCAAGGGCGTGCTCAAGCCCTGGGAGTGCAAGGTTTTCGGCACTGCGTGTACACCCGAGACCCCGATCGGAACCTGCATGGTGTCTCCGGAGGGCGCCTGCGCCGCCTACTACAACTTCGGCCGGATGCACCGCGATGTCGTCAAATTGGTGGGGTCCACCGGGCGGACGTGACGATGGCGGCACCATCGGTCGATATCCGCGGGGCGGAGATGTTCGCCCGCTACGCCTACGCGCCCAACGCGCTCGGCTATTGCGGGCCCCCGTTGGGGGCCACGTTGCGCGACGGGTCGGTGGACGATGTGCGCACCGCGGCAACCAAGTTCTCCGGCGCCTGGCCATATCTGCAGGTGCTGTCGCGGATCACCGGCATCACCGATCCGCTGGATTACCGGATCGTCGAGTCGTACTGGCTTGGCGGCGGTGTGGGCGCCGAGCTCGACCCGGCTGCGTTCGTCGACGAACTGCTCGCGATCATCGGTCCACAGGCGGGCCGCTACTGGTCGCATCTGAACGCGGAGTTGGTGGGCGAGGCGGCCGCCAATCACTGCTTCCACGTGTTCGCCGTGTATCCGTGGTCGCGGCTGCTGGGCCGCGGACTCGATGAGCACCCGCTGGGTGTTTTGGATAACTGCCGAATCGGTTGGGGCACAGTCATTTCCCGCCAGGGCGACGATGTGGACGTGTCGTGCCGAGGGCTGGTGTGGGATGGCTGTGCGCTGGATCTGTCGGAGCCGTCGCCGCGCAGGGTCGACGTCTGGTCGGACGGATACAGCGCGGTGCCCGACGTGGCGGCCGGCGACCAGGTCGCGGTGCATTGGGGACGATTGTGTGGCCGGCTGGAACCTGCGCAGATTCAGGTGCTGGCCGACGCTACGGCGCATCAGTTGAACGTGACCAATCAGCGGCTCGCGCGCGGGTAGCCATCCCGGTTGCTGGCACCCCGAGAACACGTCGCGAGGTTCACAGTCGGCGGAGCAGATCCTAGTGGTGTGTCTCGCAAATAATCAAGGTGTTGTTCGGTATCCTTGTCTCATGAGTGCACCAGCAGCGCCGTTGCCGTTGACCGCCGGTGAGCGCGACACCTTGGAGAGGTTGGCGCGGGCGCAG
>NZ_JBOHHI010000188.1:0-9425 GCF_050700595.1 Mycobacterium sp.
CGACCTATCTGAAAGACGACTGGTCCCGTGACTGGGGCGCCTTGCAGCAGTTGACGCCGTATTACCCGGACGCGACGCCGGCCCGGCTGGACCTCGGTTCGGCGACACGCAGCGGGCTGTGGAGCCCCGCGCCGCTACGGCAGTAGCCCGGGTGCCGGGTTGTTACCGAGATTCCGAATGCCGCCGGGAGAACCAGGTGATCAGCCGCCCGGCGACGATCAGTAACACTAGGAAAACGAGCAGCAACAAAGCCGCGTCGTACGACAGGTCCTGGGCTGTTTTCGACGGCAGGTTGTAGAAGGTCCAGATCGGATAGGTCAGGTAGCCGATCTGCGAGTCGGTGAGTTGACCGGTCGGCACGAAATCCGACCAGCCCGCCGTGTACAGCATCGGCGCCGTTTCGCCGACAGCCAGGGCGAGCGCCACCAACATGCCGGTGACGATCCCGGGCACCGCAGACTTCAGCACGATCTTGCGCAGGGTCCAACCGAGTGGAAGCCCCAGTGCCTCTGCCCCTTCCCGGTAGGAGGTTGGTACCTGATGGAGCGCGGACTCGGTGGCCTTGGCGATGTACGGGATACTCAGCACCGACAGCGTCAACACCCCGGCCGCCGGGGATAACCCCCAGCCGAAGTACACCACGAGTGCCAGATAGCCGACGTAGCCGAGCACGATGGAGGGGATACCGGACAGCACCTCGTAGGCGCCACGCAGAATCGATCGCGTTCTGCCCGTAGCGAATTCGGTGAGATAGATTCCGGTCAACACGGCTACACTGCCGCCCACCAGCATGACGCCGCCACCCAGGACCACGGTGCCGACAATGGCGTTGCGTAGGCCGCCGCCGTCGCCTTGGGTGTCCTGGACCAGCACGCTCCAGTGGAACACCGGCACAGCACGGCTGACCACTCCGATCAGCATCCACAACGTCGGGATGATTACCAGCGCCAGACCGCACAAGCAGGCAGCCCACCACGACGAGTTGACGATCTTGCGCCGAATAGCGACCCGAGACGCAACCGATTCGCTCACGTCAAACCCCTCGTCCCACTGGTAGCGCGGTGCCCGACGTCCGGCGCACCAGCACACGAGCCGCCACATTCGTCAGCAATGTGATCACCATCAGCACCAGACTCACCTCGGCGAGGGTCTTCACCGCGAAGTTGGTGGAGTCCGTCATTGCCGAGTCGAGCTGCGACACCACGGTGGCGGCGATCGTGGTCATGGTCGAGTAGATGTTGGTGGGCAGCGCACCGAGTTCGGCGCCGGACACCATGGCGACGGCGATCGTCTCGCCCAGTGCACGTCCAAGCCCAAGGACCACCGCGCCAATGATCCCGCTGGCCACCCACGGCAGGGTGACGCTGCGCACGCACTCCCAATCGGACATGCCCAGGGCTCTTGCGCCCTCGCGCGGCAACACCGGCACCTGTCGAATCAGGTCACGCGTGGTGCTGGCGATGATGGGGATGATCATCACCGCCAGCACCAGACCGGACACCAACATGCCTTCTCCGTTGCCGGTGTCGCCGCGGAAGTAGTTGAGCACCGGTACATCGGGGGCGTTGCGAGCAATCACGGGGGCGATGTGGTGAGCGATGAACGGCCCGAAAGTCATTGCCCCCCACAGGCCGACGATGACGCTGGGGATTCCGGCGAGTAATTCGAGGATCATCCCGACGGGCGAGGCGAGACGCCTGGGCAACCGCTCTGCGATCGCTAACGCGGCTCCGATGGACACGGGCACCGCGATGATCAAGGCGATCGCCGAGCTCGCCAGAGTCCCGACAATCAATGACAACGCCCCGTAGTCGACTCCGACTGGATGTGCGACACCGTGAGTGACTACGGTAGCGCCGTAGAGGTTGCCCGGGTTCCATGGCGTGGCGGTGAAAAAATGCAGCCCGTTGATCCTGATCGCCGGCAGCGCCTCGATCATCAGCGTCACCAGCACGAAAACCAGCGCCAGCAGCGGGATCACCGCACCTAACCCACCCAGCCAGCGGACTGCTGAGCCGTTGCGGCTCAACCGCCGTCTCATCAGCTGGTGATCTTGGCGATCTGAGCGTCGGACAACTTCACCACCGAGGCTGGCAGCGGCTGAAAGTGCACCTTGTCCAGGAACGAGGGGCTGTTACCGTCGGTGGTCGCCCAGTGCAGGAACGCCTGCAACGTCTGGGCGGTGGCGGCATCCTTTTGGCTGCTGTAGACGATGGCGTACTCGTAGTAGACGATCGGGTACCCGTCAGCGGCGGGACCGTTGATCAGCGAGATTGCCTGGTTGGCCGGGGTCTTCGCGGCGAAGCCGACAGCCTCGGCCTCAATGCTTTGGGTGTCCGGCAGCAGGTACTTACCGGAGGCATTGCCCAACAGGGCCTCGCCCAGTCCCTTCTGGCTCGCCTCGTCGAGGTAGCTGCTTCCCATGTAGGCGACGCAGCCGGGGGTCGCCGCGCAGCCGGTCACCATGCCGCCCGCACCGTTTTCACCCAGCGCGCCGGGGACTACCGGGAAGTCGACGGTGGTGCCGAAGCTGGGCGACTTACCCCAGCCTTCGGGGTCTTGTTTGGACAGGTACTGGGTGAACACGAAGGTGTCGCCGGCCCCGTCGGAACGGTGCAGCGGAACCACCGGTGTGCCGGGCAGGTTCACCCCGGGGTTCAGGGCGGTGATCTGCGGGTCGTTCCAGGTTTTGATCGTGCCCTGATACATGGCCGCCAGCACTTTGCCGTTCAGCTTGAGGTGCTCGCTGACACCGGGCAGGTTGTAGTGGACCTGCTCAGCGGCAATGGCCAACGCGACGTTCATCAAGCCTTTGTGCTGGGCCATGTCACCCTCGGACAGGTAGGCGCCGGAGGCACCAATGGTGACCACCCTGGCAGCGGCCTGCGAGATCCCGGCGCCTGACCCGGTGGCTGCGGTAGTGATCGTGACGTTCCGATATTTCGACTGATAGGCGTCGCGCCACGAATTCATCAGCGGGTACAGCTCCGTGGCACCGGTCTCAGTCAGCGTCACCTGTGACGTCGCGGGCGTCGTAGCGACTTTGCCGGTGGTGGCCTCGGGATGAGACTGAGTTGACTTGGAGCTGCAAGCTGCTGCGGCCAGCACCAGCGCGGCGGCGGCCAACAGCGTGCATAAACGAATTTTCACGTGCCTCGCCCTTCTCTCCGGATAGCCGGATCAGCCGCATCGGCGGGACCGGTCTGGGTATCGAGCTGTTCAGCACCCATCAAAACCTGATGCTACTTCCTGGCGCCACGGTCAGGCTCAACCGTTGAATCCCCCATCCCCGTCCCCAGGGATTTGTACATTCACGGTAGGCATGTTTACCGCCGGCCAGGCGACGGGACGTGGCTCTGCCGGTCGATGGCAGAGTGGTGTACGTCGCCCTGATTCTTCGGAGAGAGGTTGCGTGAAGCTCAACGGTGCCGCGCTGAGCCTGATGGCCGCGGGCGCATTGGTGTTGTCGGCATGCGCCAGCAACACTGCGCCGGGATCGAAAGTGGACTGCGGCGGCAAGAAGGAACTCCATTCCAGCGGCGCGACGGCGCAAGAGAACGCGATCCAGCAATTTGTCTACGCGTATGGCGCCGCGTGCCCGGGCTACACGCTGGACTACAACGCAAACGGCTCCGGCGCCGGAGTGAAGGACTTCATCAACAATGTAACCGACCTGGCGGGCTCGGGCGTGCCGTTGGACCCATCAAAGGATGAGCCGGCCCGGGCGGCGAATCGGTGCGCATCACCGGCGTGGGACCTGCCGGCGGTGTTTCAACCGATCGCGGTCACCTACAACATCAACGGCGTGAGTTCGCTGCATCTGGACGCGCCCACCACCGCGAAGATCTTCAACGGCGCCATCACCACCTGGAATGACCCAGCGGTGACAGCCCTCAATGCAGGCACCGACCTGCCCTCAACGCCCATTCACGTCATCTTCCGCAGCGACAAATCCGCCAACTCAGCCAACTTCCAGCAATACCTCGAAGCCGCATCCAACGGTGCCTGGGGTAAGGGCGACGGCGAAACGTTCAAGGGCGGTGTGGGTGACGGCGCCGACGGGGATAATGGCACCTCGGCAGCCGTGCAACAAACCGACGGGTCGATCAGCTACAACCAGTGGTCGTTCGCAATAGGCAAACAGTTGAACATCGTCGGCATCGTCACGGCAGCCAGTCCGGATCCGGTGCCGATCACTGCCGACTCGGTCAAAAAGACGATTGCCGGAGCCCGGTTCACCGGGCAGGGCAATGATCTGGTGCTGGACACGTCGGCGTTCTACAAGCCGACGACGGCCGGTGCCTACCCGATCGTGGAGCCGACCTATGAGGTCGTCTGCTCGAAGTATCCGGATTCCTCGACCGGCGCGGCGGTAAAGGCGTTCATGCAGGCCACAATTGGTCCGGGCCAAGATGGCTTGGACCAGTATGGATCCATTCCGCTGCCGAGCTCGTTTCAATCGAAGCTAGCGACCGCGGTGAATGCGATCTCGTGATGCGAGACGGAGGGAGCGTCGACGGTGAGCGGCACTGAGCCGGATTCGCGGGTGGGGTCGCGGTTTGGCCCTTATCAGCTGCTGCGGCTGCTGGGCAGCGGCGGGATGGGCGACGTGTATGCGGCCGAGGACACTCGCAAGCGCCGGGTGGTGGCGTTGAAGCTGATCTCGCAGCAATTCTCCGGTGATCCGGTGTTCCGCGCCCGGCTGCAGCGCGAGGCCGACATCACCGGGCGGCTGACCGAGCCACATATCGTGCCGATCCACGACTACGGCGAGATCGACGGGCGGTTCTATGTGGAGATGCGCCTGATCGACGGCACCGATCTGACGACGCTACTGAAACGCTCTGGTCCGCTGAGCCCGCCGCGGGCGGTCGCTCTCGTGAACCAAATCGCTGCGGCGCTCGACGCCGCGCACGCGGCCGGGGTGACGCACCGCGATATCAAACCGGGAAACATCCTGATTACCAGCAACGACTTCGCCTACCTGGTGGATTTCGGCATCGCCCGGGCCGCCACCGACCCGGGGCTAACCCAGATCGGGACCGCGGTGGGGACCTACAACTACATGGCCCCGGAGCGATTCAGCGACGATGATGTCACCTACCGCGCCGATATCTACTCACTGGCGTGTGTGTTGAGCGAGTGTTTGACCGGGTTGCCGCCGTATCGTGCCGAAACCATCGAACGGTTGATCGCCGCGCATCTAACGCGGCCTGCGCCGCAGCCGAGCCAGCTGCGGCCGGGCATAGTTCCGGCGGCCTTCGATCAGGTGATCGCCAAGGGCATGGCTAAAAACCCCGAGGAGCGCTATCGCAGCGCCAGTGAACTGGCGACCGCCGCGCACGAAGCGCTGACGGTAGCCGAGCAGCAGCAAGCCACCACGATTCTGCGGCAAGGAGAGGTAGCGGCCCTGCGGGAGAGCGCTGGCGAGGCCGGTAGCTGGCGCAGCCGACCTGCGGGCCCACCCTCTCCCTGGGCCCAATCGACGCCCGGCCAACCGTACGCGCGCGAGCCTGACTTCAGCCGTGGTACGCCCGAGCCGCGCAACAAACGCGCGCTGTGGATCCTCGTCGGAGCTGTCGTGGTCCTACTCGTCGCGGCCACCGGATATCTGGTAACAGGGCCGCTGCGCCATCCTTCGACCCCGGCGTCCGGACAAACCGTGCTCCCGTTCAAGGGCCTCGACTTCCGCCTCTCCCCAAGCGGGGTAGCGCTGGACGCCGAGGGCAATCTGTACGTCACGAGTCAGAGCATGTTCGGCCGGGTGGTGAAGCTTGCCGCCGGGTCGAGCAACCCGACAGTGCTGCCGTTCAGCGGCCTTTACCAGCCGCAGTCGGTGGCGATCGACACCGCCGGCACGGTCTATGTCACCGACTTCAACAACAGGGTGGTGAAGTTGGATGCCGGCTCGGACACCCAGATTGTGATGCCGTTCAGCGGCCTCAATTACCCGGAGGGGGTAGCGGTGGACAGCGTCGGCGGCGTGTATGTCGCCGACCGGGGGAACGACCGCGTGGTGAAGTTGGCGGCCGGGTCGAACAACCAGACAGATTTGCCGTTCACCGGCCTCAATCACCCAGATGGGGTGGCAGTAGACAACTCTGGCAGCGTGTATGTCACGGACTCCGATAACAACAGGGTGCTGAAATTGGCGCCCGGGTCGAACAACGCGATCGAGCTGCCGTTCACCGGTCTCAGGGTGCCCTGGGGTATCGCGCTGGACGCCAGCGGCAGCGTCTACGTCACCGAACACAACACCAACAAGGTGGTGAAGTTGGAGGCCGGCTCCAACACCCAGACTGAGCTGCCGTTCACCGGCCTCAACGTCCCGTTAGCAGTAGCGGTAGACAAGGACGGAAACGTGTACGTCGCCGACCGTGGCAACAACAGGATGGTGAGGCTGGCGGCGGGCTGATGTGCCACGACGGTGAAAACTTTTGGCAGCAACCCGAACTCGGTGCACGATAGCCGGCCCTCCTGCGTGAGCTTGGGGCACCACCGAGCCGCCGACGAGATCGACCTCTGATATATGCCGCAAACCACCTCCTGCGTCTGATACCGTCTCGCCGGAACCGAGGAGGGTGGGGATGATTCGACGCCGCGGGGTGCTGCGCGGCCAATCCGAGCGCACCGTCCTTCTCGGCGCCATCCTGCTGGCGTCGGCACTTTCGGCGGCAACGGGCTATTTCCTCACCCAGTGCTTGTCGGTCGACGTGCTTTCCTCTCTTCTGTACATTCCCCAGGACTGCTTCGTCGACTGGGGTACGAACATCGGCCGGCACTGCTTCAGCGACTACGCAATTGTGGTGGATGCCGGGATGCAGCCTAACCCCTGGCAGCACAACGGTTTTACCCCGCCGGATGGCCCGCCATGGCGGCTCGCGTACCCAGCAGCCGGGGTGATCCCGCAGATGGCCTTTGGCTTTCTCGGTAAATGGCTGGGCGCGCCGCGTCTGGGGCTGGTCTGCTATCTGCTCGCGTTGACGATTGCGGTCCTTTCTCCCGCGGTCTGGGCTGCCCGGGGGGCACGTGATCTGGAGCGGGCGGTGGTCTTCGTGGCGTTGGGCGCCGCGGCCATCCCGGCGTGGGCGGTGATCGATCGGGGCAACTCGGCGGGGTTCGTGGTACCGATCGCGCTGGTTTTCTTGGTGGCGTTGTGTCGACGGCGGTGGGGCCTCGTCACGATCATGGTGATTCTGGCCGCGCTGGTGAAGCCACAGTTCGCCGTCCTGGCGGTGGCGTTGTTCGTGGTCCGACAATGGCGCTGGGGCGGCCTGGCCCTCGGCGGCATCGCGATCTCCAATATCGGCGCCTATCTGCTGTGGCCGCGGGACTTTCCGGCAACAATCGCACAGTCGATCCACAATCTCCCGTTCAGCAGTTCGCTCGCGTGGCTTACCGATCTGCGGAATTTGTCCGTCGGTAGAACGCTCTTACTGATCCCGGATGCCGTCGAGTTCTCCCTGACGGGCGGCAAGATACCGGAGGGCTTCCTCGCTGGTACGCGACCGCTGATCGGATACGCCGTCCTGGCCCTCGTGGTCGCCTGCCTGCTGGCTCTGGGGCGGCGCATCCCGCCTGTCATGGCCGGCATTGTGTTGCTCGCCACCGCCACATTCTTCCCCGCTGTGGTCGTCGCCTACTACCTGATATTCGTTTTGCCGGTCGCTGCGCTGGTTGTCCGGGACCCGGACGGGCCGGCTGGTGCCGGGGTATTCGACCGGCTTGCAATCCACGGCCGCCGCCGTCGTGCGATCGGCATCTGGGTAAGTTTGGCCACCGCGCTCAGCATCGCCCAGGTCGCGGTCCCAATTCTGTACCAGGTACCAACCTTGGGACAGCTGGGAGTCAAGGGGGCTACCACACTGCTGGCTGTCACCACGGTCCCTCTGACGCCCATCTTGTGGCTGATCGCGTGCGCAGTGATCATCGTCTCCTACGCCCGGAGACCGGCTCCCACACCTGACGGTGACCCGGGCACCGACCCATCCACATCCGAGCCGATTACGGAGTCTCCATCACGAGGACTGCCTGGCCCGTCGGAGGCACGTTGATATTCCCGGGCGGAGGGGCATCCGCACAGTCATCAGCGGTTCTCGCGCGTAGGTCCCCTGCGTGGGATGGGGCCGATTCAGGCCCCGTCGCCCCGGGGCCACTTCAACCATTGCGACCCACGCGCACATACCCGCATGACCGTGCTAACCTGTGCAATGTGGATAGATCGACTGCTCCCGCACTAAGCGCGCTGCTGGCTAAACACCACATTGGCCTGACGGTCGAAGAGGTCCTCGACGAGCTGGACTCCGCATTTGCGGCAATCCCCGCGGCAACCACCCTGTCGACGACAGAAGTGGAGTTCCTCCGCGCCCACGCCGAACCCCGTGCAGCAGCAGTGATCGACGCATGGTCGGCGGACAACGAACGTCAGGCCCGCGCCCGCGTTGCGGTGCGGCAACTCACCAGCGCGCTCTCGGGATCGGTCAGCATCAAAGAAGCCGCCGCGATCCTCGGCGTCGACCGGTCCCGCGTGTCGCGGCGCATCACCGGAAAAGCGTTGTGGGCCTTCGACCTTCAAGGAAGCCGACGCATCCCTCGCTGGCAGTTCCTTGGTGATGAACTGCTTCCCGGTTTGGACGTGATCGTCCCCTCGATACCACGTGGCACCACCCCCGCGGTTTTGGATGTGTTCATGCACACCCCGCAGCCCGACTTCGACGACCGCACCCCGATCGAGCATCTGGCCGCTGGCGGCGACCCCGCGGTGGTGGCCGGATTCATATCGGATCTCGGGCGCTGGTGAGCCCACGGCCCAAACCGAAGGCGCCACGAACGCCCCCAGAACAGCTCATCAGGGAACCTGACGACATCGCCGACTACACCGGCACGCTATGGCGGGTCCACCGCACCGAAGGCGAACACGTGCTGTCCTGGAACACGCTGCGCACCTATGGGCCGCTGCCGTCGATGCGCTGGGACCCACACCCGGGCCCTCAGCCCAGCTCGGCCGCTGAGGGCGTCCTGTACGCCGCAGCCGATGTCGCAACCAGCCTCGCCGAGGTCTACCAGACAACGCGCGTGATCGACACCCGCGCCGGCGCTCCGACTCTCACCGCGTGGCAACCGCAACGGAGACTGTGCCTGCTCGACTTATCGGGAACGTGGCTGCTCCGCAACGCCGCTTCAGCTGCATTGCTGGCCGCACCCCGATCCACATGCCGACGGTGGACCCGCGCCATCTACACGACCTGGCCCGAACTCGACGGCCTATACGTCCCGTCGACTATGACCGGGCGCCCAAACATTGTCCTATGGAACGCCGCCGCGGACTCGATACCCACGATGCCGTCGTTCTCCCGCCCCCTAACTCACCCACTCGTGTGGTCGATCGCGCAAGCGGTAGCCGCCGAGATCGGCTACCACATCCT
>NZ_JBOHHI010000189.1:0-28393 GCF_050700595.1 Mycobacterium sp.
ATCCCTATCACCTGCCGATGGCCTGTGATTACACCGATGGTTGTGCCACCTGTCAGAGTTATCTGTGCGACCAGTCGTGCAAAAATGATGCCGCCCGCAATTGCCTGGTGCCGGCCCTTGCCGAGCACGGCGCCCAGCTGCTGACCGAATGTCGGGTCGTGCGCCTCGACGCCGACCGCACCGGGGTCCGCCAAGTGACCTGCCAACATCGCTGCGGCATGCTGGCGCTGAAGGCCAAGGTGGTGGTGTTGGCCGCCGGTGCGCTGATCACCCCGGTGCTGCTGCTCAATTCCCGGTCCGGCGACTGGCCAAACGGACTGGCCAACGGCTCGGACTGGGTGGGCCGCAACTTGATGCGTCATTTAGTTGACTTTATCGAGGTCTGGCCGCATCGCGGTTCCAAGATCACAGCCGAGAACAAGCAGATCGGGCTGAGCGATTTTTATTTCTGGGAGGGGCAGAAATACGGCACCGTGCAGTCAGGTGGCGCGATGCCGCCCATGGAGGCGCTGACCAACCACCCCGGCTGGCAGGCCAAGGCGCTGCGCCTGATGAGACCGGCGGCGCGCCCGATCTACGAGCGGTTCTTCAGCGGCGGACTGGTGCTGGCGGCGATGTTGGAAGATCTGCCCTATCTGGATAACCGCGTGCTGCCATCGGATCAGCCAGGCTCGGACGGCCGCCAGCGGCTGCGACTTCAGTATCGTTTGCACGCCAGTGAGATCGAGCGCCGGGCGGTGTTTTTGCAGCAGTTCAAAAAGACCTTCGAGCCGTTTCGCAGAATCACCCTGCGCGGTGCCACAAACAACGCGGCGCTGGCTCACGTCTGCGGCACGTGCCGTTTTGGTACCGATCCCAAAACCAGTGTGCTGGATCCACACAACCGTGCGCACGAAGTGGACAACCTCTACGTGGTGGACGGGTCGTTCTTTCCCTCCAGCACCGGTTTGAATCCCAGTTTGACGATCGCGGCCAACGCCTTGCGGGTGGCCGCACACGTGAATCAGGCGCATTTCGCCAGCTAGCCAAATACCGATCATGTTGCCCGAAGTATCTGCTGGGCGAACGGATTAGCGTTCACGTGGGCTTGCGCAGCGGAAGGCCCCCACCGCGATGAGGACTCCGTAGCATCCGAGATCCATTGTCGCCACACCGCGGCATCTTGGTTGCTCAAGACCGGGTAAGCCTGACTCGCTGGCCCGCGCCGATCATCCCGACGGCCGCCTCCGCGGATCAGCCAACACGCCTCTGGCGGGCGAAATCTTCCAGGAGATCAGCGGCCGCCGCAACGCTTTCAGCGGGTTTGGTCATCCGGGTGGCAATCTCGCGGGCCCGCGCGACGTATTCCGGCGTGAGGATGGTGCGCAAGTCCGCGACCAAAGATTCTGTGGTAGCGGCCGAAAGGCGTCTTCCAGAGCCAACTTTCAGCCGTCTGACCCGAGCTGCCCAGCGCGGCTGATCCGCCAACATCCACAGGATCAACGTGGGAACTCCGGCGCGAAGGCCCGCGGCCGTGGTGCCCGCCCCACCATGGTGCACGACCGCTCGGCAGGCCGGAAAAATGGCCGCGTGGTTCACCGCGCCCACCACCTTGACGTGCTCGAAGCGGGGGACGTCGCTGAAGTCACTCTCGGCCGAGCAAACCAACGCCCGCTCGCCTAACTGCGCGCACGCCGCGCCGATCATGGCGAGCGTATCGGCGGGGGATTCGACCGGTATGCTGCCAAACCCGAAGTAAATCGGCGGTGTTCCGGTGGCAATCCACGACGCGACCTCCTCATCGGCATTCGTCGGCACCTCCATTGTCAGCGCGCCGACAAGGGGCCGCCGGCCATTCCATTTCGCCCATTGGGCTGCCAGCCCGGGAAACCACACCTCATCGTAGGCCTGAATTTCCAGCGATCCGCGTTGGGCGATCCGCCGCTGCCAGGGGGATTTGGCCTTCGGCAGGCAGAGTTCACGGCGCTGTGCGTCCTCAAACTTCTTCCAAAGGAGCCAAACCAGCCACTCGACGACCGTCCCTGCGATGCGGCCCACCGCCTGGCCGTAGGGCCGCGTCGGGCAGGTATGCATCGTGGCCAACGGAATGTCGTAATACTCCGCGACGTTGACGGCAGACCCCTCGAAAGGCACGCCGGTGAACAGCAAGTCGGCCCCCTCTGACAGCGACATCAGCGTCGCGCTGATGTCCTCCCAGGACTGGGTAAACAACTCCCAACTTTTGCGCCCCGACTTGATCAACTCCCGGATCTTCCAGAAGTGACGGAATAAAGACGTCTCAAAGTCGCGTTGCCCATCTACCCACCGTCGCGTTTCTAGCCCGTAGGGGACCGCCGCAAGCCCAGTCGACTCGGCGAAGCCAACCAGGTCAGGCGCGACAGCCACGCGCACTTCGTGCCCCCGGCGCAGCAGTTCACGGCCGACGGCGGCGCAGGGCTCGACATCGCCACGACTTCCATAGCTTGCCAGCACAAACCGCATCGCGGATCTTTAGCCTCTCACTTCCCGTGCGCGTTCTGCGAAATGAAAGCGGGAACCCCGCGTGCCCCCTGCTCAACCGCCCGGCAGCTTAGCCCACTACCTCCCGCGTGATCGAGAATATCGGAACACAACCCGATGGAATCGTCCCGGTGATCCGCAACGGC
Source organism: Mycobacterium sp. (assembly GCF_050700595.1). GTDB lineage: Bacteria > Actinomycetota > Actinomycetes > Mycobacteriales > Mycobacteriaceae > Mycobacterium. The sequence goes on from NZ_JBOHHI010000189.1 coordinate 2,646, forward strand.
ATGGAACGAGCGGCCGAGGCCATAGCGTACTCGACTGGTTCGAAGTGAATCGGTTCATGGCTACCTCGCCAACCGAGCTATTGCACACTTCCAAATAACGATCAAAGTCGGCTTTCAGTCGGAAGACACCGATAGAATGGCTCTTCACATGATGTCTCGGGCGCGGAACTCCGAACGAACACTCATCCTGGTCGGCCCTGACGACCCGCGGGAGCACAGTCTTCATCGAAGTCATGTGCTCAGCTGGCTGCCATGAGTTCGGTGAGCTGCGAGCGGCGCTGCGCCGAGCGCAGCCGGGTACGCACGTAGAGCCTTCCAGAGCACGCGGTTTGGGATGGTGGCCTACTTCGCAGTTTCGCAACTTGCCGCGCGGAACGACACATCAGGGTTATATATTTGGCGGTTCGCGCTACGACGAGGGGAGATCGCACCATGAGTGACTTAGGCGAAGACGAAGCTCACTTGGCTGGCCGCGGCCAGCGCTTGACGACACCGACCTCAGTCAAGTCATTGCCTGGCTATGCGCTGTTACCGCGCCTGTATCGTCGTCTGTTTTGGCCGGACCCGTCGGTCTATTGGGTTCGCAGAGTGATGGACCGTGAAACGCGGAAACTGGTGCAGAGTGTCCAGCCTCACCAACTCAGCGCACTGGAGCTTTCCGGTGATTACTGGGGCCGCATCGAGCAGTTCAAGACTTACCGATCGGTTCACTATCCCGAATTCGACATCTGCACGTCCGCCTTGACCGAGCAGTTCGATCTGATCTTGGCGGAGCAGGTGTTCGAGCATCTGTTGTGGCCTTACCGTGCCGGAAAGCATGTGTATCAAATGCTCCGCCCCGGCGGCTACTTTCTGACGACCACTCCTTTTCTGATTCGGGTTCACCACGCGCCGGTCGACTGTTCGCGCTGGACCGAAACCGGCATGCGATACTTTCTGGCCGAGTGCGGCTTCGATCTGGAGCGGATCCGCACCGGTTCTTGGGGAAATATGGCCTGTGCCCGCGCCAATTTTACTCGCTGGACTCGGTACCGGCGCTGGTGGCATTCCCTGCACAACGAACCCAACTATCCCGTCTCGGTGTGGGCGTTTGCGCAGAAGTGATCACACACCTACGAGCGGACTCGCACGAGCCGACGGACCACGAGTTCACCCGCAACAGCGGGAAGACGCAGAATCCGATCGACTCGGTACGCGAATTCAAGAAATATAACGGCGCTGACCACGCTTATGCGGCGCGAAAAAGGTAATACCATTTAGGGGAAACTCCATATTTTTGCACCTCTGGGTTTCCGTATTTCGGCTCGACATGACACAACTGGTAACCATATTTTGCGAGTAATGGACTGAAATCGATTCCGTTGATCAACCGTACGGCCTTTTCCCCATCTGTGCTCATGTTGGGGACGATAAAAAGATATTCGATCTTCAACTCGGCGCATCGGGAGACCCAGTAATCGACAGCTTCGATCGAACATTCGGAGAAGCTATGGATGTTGATCGCTAGGTCGATCGTTCCGGCGACGAGATCCTGCTGATCGTCGAACGCGACGACACGCGTATGTGCCGCGCCCTTTCTCGACAGGTAATACGAGGAAATGAAGGTCGACTCCGGGATAGCGTCGATGCAAAAATAGGTTTCGATGTTGCCAAGCGCCGTGACGGCGCGGTAGGCAAGCCTGCCGTATCCCGCGCCGATATCGAGCACCTTCAACCCCTGCCGGTGCGAGATCTGCAGCGCCCGCTCCAGGAATAGCAGCTCACAGACCGAATCCAGGAGGTCGCGGCTGACGAATCTCTTATTTCCGTCCTTGTCGGTGTCGCCTGTCGGAAACGTAAATACGCCGTAGTCACCGTCCTCGGTGAGGAGGTCGAGAAGGCCCAGCGCGTCGATGGTTTTCAAATACAAATATGTCAGAACATATTTTTCCGGCGTATTGTTGTCCCGAAACTGGAAGACGTAGGCATTGTCACCTCGGAAATGGAGCAGATCCTCCGGCGCGACATGACCAGGACGCCAAACGGGCGATGTGCGGATGATGTCTTGCACTCCGGCATAGCGCTGACGTAGCGCCTGGAGCTCGGGATTTGTCGCACGCAGGGCGGCGCGATCGGCGGGAGCGATGCCCCGGCCCGAGTGGCCCCTCCGGTTGCGAAGCCATGAACCGACGTGCGCTCGGGCGGCGTTGATCTGCCGTGCCCTGAACGAGATCAACCATGTCAGCGCCTCGACGCGCTGGCCCAACGAGATGCTTCCCCCCACCACGCTCCAATCACCGCTCGTTGTCTTCCGCCCCATCATTGCACCGTTACGCCGGCTGTCGGTGTTCGGGCCAGGTCGAGCCGCCCCCGACCAAATCACGACCAGGCCGGGCTTGACCGCGTGTCCGATCACGGGTGCTGTTCGCCACCGCCACCGCCACCGGTTGGTTCCGCGCTCCGTCGAGGGCTGCCCAGGCCAGCAGGTCACCCACGCGAAAGATCCCGCTCGACGTCCCCCGCTAGACGTCCCAAGTGTAACGAGGGCGTTTGTGTACAAAGATTTCGTCATAGAAAAGCATGCCGTGATACTCGAAGCCTGACGTTGTTAGCAAATCATAAACTTCGGAGAACCTATGATTGTGCTCTATGCCTATGACGTTGACGTGCACCCTCTCGAAGTCAATGCCACGCAGAACTTCGAGCTCAGCACCTTCGACATCGATTGACAGGTAATCCACGATTTGCACACCGGAATCATTGAGCACGGTATCGATACGATAGCATGACACGGTCGCCAGAGTTTGGTTGAGTTTCATGGGCCCGCGTATCGATTCCACCCACTGAAGTTGATTCATGTGCTCAGGTATTCCACCCAGCATGGCGCCCCCATGGATCGAGTCGAATATCATCGGTAGCTCGCTGCGAAATGGACGCGACGTAGCGCCGTTGTGCTGCGCTCTCTCTGAGAGTGCAAGGAAAGGAACCTGACCGTCCCGATAATAGGCGCACCCTTGGATCAAACGGCAGGATCGAGTAGTTCGTAAAACCTCAAATGCGGACGGACTGGGCTCAAACGCAATACCTTTCCAGTGCAAGCGCTTTTCGAAGTAAAAGGTATTGCTGCCCAGAACTCCGTCGAATGCGCCCACGTCAACGAAGAAACCGGGTCCTCGGTTCTTGAAGAACCACCGATTCAGAAATATATCCTGCCCCATTTGGCTTTGGTAACCCTGTTCGAACCGCTCTGAAGAGAAAATATCTCGATAGATGTCTTTTGCGGATAGTCCGGGGTCGTGATTCCGGAACAGGTAACCTACTGCTCGGCCGCCGGGTCCAGGCGTCGTTGTTTTCTCCAGCATTCGTCTTAAAAAGTATGGCTCGCCGAAAGAAGCCATCCTTTGAACCAGCGGAATCCGCGTCAAGTAGACGATTGCCCGGAGCGCGATTCCCTGGAAAAGCCGCCAAGCTTTAGTAAGATAAGCTAACACTCGTTGCACAGCCATTTGAGGTCGGATCCAGTTGTGGCGGTTATGCGATGAGCGCATCGACGCCACCGGCTACCGGGGATCCGAGCGGCGCGCCTATGCGCGTCAGCGGACTTGGACGGGTGACATCGACCTGGCGGTCTGCCTCGCGCGGGATCAGCCACGTCTCCGCCCCGACGGGCTGGTCCAGCGAGATGTTCTGCCTCACCATGCTCCAATCGCGCTGTTTGTCTTCTGCCAGATCGTGCCGTCATACGAAAGATGCTGTGTACGAAACACAAAATTATCACCGCTTCGCCGGGTACCGACGCTGCTGCCCGTGCGGGCCGATGATGCCGACTCGCTGCTAAGGCATTCACGAAGGTCAGAACCTTCATTGCAAGGACTGACCTGTCGCGAGCCAGTGAAGCGTGGCTTTGTCCAGCTTCAGTGACAGTGCGGCCATGTTCTCGGCGAACTTCTCAGACGTCTTGCAACCAACCACGGCAAACGCCTGAAGCGGGTGGCATAGCACGTAGGCTAGCGCAACCTGCGCGACGGTGACGTGATGATCCCGCGCGAACATCCTTGCGCGTTCGAGTCTTTGAATGTTGTCGTCGGTACCGAAATACCTTGCACACCACCGGCTCACCCGGTTGCCGCCTGGATTCTTCGGATCGTAGTGGTCGGAGAAAAACCCACGAGCGAGGCTGGACCATGCGAACACAGGCAACCCGCGTGTCGAATACCATTCTCGTGCGGCACGCTGGCCGTTGCCCCCCAGTGTGACCGCGCCCGGGAACGGAGCTCTCGTCCACTCAGCAAGGCTGAATTGAACGCTTGACGCGCTAAATGGCCTTAAGCCTTGGCCGGTGGCAAACGTGTTGGCGCGGCCAATTCGCTCGTGAGACCAGTTCGACGCACCTATCGCGCCGATCTTGCCTTCGTCAATGTGACGGTTGAGTCGTTCGATGATCGGTTCGACCCGCGCCCTTGGATGGTCGTAGTGAAGCAGATACAGATCGATGGAATCGGTGCCGAGCGCTTTGAGGGATGCGTGCAGGTCGTGGGTCACATCAGACGCACTGAGCCGTGGATATCTTAACAGGAGGTGGGGATGACATCCCTTGCTGATGACCACAACCTTGTCGCGGTTCCGGCGTTCCCGAATCCAGGCCCCCAGCGTCCGTTCGCTGTCCCAATAGATGCGCGCGGTGTCGAAGGTGTTGCAGCCGAGCTCGAATGACCGATCCAAAAGCGAAAAGGCCTGTTGCTCAAGACTTCGATTTGGCAGCCAGGGCAACCCGCGGCCCCGTAATCGATCGGTGCCGAAGACGATGCGCGAGACCGGCTTGTCAATCCCGCTAACCTTCCGGTAGTCCATTTAGCTCACACACTTCGCATAGTCACCAACGATGAACCGACACGCTCGAACCGTGAGGGCCATCATCGTCAGCGTGGGATTCTGGAATCCGGGCGAGACAAAGCATGCGCCGTCGGTCACGAAGACGTTGTCAGCATCCCAGCACTGACAGTACGAGTTCAGCACCGAGTCCTCTGGTTTGTCGCCCATGCGCGCACCGCCGGTCTCGTGAATGCCTGCCCCGGGCCATGAGGCGCCGGAGTCGGTGAGGAACAGGGATAGAAGCAGTCGGAGGGGGATGTTCCAGCGACCGACATCGAGGTTCCTGCCGGCCTGCAGGCCACCGGCGGCCGCAATCTCTGGAAGCGTCCGCTTCATGTGCGCAACCATATTGACGTCATCTCGAGAATGACTGCAGTCGATTCTGGCTACCGGGATCCCCCACGCGTCCTTGACGGTCGGGTCCAGCGACACGTGATTGTCGTACCGGGGCTGCATTTCGCCGTACGCGCTCATGATCCACACCGGCGCGCCCCGGCCAATCGCGACCTGAATTCCGTAGCCGCCGGGAAAGTTCTTCGACTCCTTTTCGCAAAAGCTCGGAATGTAAAGACCCGTTCCTGCGAAGTCGAACGCATCCTCGTTGAAAGGGAGCTCGACATCTCCGTCAGACACGGTGCCGGTCTGTGTGTATGCAACGTGGTCGCACAGATAGCGACCCAGATGGCCCGACGATCCGCCGACACCCGCGGGATGCTTCGCGGATTCCGAGTTCAGAAGGATCCGCACGCTCTCGATCGTCGACGCGCACAACACGACGACCCGTCCCTGAACTGCCCGCGTAGTGCCCGTCAATCGCTCGATGTATTCAACCCCGGTCGCCTTCCCCGACTGCGCATCGATCAGCAATCGGCTCACGACGGCGTCTGTCCGAATCTCGAGGCGACCGGTGGCCAGAGCGAGCCTGACCGGAAGCGGAACCCTGTTGTGGTCGTACGTGACCTTCTGCGCATACATCATGCGGACGTCGGGAAGTCGTTTCCCGACACTGGTCAAAAACGCTTCTTCGACCTTGGTCGTTTTCGCGGGCCCGATGAACTGTCCGTCCGGACAGTTGGGAATGCCTGCGGGCCTCCCGTAGACGCCGAGCGTCCGCTCGACGACGTCGTAGTACGGTGCGAGGTCATCGTACGACAATGGCCAATCGAGACCGTCTCCCCGAACACTGGCCGCTTTGAGCTCGTAATCCGACATGCGCGGGACGTGTCTCCACCACGTGTGAAGGCGACCGCCAAGTTGCCGGCCCCGAAACCACAGGAACTTATTTCCCCGTGTCGTCGTATAGGGATTCTCTCTGTCACTGACGTAGAACTGCTTGGTGGTCTTGGAAAAAGACGAGCATCGCGCCTGAACCGGCTGGCCCCCAATCGCCGATTTGACCCGCCCCACAATCCCCATCACACTCATCTCCGCGTCGGCAGGAAAGTCACCGGCGATGTCCAGGTCCCTGCCGGCCTCAAGCAGGACAACCTTCAGCCCGCCTTCGGTCAGTTCCTTGACAGCCCACGAGCCAGTGGCGCCAGAACCCACGACAATGGCGTCATACACTGATTCACTACTGCCCATACGTGCGTTATCTCGTTTCCTGCCTGCTCATCTCGTTCGCCGTTGCGAGCAACCCAGCCTTGCCGAAAACGCCCGCACGTAAAGATCGATCATGTCGTGCATCCGTGGCGTTCTTCGCCGGCCCGGCGGCGATCCCATCGACAGCCCGTCTTCGCCGATCAGCCAACACGCCTCCGGCGGGCGAAACCTTCCAGGAGATCAGCGGCCGCCGCGACGCTTTCGGCGGGTTTGGTCATCCGGGTGGCGATCTCGCGGGCCCGCGCGACGTATTGCGGGGCGAGGATGGTGCGCAGGTCCGCGACCAGTGATTTCGTGGTAGTGCTCGCAAAGCGCCGGGCGGTACCCACCTTCAGCCGTTTGACCGCAGCCCCCAAGAGTGGCTGATCGCCCAACATCCAGAGGATCAACGTGGGAACTCCGGCGCGCAGGCCCGCAGCCGTCGTACCCGCGCCACCATGGTGCACGACCGCGCGGCAGGCCGGAAGGATGGCTGCGTGGTTCACCGCGCCCACGACCTTGACGTGCTCGAAATGGGGGACATCGCCGAAGTCGGTCCAGCCGGCGCAAACCAATGCCCGCTCGCCTAACTGCGCACACGCCGCACTGATCATGGCAAGCGTGTCGGCGGGAGATTCGACCGGTATGCTGCCGAACCCGAAGTAAATCGGCGGTGTTCCGGCGGCGACCCACGACGCGACCTCGTCATCGGTATCCGTCGGCACCTCCATCGTCAGCGCGCCGACAAAAGGCCGTTGGCCGTTCCATTTCGCCCATTCGGCTGCCAGCCCGGGAAAGCAAATCTCATCGTAGGCCTGGATTTCCAGCGATCCCCGTTCGGTGAGCCGTCGCGACGCGGGGCCTGTGGCCTTCGGCAGGCCCAGTTCACGACGCTGTGCGTCCTCGGCCTTCTTCCAAAGCCGCCACACCAACCACTCGACGACCGTCATTGCGAAGCGGCCCAACGGAGCCGGCAGGAATGGCAAAAGCTGGCCGTTGGTCCGCAGCGGAACATGGTCCAGCGTCGCCAACGGAATGTCGTAATACTCCGCGACGTCGGCGGCGATCTCCTGGTACGCCATGGCGGTGAATATGAGGTCGGCCCCCTCCGCCAGCGACGTCAGCGTCGTGCTCATGTCCCCCCAGGACTGGGTAACGGGCTCCCAAGCTTGGCGCCACACTCTGTTCAGATGCTGAATCCTCCAGAAGTTGCCGGACAAATCCCGCCAGAAGTTGCGGTTCGCCTCCATCGTGGCCTGCGTATCGAGCCCGTAGGCTACCGCCGGGAGCCCGGCGGCCTCGGCGAAGCCAACCACGTCCGGCGGGACGGCGATGCGCACCTCATGCCCTCTGCGTAGCAGCTCACAGCCGACGGCGGCGCAGGGCTGGACATCGCCACGTGTCCCAACGCTCACCAGCGCAAATTTCATCGCGAATCCTAGTCCTTCACTTCTCCTGTGCGCAGTGTGCGCGATGAAAGCGCGAACCCCCGAAAGGCTAGTCGCTCGGGAGCTTAACCCCACACCCGCCTTATCGACTTGAGATCCCGAAAGTTCCCAGCTGATAAGGCTGGGGTGCGGGGTGTCAACGGTGAGGATGAGGCCCGCACTAAGCATGAGCGGATGGTGGCGAATTTGCGGCCAGCCGGGTGCCATGGTTCCTGCTAGCATGGGCCAGCCGTAGGGCACCTGCCACTACTGGCCCCGGCTGGACACCCGACAAAGCGAAATATTTAGGAGAGCACCCCCGTGAGCGTCACAAGCCGCCTGGCAACCATCGCGGGATCCTCGAAATTCCTGGCGAAGCACTACTATCCCCGCGTCACCCGTGCCAGCGGTGATGATTTTGTGTTCCTCAACATGGGCTACGAGGAGGATCCGCCGATGGCCCTGCCGCTGGCGGCCTCTGATGAGCCCAACCGTTTCTGTATTCAGCTCTATCACCGTACGGCGACCCAGGTGGATCTGGGCGGCAAACAGGTGTTGGAGGTCAGCTGCGGGCACGGCGGCGGAGCCTCCTACTTGGTGCGCACCTTGGGTCCGGCCTCTTATACGGGGCTGGACTTAAACCGCGTCGGCATCGACTTCTGCCGAACAAGGCATCAGCTGCCCGGCTTGGATTTCGTATGTGGCGACGCCGAGAACCTACCCTTCCCCGATCAATCCTTCGACGTGGTCCTCAACATCGAGGCTTCGTCCTACTATCCGTCGATGCCGCGCTTCTTCGCCGAGGTTGCTCGTGTGCTGCGCCCAGGGGGCCATCTCGTGTACGCCGATGTCCGCTACGGACGCGACCGAATCGCCCAGTGGGATCAGGAGTTGAGCGATTGCCCTATGTCGTTGGTGTCGGAGAGGGTTATCAGCGAGCAGATTGCACTCGGATTAGAGAAGAATGTGCCGCGCTACCAGGAGTTGAATGGCGGTAGTCCGCCATGGCTCGCCTCTATGGTGCTGTCGAAGACTGCGCGGCTGTTGCGAAGTGGGGAATTTTGCTGGCGTATGTACTGCTTCTGCAACGATCGCGGTCCGTCGTAACCACCTCGAGTACCGCAGTCCGGCTGTTGACGGGTGCGGTCCGGATATGATCGAACCGGACCGCACTCTGGGCGACGCGTGTCAGTTACCTACTTTTTCTGCAGACGAACCGGAGGCTTCGGCTTTTGTCAACATCTGTGCTCGTCACCGGTGGGGCGGGATTTATTGGCTCCGCGCTCACACACCGTCTCGTGAAAGCCGGCTACGACGTCGCTGTCATGGACGTCTTGCATCCGCAGGTGCACGCCGCACATCGAGCGATCGACCTGCCGCCATCCGTGCGCTTGTTCACCGGCGATGTCACCCATGCCCCGGACTGGGATGCGGTGCTTCGGTTGTTTCGTCCTACCCAGATCGTCCATTTGGCGGCCGAAACGGGAACGGCACAGTCGCTCTCCCAGGCGACGCGCCACGGCTCGGTAAACGTGGTGGGCACCGCCCAGCTTCTTGACGCCCTGGGCCGCTCAGCACTCGTGCCCGATCAGCTCGTCCTGGCGTCGTCACGGGCTGTCTACGGCGAGGGCGCGTGGCGTTGCGGCACACAAACCTTCTATCCCCGGCTTCGTACCCATACTCAACTCGTGGCGGGTATCTGGGATCCACAGGGGCCCACCGGTGAACCTGCGGTGCCGCTTCCGAGCTGCGCGGGCCAGACCGAGCCCCGACCTACCAATATTTACGCAGCGACCAAGCTCGCCCAAGAGCATATGCTGGCGGCCTGGACGGCCGCGCATGACACCAGTCTCAGTGTGCTGCGTCTGCAGAATGTCTACGGGCCGGGCCAGTCGCTGACCAATGCCTATACAGGGATAGTCAGTCTCTTCGCGCGATCGGCGGGCGAGCAACGCCCGTTGGAGGTCTACGAAGACGGTCGCATCGTGCGCGATTTCGTCTTTATTGATGATGTCGTCGACGCGATGTTCGCAACAGTACACAAGCCTGCGGGCGAGCCACGCTGCCTCGACATCGGGTCGGGCATCGCGACCACCATCCATGAGCTGGCCCGCAAGATCGCCACCATCTGCGACGCCCCCGAACCGATCGTCGTACCAAAATTTCGCGACGGTGACGTGCGCGCCGCGAGTTGCATCATTGAGCCGGCGAAGGACACGCTCTACTGGCGTCCAAAGTGGGCGCTCGACGAAGGCCTGGCTTCACTGCTCGAATGGATCGGCGAACAACTCGAATTACCCTTGGAGCCAAGCGATCACACACATATACCGGGCCATGTCGCAGTAGAACACGATGGACGCCGTTGATGCCTTCGCCGATCAGCCAAAACGCCTCTGGCGGGCGAAATCTTCCAGGAGGTCGGCGGCGGCCGCAACACTTTCGGTGGCTTTGGTCATCCGGGTCGCGATCTCGCGAGCCCGCGCAACGTATTGCGGTGCAAGGATCCGGCGCAGGTCCGCGACCAACGATTTCTGGGTAAGTCTCGAAAAGCGCCGGGCGGTACCCACCTTCAGCCGTTTGACTTGAGCTCCGAAGAGCATCTGGCCGGGGTCCGCCGAGAAGATCAACTGGGGAACCCCGGCGCGCAGGCCCGCAGCCGTCGTGCCCGCGCCGCCGCGGTGCACGACCGCGCGGCAGGCCGGGAAGGCAGCCGCATAATTCATCGTGCCCACCACTTTGACGTGCTCGAGTTGGGGGACGTCGCTGAAGTCACTCTCGGCCGAGCAGACCAACGCCCGCTCGCCTAACTGCGTGCACGCCGCGCTGATCATGGCAAGCGTGTCGGCGGGGGACTCGACCGGCGTGCTGCCAAAGCCGAAGAAAATCGGCGGTGTTCCCGCGGCGATCCACGACGCGACCTCGTCATCGGCGGCCGTCGGCAACTCCATCGTCAGCGGGCCGACAAAGGGCCGCCGGCCATTCCATTTCGTCCACTCGGCTGCCAGCCCCGGAAAGCACACCTCGTCGTAGGCCTGGATTTCCAGCGATCCACGTTCGGCGATCCGTCGCGGCGAAGGTCCCGTGGTCTTCGGCAGGCCCAGTTCACGGCGTTGCGTGTCCTCGGTCGTTTTCTCCAGGCGCCAACCCAGCCAGTCGTATACCGCCATGGCGGAGCGTGCCAGCGGCGCCGGCAGGAATGGCAGGAGCTGGCTGTTGGGCCGCGCCGGGAGGTGGTGCAGCGTGGCCAACGGAATGCGGTAATACTCCGCGATGTTGGCAGGGGGATGCTCGAAACTCACGCTGGTGGCAAGCAGGTCGGCTCCCTCCGCCAGCGACGTCAGCGTTGTGCTCATCTCCCGCCAGCACTGGCGATCGAGCTGCCAAAGTTCGCGCCACGACCTGATCAGATCCGGGATCCTCCAGAAGTTGCGCGAAAAAAACGTCGCCAAGTTGACCTGCGCTTCCACCACGACCTGCGTATCGAGCCCGTAAGCGACCGCGGGAAGCCCAGCCGTATTCGCGAACCCAACGAGGTTGGGCGGGACGGCCATGCGAACTTCGTGCCCCCGGCGCAACAACTCACGGGCGACAGCGGCGCAGGGCTCGACATCGCCGCGAGACCCATAGCTTGCTAGCACAAACTTCACCAAGAACCCTCGCGTTCAGTCCCCATTGCGTGTTATGCGAAATGTGAAGCGGGAGCCTCCCGTCCCCCTGGTCAGCCGCATGGCGGCACAACCACAATACCCCCGCCATCGAGCCTGAAATGCAGAAGTTTTGCCCAGTCGGTGCGCTCCTGGGTGCGTCGGGCCGATATCGTCGACGGATTCGCACCCAGGGATGTCGACTGCGGAGTCGCGGCGGATCAAAGACCTTGAGCAGGAGAACCGAGAACTCAAGCGTGCCAACGTTATCTGAGGCCCTAAGGAGACCGTCCACGATGTAGACGACACGCTGTTCAAGGTGCCGGGAAATGCGTTGTGGACCAGTTATCTTCGGTGTCTGTGACGTGTCTTGGTCTGCGGGTGCAGCCGGTGGTGATGCCGTTCGGTGATCCGCAGTCGTGGACCCTGGTCGATCAGGATTCGACGGTGGTGGGGCCGGTCGAGGGGTTCTTGGCGCATCTGCACGCGGTCGAGCGCTCACCGAACACGGTCAAGGCCTACGCCCATGATCTGCGGGATTGGTTTGAGTTCCTTGACCAGCGCGGCGTGGTGTGGTCGCGGGTGCGGTTGGAAGACGTGGGCCGGTTCGTGGCATGGCTGCGGTTGCCGGCATCGGCGCGGGTAGGCAACGTGGCGGTGTTGCCGACCACTGAGAGCGTGTGCTCGGAGGCGACGGTAAACCGGAAGTTGTCGGCGATCTCGGCGTTCTATGAGTTCCATCAGCGCCACGGCGTGGATCTGGGGGATCTTCTGACGGCCTGGCAGCGGCGCACGGCGCATGGTGGGTCGTGGCGACCGTTGCTGGCGCACCTGGGGTCTCGGCCAGAACGTGCCAGGCGGATCAGGATGCGCGCCGAGCGGTGCATCGCGGACACGCTGGATGCGGAGCAGACCGCGGCGATCGTAGCGGCGTGTGATCGGCTGCGGGATCGGTTCCTGTTTTCCCTGCTGGCTGCATCGGGGCTGCGGGTTGGTGAGGCATTGGGGTTGCGGCACAGCGACATCGACGCCGCGGCTCGGCTGGTGTCGGTGGTGTCGCGGGTCAATGCGAATCGTGCTCGAGCCAAGGGCGGAGGTCGGCAGGTGCCGGTGTCGATCGCGGTGATCCGGCTGTATGCGGATTACCTGCACGGCGAGTACGGCGAGCTGGACAGCGATTACGTGTTCGTCAACTTGTGGTCAGGTCCTATCGGGGGTCCGCTGACCTATGCCAGCGTTTACGATTTGGTCTGCCGATTGCGGGAGCGGACCGGAATTATGTTTGGGCCGCATACTTTTCGCCACTCGTATGCGACAGAATTGTTGCGCCGCAAGGTGCCGGTCGAGGTGGTGGCCCATCTGTTGGGTCATGCCTCGATTGCCACGACCAGTGACGCGTATGCGCATCTGAAGGTCGAAGACGCGCGCCGCGCGTTAGTGGCTGCAGGGTGGCTGGTCGATCGGGATGGGTCGCTGTGAGCATCGAGGCGCTGGCGGCCCCGATCGGATCGGGCTGGGTTGCGCGTTTGGGTGCGGCGGTGCGGCCGGAGTTCCGGGCTGAGGTGCTGGTGCCCGCCGTGGCGGATCCGATTCTGGGGTCGCCCGCGTGCGCGGTGCCCGGGTGTGTGCGTTCGAGTCGCTACGGCGGGCTCTGCCCGGCCCATCTGGGCCGGTGGAGAAAGGCGGGTCGCCCGGACCGGCAAGCGTGGGCGGCGACCGCTGATCCAGAGGTGATGGGTTACCGGCCGCTGCAATCGTGCCTGGTGCCTGGTTGTGGTTTCGGGCAGCATCGGTATCGGTTGTGCTACGAGCATTCTCGTGTCTGGGACAGGGCCGGACGCCCGGCGGTGGATCAGTGGACGCCGCAGGTGGCCGGCGCACCGGCAGCGGTGTGCGCCATCCCGGGGTGCGCGTTGTGGGCCGAACTGGACGCGGGCTGGTGTCATTCCCACCACAGGCGCTGGCGGCTGCGTGGTCGCCCGTCGTCGGCGGAGTTCATCGCCTACTGCGCCAGCTACGGTGAGGACCGCTTCGACTTGCGGCTGCTGGCGCCGCAGTTGCGGCTGGAGATCGGCTACGCGTTGCAATGCCGGGTCGATGCGAACCGAACCCGCACAACACCGCGATCGATCAAGCCGCTGCTGGACCACTTGTCGGCAACTGGGGCCGAGTCGCTGCTGGAGCGTCCGCTCGATGACTGGCTGGCCGGGCTGCCGACCGCGGCCGCACTGCACACCCCGCGCGCATTCCTCGGTTACGCGATCGAGTGCCTGCTCGACCTGCGCGACGGGACCGGCTGGGACAGCGAATACGAGCGTGACGTGTGGCGGCTACGGCGGCTCGGTGTTTGCGGTCATGACCGGGCCCGCCTGGATTTCACCGCGGTGCAACCACCGTGGCTGCTAGAGCTGGTCAAACGGTGGTGTCGCTGGCGAATGTCGTGCGGAGTCGGGCTGGGGCAGCTGCGCCGGGACCGCATTGCACTGGTGCGGTTGTCGCGGCTGACACCGGGATTGGTGAGCTCGCCCGGCCCGAATGTGCTCGACCGGGCGGCGTTGGAGGCCTATCTGGCCCGACTGGCGGTCGAAATCCCGCACCCGAAGGCCCGCAGCACCGACATCGGCTGCGTGACGGGGTTTCTTTATGCCGTGCGCCAGCACCGGTGGGCATCGCTGCCGGCTGAGGCACAGCTGTATCCCAGCGACCAACCCCGCCGCGACGAGACACCGGCACCGCGAGCAATTCCCGAGTTCGTCATGCACCAGCTGGAAAGCCCAGCCAACCTCGACCAGATCAGCGACCCGCGGATCCGGCTGCTGGTGGAGATCCTCATCCGCACCGGCCTGCGCATCGGCGACGCCACCCGGCTGGGACTGGACTGCCTGGTCCGCGACCCACAGGGCGCCGTCTATTTGCGTTACCGCAACCACAAGATGCGCCGCGACGCGGTGGTACCCATCGACGACGAACTGGCCACCATGATCCAGGAGCAGCAGGCACGCACCCGGCAACGGTTCCCCACTACCGGTGTGCTGTTGCCGCGCAGCAGCGCCAATCCCGACGGCCACCTGCCCATCCCCACCGCGACGTTCCACCTCCAGCTCGGGCAGTGGCTCGAAAAGTGCGGTTTCACAGACGAACTCGGTCAGCCAGTCCATGTCACCGCTCACCAGTTCCGGCACACCGCAGCCACTCGGTGGATCAACCATGACGTGCCGCAAGAAGTGGTCCGACGGCTGCTCGACCACACCAGCCACACCATGACGGCTGTCTATGCCCGCCTGGCCGACGGCACCATTCGTGAGCAGTGGGAACGCGCCCAGAAGATCAACATCCGTGGTGAGCCCGTCGACACCACGCTCGACGGACCGCTCGCCGACGGCGAATGGATGAAACAGAACCTCGCTCGCGCGAAAATGGCGCTGCCCAACGGCTATTGCGGCCTGCCGCTACAGAAATCGTGTCCGCATGCCAACGCATGCCTGACTTGCCCGCTATTCGTCACGACTGCCGAATTCCTGCCCCAGCACCGCAAGCAGCTCGACGGCACCCGCGCGCTGATCGCTCGCGCCGAGACCGACGGTCATACCCGCCTTGCGGAGATGAACCGCACCGTCGAAACCAACCTGCTCACCATCATCACCACCCTCGAAGCCGACCAACACGACTGCCGGTGCACCTCAGCGGGCAGCGAAACATGTTGCCGGAAGGAATCATCCGATGCGCCGTGACAACAGCCACCACCTCGTGGCCGCTGCCCAACGCCGTCGCGCCGACACCCTCGAACGCGCCCGACAAGCCCTGCACGAACTCGGCGAAACCGGCCAGCGGCGCACCGTCATGCAGATCGCCGCCCACGCCGGCGTCTCCCGTTCATGGCTGTATGCCCAGCCCGAACTGCGCGACCAACTCCGCCAGCTGACCGCCATATCGGAGCCGTCGGCGTCGGCACCTGCCCGGATCGAGCCCGGGTCCGACGCCTCGCTGCGCCAACGCCTCACACTCGCACACGAACGCATTCGCGAACTCGACGACGAAACCCGCCAACTGCGGAACCAGATCGCGCTCCTACACGGACAGCTCCGCGTCAATCGCATCGCTGCCACCCACGTCACGGACACCGTCCACGACGCAAACGCCCAGCTCACGCCGCTAAACAGCCGGCCCCGCCCAAGATAACGTTGGAGGTTCTGAAGCGAGCGACGAGTTTCTTCGGGACGGAGCTCGACCGCCAACACAAGAGATAATCGACTTCATCGACGCCAACCGCGATGAGTTCGGGGTCGAGCCCATCTGCACCGTCCTGCGTAGCGCAGGGGTGTCGATGGCCCCGGGCACCTACATGAAAATCCAGCAATACGACTCCACTAGACTCGTGGCAGACGAGAGGCCTCCAGGATTTCCAGGACGATTCATGCCGGAGTGTAATCTGTTCGAAGGACGCGTCCTCTTACGAAGTTGGTGACCTTGCACCAGGCCGACAGCGTCAGCCCTATCGAACGGGTGCAGGGTCAGCGGTTGGCGCAGACGGAATTTCGCCAGGACATCGAGGGCCTGCGCGCCGTGGCGGTGGTGGCCGTTGTCCTCTTTCACGCTGATGTGCCCGGTGTGGGTGGCGGGTTCATCGGCGTGGACGTGTTCTTCGTTATCTCGGGCTTCTTGATCACCAGGCTGCTGTGGCGCGAGGTGAGCACCGCCGGCACCGTGCGGCTGGGCCGCTTCTACGGGGCGCGGGCCCGAAGACTGCTGCCGGCGTCAGCCGCGGTCGGCGTCGTTACCGCGATCGGCTCGGCTGTCCTGCTACCCCCGCTGCAGGTCCGGACCGTCATCGGTGACGGCATCGCCAGCGCGTTGTATGTCGGCAACTACCGGTTCGTTCTACAACTACGTAACTACTTCGACGCCTTCTCACCGCCATCGCCATTCCAGCACTATTGGTCTTTGGGCGTAGAGGAGCAGTTCTACCTGGTGTGGCCGGCCTTGATCATCGGTACGGCTTGGCTCATCCGGTGTGTGCGTCGGCGCACCAGAAGCGAACCCGCCTCGTCGGAAACTCCGTATCTGGTGGTCCTTGCGCTGGTCGCGGCGGTGTCGTTCGCGCTGTCACTGGCGGTCACTTACGTGGTGCCTTCCGTGGCGTTCTTTTCGCTGCCCACACGGGCCTGGCAGTTGGCAATTGGCGGCTTGGTGGCCCTCACCGCCGGCCAGTGGCGCCGACTGCCGGCAACATCTGCCGTGATCGTGGGATGGGCAGGGCTGGCCCTGATCCTGCTGGCCTGCACCCTGTTGAGCGCAACCACACCTTATCCGGGTACCGCGGCGTTGTTGCCCGTGCTCGGCACGGCGCTGGTGATCGGCGCCGGCTGTGCCTCAGCTCCTCAGGGATGCGGCCGCGTCCTGGGCTTGTCGCCGATGCGCGCGGTCGGGCGGGTGTCGTACTCGTGGTATCTGTGGCACTGGCCGGTACTGCTGCTCGCACCGCCACTGCTGGGCCACTCGCTCGGGCTGGCCGGCCGGTTGGCAACAGCCCTCGTCTCCGGCGCGCTGGCGGTGCTCACCTTGCATCTCATCGAGAACCCGTTACGGTTCGCCGGCGCCCTGCGCCGGTCTCCCGTCGCCAGCCTTGCGCTTGGCGGTGTCGCCACCGCGGTAGCGGTCTGCGTGGGCGTGGTGCTGTTGGTATTGGTGCCTGCCCCGGTCGGCCGCGGCGCGCCCGCAGCGCCGCTGACGATCACCGCGGCGCCGCCCGCCGCCGGCCACGGCGTTGGCGCGTACAACGCCGCGGTACAGCACGCGTTCGCCCAGGTGCAGGCCGCAGTCGCGGCAGCCGCCGACTTGAAGGCCGTACCGTCGAACCTCGACCCGCCGCTTGCCGACGCGACAGCCCTACGCGAGGCCTTGTTCATCAATAGCTGTATGCGCACTTTTTTCCAAGCCGGACAGCCTGAGTGCGCGGCCGGCGATACCACCTCGACGACGACGGTGGCCCTGGTCGGCGACTCCAACGCCGCGATGTGGGCTCCGGCGCTCCAGCAGGTCGCCGCGCAGCGGCGCTGGCGGCTGGAGATGCTGACCAGGGCGGGCTGCCCACCGATGAATTTGACCCTCACCAACCCCCTCCGTCGCCTGATCTACGCCGCCTGCGAGCAGTGGCACGATCAGATCATCGACCGGTTACGCGCCGAGCACCCGCGGCTGGTCGTGGTGACCATGTCGCGGGAGTACCCGGCCGGCCAAGGTTGGCAGCCAGGTTTCACGTCATACGACCCGGCGTGGATCGACAGTCTGACCCACCTCGTGCAGCAGCTGCACGGCACTGGTGCGCAGGTGCTGGTGCTCGGGCCGACCCCGGACCCACACTCAGCGGTGCCGATCTGTTTGTCCGCACACCTCGATGACGCTCCCGCCTGCTCGGCGCCAAGGTCGGCGGCGGTGAACGAACCTGGCATCGCGGCTGAGTCCACCGCCACCAAAGCCGGCGGCGGACACTACGCCGACATCACCAATCTGTTTTGCACCGCTGCCCGCTGCCCAGTCATCGTAGGCAACACCTTGGTGTACAGCGATTGGGATCACCTGACGGCCGAATACCCCCGACTGTTGGCACCGGTGATCGGAGCGCTGGCCGACCGCGCGCTCGTTGGCAGTTGACATGCTGCAGATTGTCGGCGATGCCCAGCACCAGCAGAGTGCGCCGCGGTAGCCTAGAAAGTGCTTCCCATTCGGATAAAGGATCGTCAGCTGACTCATTATCCCTTGCAGGACAGGCACTTTCAGTGAACTCAAAGCCGGTATCAGAGCGAGTTTCGCGAAAAATCGAGCCGCTCACCGTGCACGCCAGTGTGACTGCGGGCTAAGCCTTGCCGACACGCCCACACACGGCGATCGATCATGTCGTGCATCCGTGGCGAGCTTCCCCCAGCCGGGGCCGATCAGCCAACACGCCTCTGGCGCGCGAACTCTTCCAGGAGATCAGCGGTCACCGCAACGCTTTCGGCGGACTTGGTCATCCGGCTGGCGATCTCGCGCGCCCGCGCGACGCATTGCGGGGCGAGGATGGTGCGCAGGTCCGCGACCATCGATTCTTCGGTGGCGGAAAGGCGCCCGACGGTGCCCACCTTCAGTCGTTTGACCCGAGCTGCCCAGAGCGTCTGATCGAGAAACGTCGAAAGGATCAACTGCGGGACTCCGGCGCGCAGTCCTGCCGCCGTCGTACCTGCGCCACCGTGGTGCACGACCGCGCGGCAGGCTGGAAAGGCGGCCGCATAATTCATCGTGCCGACCACCTTGACGTGCTCGAAATGGGGGACGTCGCTGAAGTCACTCTCGGCGGAGCAGACCAACGCCCGCTCGCCTAACTGCGCGCACGCCGCGCCGATCATGGCGATCGTCTCGGCGGGAGATTCGACGAGCGTGCTGCCAAAGCCGAAGAAAATCGGCGGTGTTCTCGCGGCAATCCATGAGGCGACCTCCTCATCGGCATCCGTCGGCAACTCCATCGTCAGCGCGCCGACAAAGGGCCGCTGGCCATCCCATTTCGCCCATTCGGCTGCCAGCCCCGGAAAACACGCCTCATCGTAGGCCTGGATTTCCAGCGATCCGCGTTGCGACATCCGTCGCGACCAGAGCCCGATCGCCTTCGGCAGGCCGAGTTTACGGCGCTGCGCGTTCTCGAGTTTCTGCGTCACGGGCCAACCCAGCCAGTCGTACACGGTCATTGCGGAGCGTGCCAGCGGCGCCGGCAGGAATGGCAGGAGTTGGCCGTTGGCCCGCATCGGCGTGGTATGCAGCATGGCCAGCGGAATGTCGTAATACTCCGCAACATTGGACGCGGGCTCCTGGCCAATCACGAGGGTGAGCAACAGGTCGGCCCCGTCCGCCAGCGACATCAGCGTCGTGCTGATCTCCTCCCAGCTCCGGGTAAGCAGTTGCCAATCTTCGCGCCCCAAGCTGATCAGATCCCGGATCTTCCAGAAGTTGCGGAATAGATGCGTCAAGAAGTCGCGGTGCAGGTCCTGCCACGTCCGCGCATCCGGTCCGTACGCGACCGTCGCAAGCCCAGCCGCCTCGGCGAAGCCAACCAGGTCAGGCGGGACCGCAACGCGCACTTCGTGGCCTCTGCGCAGCAACTCGCAGCCGACGGCGGTGCAGGGCTCGACATCGCCGCGAGTTCCATAGCTTGCCAGCACAAACTTCATCGCGGATCGTTAGCCTTTCACTTACCCGTACGCGTTCTGCGAAATGAAAGCGGCAGCGTCCCATCCCCCGGCTCAGCCGCCCGGCAGCATAGCGCCGATATCCGCGCTAGCGGCCTGGAAACCAGAAGTTTAGGCAAGTGCACCTCGCCTCGCAGACTTAGCTCCCAGAGTATCGGCGGTCTTCGCGGCTGCCGGGGAGCTGCTGGAGGAGTCGCTCGGTGCTGTTTCCGACGCACTGCCAATTAGGCGTTTTGAGCTTGGCTTACCCGGTGACCGAGAATGCCTATCTGGTTGGTTTGCGGCCAGCAATTCCTAAGGTTGCCGTAGCGTGGTCCACCGTGACGGCACTCAACGACGCAGAGCGGAGCGACCCCATGCCCGCCAATCCGACCACGCTAGGCCGGCTGAGCAGGTACTTCCCGACGCTGCCGTCTCGCCCGCTTACCGCCGCGCTTATCGCCCTTGCCGGCATGCAACTGATGGCGATGATGGACGGCACCATCGCGATTGTCGCGCTTCCTCAGCTCCAGAACGAGCTGAACCTGTCTGACGCCGGGCAGAGCTGGGTGATCATCGCCTACGTGCTGACATATGGCGGGCTGATGCTGCTGGGCGGTCGTCTGGGTGACGTCTTTGGGCGGAAGCGCACTTTCGTCGTTGCGACCGTGCTGTTCACCATCGCCTCGGCGGTGTGCGGCATCGCCTGGGACGGGAACATCCTCATAGCGGCCCGGCTGGTACAGGGTGCAACCGCGGCAGCCAGCACACCGACCGGTGTGGCACTGATAGCGACGACGTTCCCGAAGGGGCCGGTGCGCAACGCCGCGGTGGCGTTGTTGGGCGTGACGGCCGCTGTCGGCGCGGTGTCGAGCCTGGTAGTGGGCGGGGCGCTCATCACGGTCTCGTGGCGCCTCGTGTTTTTGGTGAACGTGCCGCTCGGGCTACTGGTGATCTACCTGTCCTGCACCGGGCTGCGGGAAACCCAGAAGGAGCGAATGAAGCTCGACGCCACCGGGGCTGTGCTGGCCACGTTGATGTGTACCGCGGCGATTTTCGGCTTCTCAGTGGGGGCTCAGAAGGGCTGGCTATCGGCCCCGACGATCGGTTCGGGTGCAATCGCTCTGGGCGCTTTCGTGGCCTTTGTCGTGGTGGAGCGCACGGCGGAGAACCCCATCGTGCCGCTCGATTTGTTCTTCGACCGCAGTCGGCTGGCCTTGTTTGCGACCATCTTCCTGGCCGGTGGGGTGCTGTTCGCCCTGACCGTGGTGGTCGGCCTGTACGTGCAGGTCATCTTGGGGTACAGCGGCCTCGGCGTGGGCCTCGCCTTCATCCCGTTCGCTCTTGCGGTGGGCCTCGGGGCGGCCGCGTCGTCGCGGCTGGTGGCGCGGTTCCCGCCGCGGGTGGTGGTGATCGCCGGCGGCACCCCGGTGGTGGGCGCGATGCTCTACGGCACGACGCTTCATCGCGGTGTCCCGTATTTCCCGAATGTGGCCGTGCCGCTCGTCGTCGCCGCTATCGGTATCGGCGTGATCACCGTCTCGCTCGCGCTGGCGGTGATCGCCAGCGTCGACTTCGACCGGATCGGGCCCACATCCGCCGTCGCGATGATGCTGAACAGCTTGGGCGCGCCGCTGGTGCTTGGTGTCATCCAGGCCGTCATCACGTGGCGCACGCTGTCCCTGGGCGGGACCGCCGGACCAGTAAAGTTGATGACCCCCCCTCAGCTGGATGCGCTGGACCGGGGTTACGCCTATGGTCTGCTGTGGCTGGCCGGATTGTCCTGCCTCATCGGTGGGGTAGCGCTGTTCATCGGCTACACCGCGAAGCAGGTGGCGCAGGCGCAGGAAGTCAAGCAAGCCATCGACGCCAGGGAAAGCCAAAGCGATTGACTGGAATTGCTGCCTGAGGCCCTTCGCAACATCAAATCGCAGATGGAGTATTAGGTAGGCTGAGACGCGCACTTAGGTCGAAGATCGTGTAGACGGAGCGGCAGGCGAGATTGACCGCTGCTACGGTGAGAGGCGCCGTGGCCGCACCGATGTTTTTGATCGTTGGAATACGTATTCCAAAAAGCGTAAAAAGTACTCCCAACAGCGTAGGTAAGCAAGCGACATCCGCCGCCCCCCCAGTGGGTAGTAGCCATGTAAGTCCCACAGGCGCCGCAAATCACGAGAGACAATAGGTACGGTCAGATCCGCTGAGACTCCAGTGCTGTCGAAATCGCACACCACACGCCGGATCGTGATTGGCGCCTGTAGCAACGCGGCTCGAAAAATGAATTCTTGGTCAGCGGCGAACCCGAAATCAAGGTTGTAGCCGCCTAGCTTGCTCACCAGCGATGACCCGAAAACCGATGCTTGATGTGGAACCCCGTGCCAATAAGGCCAACCAGAAACGAACTTACGGACGCTGAAGTGCCTCGGGCCCTTGTACAGCCGTCCCATACCGACCAGGTAATACTCGCCGTAGCCCCACACGTCACGTACCGGCCCGTGGCCGGAGATCGCCTTCACAGCCTGAGCCACCGCGTCCGGATCGGAAAATCGATCGCCCGAGTTCATGAACCACAACAGATCGCCCGTAGCGTGGACAATGCCCTGGTTCATCGCGTCGTATCTTCCACCGTCAGGCTCGGACTGCCAATACGCGAAGCTCGGCTCACACCCGGACAGGTATTCCACGACTGCGTCGCCGGATCCACCGTCGATCACGATGTGTTCTATGCGTCCCTCGTAACGTTGCGCCCGCACACTGTCCACTGTGCGTTTCAGCCCATCGAGATCGTGCAGGGAGATCGTTATCACCGACAGGGTCGGAGCCGACGTCACCGACTTCCCTCGCGCCATACTTTTGCCGCGCGACGTGCTCGAGCTTCGGAGCTCGTCGCCTCGACGCTACTCACATCGGAGGGCACCATGACCAAACCTCCTAACGTTGCAAGCTCATCAAAGAACAGCAACGATCAATCGGCCGCGCCTTCTCAGGTGTCGTAACGGTACCTTAGGCGCGTCTGCCGTATCCTAGGCAGAGATCGATCAGCTCAACCGTGGTCGGTGCGAAATCTGTAGCGGCCTGGCGATCAGCCGGCATGCCGGTACTCTAGCCAGTTTGGCGCACCAGGACTGCGTCCCCAAACGGGGTTGTCGTGATGCGGACATTCATTTCCTCGCAGCGGCGGCGTTCGCACGATACCATGCCACCGTCGACTCAATGCCGTTCCACAGCGGGATTTCGGGCCGCCATCCCGCTTCCCGCAAAGCCGAAACGTCCAACAGTTTGCGCGGTGTTCCATCGGGCTTTGTTGGGTCCCAGCGAGTTTCGCCAGCATAACCCACCGCTTTGGCGACCATATCGGCGATCTCCCCAACGGTGTGGTCGACGCCGGTACCCACATTGATGTGGGTTGGCCCATCGAAGTGGGCCAGAAGATACAGACACGCGCTCGCCAGATCATCGACATGCAGTAACTCACGCCGTGGAGTTCCGGTGCCCCAGTTTGTAACCTGCGGCGCATCGCTAATCTTGGCCTCTTCATACCTGCGGATGAGTGCCGGCATCAGATGCGAGTCAGCTGGGGAAAAGTTGTCGCCCGGTCCGTACAGGTTGCTCGGCATCGCTGAGATCCACGGCAGGCCATATTGATGCCTGACTGCCTGGACCTGAAGGATGCCAGCGATCTTAGCGATCGCGTATGCATCGTTTGTCGGCTCCAAAGGGCCGGTGAGTAGCGCCTCCTCACTGATGGGTTGGGCAGCGTGTTTCGGGTATATGCACGAGGAGCCGAGGAACAGCAGCCGCGGCACCCGCGCGGCCGCTGCGGCGTCGAGCAGGTTGACCTGGATCTGGAGGTTTTCGGATAGGAAATCGGCCGGGTAAGTGCTGTTGGCCATAATGCCGCCGACTCTGGCCGCGGCGTCGATGATGACCTGAGGTCTTAGCTCGTGAACGAAGTCAAACGCCGCGGCCCGATCGGTCAGGTCGAGTTCGCTGTGTGACCGCACAAGAAGATTGGTGAATCCCTCGGCCTGAAACCTGCGTAACAGGGCAGACCCCACCAGCCCGCGGTGCCCGGCGATATATATCGGAGATGTGCGGTCAGGAAGGCCGGGTGACGTGTCCATCCCTCCGCTCAGCTCCAACCGCGCAGCATCGGTTTATCAATCCATGGCTTCCCCTGGCACTCCAACTCAGCCATATCCGCATCCACCATGATCTGCGCCAGTTCGGCGGTGTGTACAGAAGCCTTCCACCCGAGCGACCGGGTGGCCTTGGTCGCATCACCTATTAGCGAATCCACTTCAGTGGGGCGCAGATAGCGTTCATCAAATCTCACATGCCTTTGCCAATCGAGCCCGGCATGATCGAATGCGGTCTGGGCGAACTCGCGCACGGTGTAACCGTGTCCCGTCGCGAGAACGTAGTCGTCGGGGTCGGGGGCCTGCAGCATCCGCCACATTCCTTCGACGTACTCAGGTGCATACCCCCAGTCGCGAACAGCATCGAGGTTACCCAAATAGAGGTGCGACTCGATACCGGCTTTGATCTGTGCCACGGCCCGCGTGATCTTTCGGGTCACAAATGTCTCACCGCGCCGTGGTGACTCGTGATTGAACAAGATGCCGTTGACCGCGAACAATCCGTAGGCCTCTCGATAATTACGCGTCGCCCAGTACGAGTAGACCTTTGCCGCACCGTATGGTGAGCGCGGACAGAATGGTGTCTGCTCGTTCTGGGGCGGTGGCGACGCGCCGAACATCTCCGACGAGGACGCCTGATAGAAGCGGCAGCCAACTCTGGAAAGACGAACGGCCTCTAGCAGCCGCATCGATCCCATGCCTGTGGTGTCGCCGGTGTGAACGGGTTCTTCAAAGCTGACGCGCACGTGCGACTGCGCCGCGAGGTTATACACCTCATCGGGGTCGATGGTGCTAAGCAAAGTCACCAAGCGAGTGCCGTCGGTGAGATCGCCATAGTGCAGGAACAATCGTGCACCCGTTTCGTGTGGATCGACATAGAGATGATCAATCCGCGACGTGTTGAACGTCGAAGCTCGACGGATAAGCCCGTGGACCTCATATCCCTTGCTCAGCAGCAACTCAGCCAGATACGAGCCGTCCTGTCCGGTGATCCCGGTTATGAGCGCTCGCCGCATTGGGTTCCCATCACTGTCGGTGCACGCTCTCCCCCGCATGCCTTGCATCCCTTCATCGCAGCCCTCTCAGTCCTCATTGCGCCACAACAGCGGGACATCGCCGCCAGCCTCATAGTAGATGTCGAGGACATGGAGATATTGAGCGACGGCCTTGCCAGTCCGCCCCAGAACATGTCCCGTGGCCGGGATGGGGAACGTCAACCTGTCTGTGGCGGCGGGTGGTATGGTCGTCATTCGCTCGAACCGGGGCGAAGCTTTGGGCCATCATCCGTGGAGGAACTCGATTTTGGCTGACGGCCAGCTCAATCCGCGCGAGGCGGAACACGTTGTGTGGGACGTGATCGTGGTGGGCACCGGCATGGGCGGCGGGATGCTGGGCTATTCGCTGGCCCGCTCAGGCCGCCGGGTGCTGTTCATCGAGAAGGGACGCTCGACACTGCCCGGGGCGCCGGGGACGATCCGCTCTTCGGAGCCGGAAGTGGCCGAGCCGCTGGCGAGCCGTTCCGCAGAGGCCTACTACGACGCCCTGGCCCGGGCCGGGCGCTCAACTGACGAGATCGAATACATGAGCGGGCGCTCCTCGCGGCGGTTTGTGCCGTTCCTCGGCAGCGGGACCGGGGGGTCGTCGGCTCTTTATGGCATGGTCTGCGAGCGGTTTTTTGTTCGCGATTTCACTCCCCGGCAGGACTTTCATCACCCCGGCGAGTCCACCGTGCCAGAGGCCTGGCCGGTCAGCTACGACGAGATGCGACCCTGGTACGCCGCGGCCGAGAAGCTGCTGGGGGTGCGCGGCCAGCCCGATCCGCTGCGACCGGAGGCGGCCGAGGTCGATCTGCCCGCGCCACCGCCGTTTTCGGCAGACAACCAGCCGCTGGTCGACCATCTGACGGGTCAG
>NZ_JBOHHI010000190.1:0-9541 GCF_050700595.1 Mycobacterium sp.
CTGACCCGTCAGATGGTCGACCAGCGGCTGGTTGTCTGCCGAAAACGGCGGTGGCGCGGGCAGATCGACCTCGGCCGCCTCCGGTCGCAGCGGATCGGGCTGGCCGCGCACCCCCAGCAGCTTCTCGACCGCGGCGTACCAGGGTCGCATCTGGTCGTAGCTGACCGGCCAGGCCTCTGGCACGGTGGACTCGCCGGGGTGATGAAAGTCCTGCCGGGGAGTGAAATCGCGAACGAAAAACCGCTCGCAGACCATGCCATAGATGGCCGACGACCCCCCGGTCCCGCTGCCGATCAGCGGCATATACCTCCGCGATGAGCGCCCGCTGACGTCTTCGACTTCGTCGGCGCAGCGTCCGGCCCGGGCCAAGACGTCGTAGTAGGCCTCTGCGGAACGGCACGCCAGCGGTTCGGCCACTTCCGGTATCGAAGAGCGAATCGTGCCCGGCGCCCCGGGCAGTGTCGAGCGCCCCTTCTCGACGAACAGCACCCGGCGGCCTGAGCGGGCCAGCGAATAGCCCAACGTCCCCCCGCCCATGCCGGTGCCCACCACAATCACGTCCCACGTAATCTGTTCCGCCTCATGCGGATTCAGCTCGCTGTCAGCCAAAATCGAGCTCCTCCACGGATGATGGCCCAAAGCTTCGCCCCGGTTCGAACGAATGACGACCATACCATCGGTTGCCGCAGACAGGTTGACGTTCCCCGCCCCGGCCACGGTGGAACCCAGGTGTCGTTGCGGTGAGAGCCGCGGACAGCCTACGCGGCCCTAAGTCTGGGCGACGACGTAACCTGCAGATCGAGATGCTCAAACGTCTACTTGGCAACAAGGTCAGGGCTGTCGGAAAACGAAATCTCTTGGCCGGGCGGGTGTTTTCGGACATGGAGGCCGAACTCCTCCTACCCGCTACGGCTGCTCACCGGACAAGACGCCCGCCCCGATCAAACTTGTCATGGACGAGGCCGAATTGCTTGCCCGCGCCGGGTAAGAAATCTGCTGTCCGCTCAGGTGGGTATCAGGCTACAGTTTCGCCGGCGTCGATGGCTTGCTTGACTTCCTGCGCGTGCGCCACCTGCTGCGCGGTATAGCCGATGAGCAGCGCCACCCCACCGATCAGGACGGACAACCCGGCCAGCCACAGCAGGCCGTAGGCGTAACCCTGGTCCAGCGCATGCAACTGGGCGGGGTTCATCAACTTCACCGGTCCGCTGGTGCCGCCCAGGGACAGCGTGCGCCACGTGATGACGGCCTGGACGGCACCAAGCACCACCGGCGCGCCCAAGCACTGCAGCATCATCGCGACCGCGGATGTGGGCCCGATCCGGTCGAAGTCGACGCTGGCGATCACCGACAGCGCGAGCGAGACGGTGATCACGCCGATACCGATAGCGGCGACGACGAGCGGCACCACCAGATTCGGGAAATACGGGACACCGCGGTGGAGCCTCGAGCCGTAGAGCATCGCGCCCACCACCAGGATGCCGCCGGCGATCACCACCACCCGCGGCGGGAACCGCGTCACCAGCCGTGTCGACAAGCCCGCCCCAACGGCCGTTGCAATGGCAAACGGGATGAAGCCGACGCCCACGCCCAGGCCGCTATAGCCCAAAATGACCTGCACGTACAGGCCAATCAGCACGGTCAGGGCGAACAGCACCCCACCGGCCAGGAAAATGGCCGTGAACGTGGCCAGCCGGCTGCGGTCGAAGAACAAATTGAACGGCACGATGGGGTTCTCCGCGGTGCGCTCCACCGCGACAAACGCTACGAAAGCGCCCAGGCCCACCACACCCGAACCGATCGTCGGGGCTGACGCCCAGCCCTTCTCCGGTGCCATCGAGAAGCCGAAAACCGCTGCGGTACACATCAACGTGGCCAGCACAGCCCCGGTGGCGTCGAGCTTCATTCGCTCCTTCTGGGTTTCTTGCAGCCCAGTGTGGGCCAGGTAGATCACCAGTAGCCCGATCGGCACGTTCACCAAAAACACCAGCCGCCACGACACCTCGGTGAGCGCCCCGCCCACCACCAGGCTCGTCACCGCGCTGACGCTGCCCATCGCGCCCAACACGGCCATCGCGGCGTTGCGCGTCGGTCCCTTCGGGAACGTCGTCGCCATCAGCGCCATACAGGTCGGTGTGAGGATCGCGGCGGCTACGCCCTGCAGTAGCCGGGCCACCACGAGGCTGTCCCATCCCAGGCGATGCCGCACATCGCCGAGACGATGGTGAACAGCGCAGCCCCGACGATGAAGGTGCGCTTCCGCCCAACGGTGTCACCCAGACGGCCGCCCAGCAGCATCAGCCCGCCAAAGGTCAGCACGTAGGCGGTGATCACCCAACTCCGTCCGGAATCAGACAGGCCCAGCTCGTTCTGGATCTTAGGAAGCGCGATGACCGCGATGGTGCAGTCCATCATCGCCATCAGTTGAATGCCGCCAAGAGCGGTAACCGCGGCGATAAACGTGCGAGACGGCAGCCCCGTCGGGGAGTACCTGCTCATACGGCCCAGCGTGGTCGGATTGGTGGGCACACAGTCACCGAGCTCTGCGTCGTTGAGAGCCGGCACAGTGGACTACGCTACGGCAATCATAAGAACTGTTAGCCGCAAACCAACCAGATAGGCATTCTCGGTCACCGGGTAAGTGCGAAGCCACCAACGCCCTGCGCTGACTGCAGAAACCGCCTGCAATCGTGCACGCCTTCTTACGCGACCAGAACTGGGCGACGACGCGGTGAGGAATCATGGCTGAACGGAAACGTCACAACCGCCGCCGCTTGACGACCTCGCTTGTTCCGATTCGCGAGACCGGTGCGATGGGTATCGCTGGCGTGTAGGAGAACGTAATCCGGCAACCGATACTCAGCAGCCCTAAGTCTGTGCGGCGAGATGCACATGCCCAAAAACGTCTGGGTTTCAGTTGGTAGCGCGGGCATTGGGGTTATGCTGCCGGGCGGCTGAGCCAGGGGACGGGAGGCTGCCGCTTTCATTTCGCAGGACGCGCACGATAAGTGAAAGGCTAAAGATTCGCGGTGAAGTTTGTGCTGGCAAGCTATGGGACTCGCGGTGATGTCGAGCCCTGCGCCGCCATCGGCCGTGAGCTGCTGCGCCGTGGGCACGAAGTGCGCATTGCAGTCTCGCCTGACCTGGTTGGCTTCGCCGAGTCGGCTGGGCTTGCAGCGGTCGCGTACGGGCTGGACACGCAAGCGTGGCTGGACGCGTACCGCAACTTCTGGATGTGTTTCCTCCACACCTTCTGGAAGATTCAGAATCTGCGCAGGTTGTGGCGCGAACTTTGGGAGCCCCTTACCCAGTGCTGGGGGCAGATGTGCACAACGCTGACGTCACTGGCGGAGGAGGCCGACCTGCTGTTCACCGGCCTGGCTTTCGAGGGCCCTGCCGCCAACGTCGCGGAGTATTACGACATTCCGTTGGCCACGCTCCACTACCTCCCGGTGCGGGCCAACGGCCAGCTCCTGCCATTCCTGCCGGCGCCGCTGGTACGCTCCGCAATGACGGTGTACGACTGGCTGGGTTGGCGCGTGGAGAAGAAGGTCGAAGACGCGCGGCGCCGTGAACTGGGCCTGCCGAGGGCCACCGGGCCCTGGCAGCGGCGGATCGCCGAACGCGGATCGCTGGAAATCCAGGCTTACGACGAGGTGTGCTTTCCCGGGCTGGCAGCCGAATGGGCGAAATGGGAGGGCCGGCGGCCCTTTGTCGGCGCGCTGACGATGGAGGTGCCGACGGATGCCGATGAGGTGGTCGCGTCGTGGATTGCCGCGGGAACACCGCCGATCTTCTTCGGTTTTGGCAGTATGCCGGTCGAGTCTCCCGCCGACACGCTTGCCATGATCGGTGCGGCGTGCGCGCAGTTAGGTGAGCGGGCGTTGGTTTGTGCCGGCTGGAGTGACTTCAGCGACGTCCCCCATTTCGAGCATGTCAAGGTGGTGGGTGCGGTGAATTTCGCGACCATTTTTCCGGCCTGCCGCGCGGTCGTGCACCACGGTGGCGCGGGCACGACGGCCATGGGCCTGCGCGCCGGGGTCCCAACGTTGATCCTTTCGACGGACATCAATCAGACGATCTGGGGAACTCGGGTCAAACGACTGAAGGTGGGTACCGCCCAGCGCTTTTCGAGCACTACCACGAAATCACTGGTCGCGGACCTGCGCACCATCCTCGCCCCGCAATATGTCGCCCGGGCCCGCGAGATCTCCACCCGGATGACCAAACCCGCCGAAAGCGTTGCGGCGGCCGCTGATCTCCTGGAAGATTTCGCCCGCCTGAGGCGTGTTGGCTGACCGGCGAAGGCGGGCCGTGGGGTGATCGGCGCCGCGCTGGAGGAAAACTCGCCATGGATGCACGACATGTGGGGTTTAGCCGCAATGCCGGAAAACGGAAGTCCAGGGCGAATCACCAGCGGTACGGCGTGCTGGATGACGAGGTCTGCTTTCTTCCTGGCTGGTTCGAAGACACGCTGTTATCGAGGTTGCCATCCTTGTTGTAGTACTGTTTTTGATATTTTCCGGACTCTGATTCCGTCGGGTGGTTAAAAATAGTGAGCCGGGCAGAATTCTGCATATTTTTTACGAGAGCCGATGGCGTCGGCGGCGACTCAAATATGGGCATGGCAATTTGTAGGACTGCGTTCCCGTCCACACAGGTCGGCTCAGTGCGCTGCCTCTTCGGGGCTCGGTATCTGGTCTGCCTGACCCGGGCCATGTTGACCATGGATGACGCCACCATCGAGCTTGCTCAGGTTGACGACGACATGCCCGGCTGTAACAATTCCCCACGAGGCTATCGAGGCCGCCACTGTAGCGGCATCGAGGTGGTGTTTGTTCGGGGCATTAGTACCCCCTTGCCCAATCGCGCGAAACGCCATTAAGCCCAACCCATAGCTGCAGGTCACAGCACCGAAAGGCACCACCGCTGGGACCCTGCGGCACACCAATTACTGCGTTGTGTCAGGAGTTACTGAGGTGTGTCAAGAGCCACAGCAGGAACTTTGTCGAAACCACGGACCAGCCCTGGGACCTTCAGTATCGTTTGGAGCAGTGTTTCACGCATGTGGACTAGACGGTCGGAGAACCGATGAGCATCAACCCGTTCGATGACGACGATGGCAGCTTTTTCGTCGTGGTCAACGACGAGGAGCAACACAGCCTGTGGCCGACGTTCGCTGATGTTCCAGCCGGCTGGCGGGTGGCTTACGGCGAGGCCGACCGTGCCGCATGTCTGGACTACATCGAACAGAACTGGACCGACATACGGCCGAAGAGTCTGCGCGAGAGGCTGGCAGAGGGCTCGGGGCCTTGATTCAGTGAGACCGTGGGGGGTCGGGGAGTCTTTGGGGAAGATAGATGGAACTTGATGTCGGGGTACTTCCGTTGACGCGCGCCCAGCCGATGGAGCTTGATGGCCGAGCACTTCCGCTGACGCGCGCACAGCTAGACATATGGCTTGCGCAGGAAACGGGTCATTCCTCTATAGAGTGGCAGCTTGGCCTGTTCGTGCGAATTGAGGGCACGGTAGAACGTGATGCCCTTGAGTGGGCGATCCGCCGAGTGATGCAAGAGGCCGAACCAGTCCGGGCCGCCTGCTTTGAGGTGGATGGCCAGGTTTTCCAAAGGGCGATCGATCGCCCGGATGTCGAGCTGGTCTTCTACGACCTGAGCTGCTCGCGTGACCCCGTGCAGGACGCCCAACAGCTAGCATCATCGATCCAACGCAGGCCAATGCCGCTCAGTGGCCCGCTGTTCAAATTTGCATTATTTCAGACGCGGCTTGATGAATTCTACTTGTTCGCGGGCTGCCACCACATAGTCCTGGACGGAGCCGGCATTGCGCTGGTTGGCCAGCGAATTGCAGCTGTCTACTCTGCAATTGTTTCTGGCGCACCCATTCCTCCTGCCTTCTTCGGTTCGTTGCAGGAGTTGGTTGATTGCGAGTCAAGGTACGAAACGTCCACCGATTATCTCGACGATGAGGCCTATTGGGCCAGGAACCTTCCGCAGGAAACAGGACCGTCTTATCAGTTGCCCCAACCCGCGGGCGAGGATGATCCGTATCAGCTTTCTGCGCCGGTTCAACTGGACCCTGTGGTCGTTCGCCGAGTTGAAGAGTTATCCCACGTGTGGAACGTGCCCCGATCGTCGATCATCACCGCGGCGTGTGCACTCTTGGTGCGCGGGTGGTGCGCTCAGGGTTCAGATGTGGTGCTCGACTTTCCGGTCAACAGGCGAGTACGCCCGGAGTCAAAGACGCTTCCCGGGATGCTTGCCGGCGTTGTGCCGCTGGTGTTGAGGGTTTCGCCGGAGTCTACGGTTGCTGATTTTTGTCAGTTTGTTGACACGCGCATACGGGAAGCGCTGCAGCATCAGAGGTTTCCGATGCACGCCCTTGAGCGTAAAGCCCACCTCCGCGGCCCGGGGCAGTCGGCCGACAGGGTGAGCGTTAATTTCCAACCGGCAGCATTTACGCTGGCCTTCGGCGGTGCCACGGCGTCGGCGTCCTATACCAATCTCGGCCCGGTGGGCAACTGTGGGTTTATCTTCTTTAGCATCGGTGACCAGCTCTTTCTCGGCACGGCGGGCACCGGGCAGCAGCCATTTTCGGATTTCGGCGCCTCCGATTTAGCGAGACGGTTGCAGCGGGTGTTGGTGGCCATGACCGCCGACCCCACACGGTCGTTGTCGTCGGTGGATCCGCTCGAAGAGCCTGAGCAAGCCCGGTTGGATGAGATCGGTAACCGGGCGGTGTTGACCCAGCCCGCACCCAGGCCGATATCGGTTCCGGCGTTGTTTGCCGCGCAGGTGGCGCGTACCCCGGAAGCGGTGGCGATTAGCTGCGGGGAGCGTTCGTGGACTTATCGCGAGCTGGATGAGGCCGCCAACCGGTTGGCGCACCTTTTGGCCGGCCAGGGTGCAGGCCCGGGCGAGTGTGTGGCGCTGCTGTTTTCGCGGTCGGCTGAGGCGATCGTGGCGATTTTGGCGGTTTTGAAGACCGGGGCGGCTTATCTGCCGATCGACCCGGCGGTGCCGGCGGCCCGGATCGAGTTCACGGTTGCCGATGCCGCGCCGATCGCTGCGATCACCACCACGATGCTGGCCGACCGGCTGGACGGGTATGACCTGCCGGTCATCGATGTCGATGATCCCCGCATTGGCAGCTGCTCGTTCACAGCGTTGCCGGCACCTGCGGCGGACGACATGGCCTACCTCATCTACACCTCGGGCACCACCGGCACTCCCAAGGGGGTGGCCATCACCCACCACAACGTGACCCAGCTGATGGCGTCGCTGGATCCGCGTTTGGCGGCGCCAGGGCAGGTGTGGACGCAGTGGCATTCCTATAGCTTCGACATCTCGGGCTGGGAAATCTTCGGCGCCCTTCTGCACGGCGGGCGGCTGGTGGTGGTGCCGGAGTCGGTGGCCGGTTCACCGGACGACTTCCACGCCTTACTGGTCTCCGAAAAGGTCAGCGTCCTGTGTCAAACCCCGTCTGCGGTGGGAGTGCTCTCACCCGAGGGTTTGGAGTCGGTGGCCCTGCTGGTGGGCGGTGAGCCCTGCCCGGCCGAGCTGGTGGATCGGTGGGCGCCCGGGCGGGTGATGATCAATGAATACGGCCCGACCGAAACGACAATGTGGGTGGCCTTGAGCGCGGCGCTGAAACGCGGGTCGTGCGTGGTACCGATCGGCTCGCCGGTGTCGGGGGCGGCGTTGTTCGTGCTGGACGGGTGGTTGCATCCGGTGCCTGAGGGTGTGGTCGGTGAGTTGTATGTGGCCGGTGCCGCGGTGGGGTGCGGGTATTGGCGGCGGTCCGCGTTGACCGCGTCGCGGTTTGTGGCGTGCCCGTTTGGCGGCGCGGGAGCGCCGGGAAGTCGGATGTATCGCACCGGAGACTTGGTGTGTTGGGGCGCTGATGGGCAGCTGCGCTATCTGGGGCGCCTCGATGAGCAGGTCAAGATCCGCGGGCATCGCATCGAGTTGGGTGAAGTCCAGGCAGCCCTGGCCGCGCTGGATGGGGTGGAACAGGCGGCGGTGATCGCCCGCGAGGACCGACCCGGTGATAAGCGTCTGGTGGGTTATGTGACCGGGACGGCAGACCCAACCGGAATGCGCGCCCAGCTGGTGGAGCGCCTCCCCGCGTATATGATGCCGGCCGCGGTAGTGGGGGTGGCGACGCTGCCGTTGACGGTCAGCGGCAAACTCGACAAGCGCGCCCTGCCGGCACCCGAATACACCGATGTTGATCGCTACCGGCCCCCGGCCAACCCTGTCGAGGAGGTCTTGGCAGGCATCTATGCCCAGGTGCTGGGGCTGGAGCGGGTCGGGGTGGATGAGTCGTTCTTCGAGCTGGGCGGGGACAGCATTTTGTCCATGCAGGTGGTGGCGCGGGCCCGTGCGGCCGGTGTGGTATGCAGGGCGCGCGATATTTTCGCCGAGCAGACCGTGGCCCGGCTGGCCCGGGTGGCCAGGGTGGCCGACGGTGCGGGTGACGTGATCGATGAGGGCGACGGGCCGGTGCTGCCCACCCCGATCATGCACTGGCTGCAGGGCGTGGAGGGCCCGGTTGAGCAGTTCAACCAGACGGTGGTGGTGCAGGCTCCCGCGGGAGTGACCGAGGCCGATGTGGTGGTGCTGGTGCAGGCCTTGCTGGATCGACATGCCATGCTGCGGCTGCGTGTTGATGACGACGGCGCCGGGGGTTGGTCGTTACAGGTGGCCGAGGCCGGGTCGGTGGATGCCGACGGGTGCATGCAATCGGTGGACGCGTTGTCTGATGAGGCGCTGGTAAAGGCGAGGTCATGGTTGAACCCGGCCGCCGGGGTGATGCTGAGCGCGCTGTGGGTGGCCTACACCGGCCAGTTGGCGTTGATCGTTCACCATCTGGCTGTTGATGGGGTGTCGTGGCGGATTTTGCTGGAGGACCTCAACATCGCCTGGGCTCAGCATCGCGGCGGGCAGTCGGTGGTGTTGCCGGCGGGCGGGACGTCGTTTGCCCGATGGGCGTCGCTGCTGGCTGAGCGCGCGCACCGCCCGGAGGTGGTGGAGCAGGCGGACGCCTGGCGGCAGGTGGCGATGGTGCCTGCCGCGCTGCCGGCGGTGCAACCCGCGGTGGATACGTATGCCAGCGCCGGGTTGTTGTCGGTGGAGCTGGATGCCGAGACCACCCGGACGCTGCTGGGTGAGGTGCCCGCGGCGTTTCATGCCGGGGTGCAAGACATTTTGTTGATCGCGTTCGCCTTGGCGTGGGCGGAATTTTTGGGCAACCCCGGCGCGCCGATCGGCATCGACGTCGAGGGTCACGGACGCCACGAGGAGCTGGGCACCGATGTGGACCTGTCGCGCACGGTGGGGTGGTTTACCACCAAATACCCGGTGTCGTTGGCGGTTGGTGGGCTGTCTTGGACGCAGGTGGTGGCCGGCGAGGCCGCGCTGGGGGCGGTGATCAAGGAGGCCAAAGAACAGCTTCGGGCGCTGCCGGATGGTTTGACCTATGGGCTGCTGCGCTACCTGAACCTCGAGGTGGACCTGGCCGG
>NZ_JBOHHI010000191.1:0-2999 GCF_050700595.1 Mycobacterium sp.
CTGCGACGGCCCATTGGGCGCCGTCAACCCATTCGAGGCACCATCCTGATTCACCGCCGAACCGGCCACCACCGCCAACACCGGATGCCCCAACCGCCGCGCATCCGAAAGCCGCTCCACCACCAACCTCCCGCCACCCTCGGAGAATCCGGTGCCGTCGGCTGCCCCGGCGAATGCTTTGCAGCGGCCGTCGGGTGAAAGTCCGCGCCAGCGGCTGAATTCGACGAAGATGTCGGGAGTGGCGTTGACGGTGACGCCGCCGGCCAGCGCCAGGTCGCACTCGCCGGACCGCAGCGAGGCCACCGCCATGTGCAGTGTCACCAGCGACGACGAACACGCCGTGTCCACCGACAGTGCCGGGCCCTCCAGCCCCAGCACATAGGCCACCCGCCCCGATGCCACGCTGGACAACTGGCCGGTGAGCCGGAAACCTTCCACGGGCTCTGCGGCGAACATGCCGTAACCCTGCGTCATCACGCCGGCGAATACGCCGGTGGCGCTGCCCCGTAATCCGGCCGGGTCAATCCCCGCGCGCTCCAACGCCTCCCAGGACAACTCGAGGAACATCCGTTGTTGCGGGTCCATCGCCAGCGCCTCGCTCGGCGTCACCCCGAAGAAGGCCGGGTCGAAATCCGCGACGTCGTCGACGAATCCGCCGGTGCGGGTGTAGCAGGCACCGGGCACATCGGGGTCGGGGTTGAACATCCCGGCCAGGTCCCAGCCGCGGTCGCCGGGGAACTCGGTGAGCACGTCACGGCCCTGGGCCACCATGTCCCATAAGTCGTCAGGGCTTTGAACTCCACCGGGGAACCGGCAGGACATCCCGACGATCGCGATCGGGCCGTCGACGGTCGCGCGCACCGGCCGAACCTGCTTGATTTCTTGTGGGACACCGGCGAGTTCGGTGCGCATGTAGCCGGCGAGCCCGTTGGGGGTCGGGTAGTCGAAGATGAGAGTCGGTGAAAGCGCCAGCCCGCTGGCGGTTTTGAGCCGGTTACGCATTTCGACCGCGGTCAGCGAGTCGAAGCCCAACTCCTGGAACGCCTTGTCTGCGTCGATGGCATCCGGCGCGGTGTTGCCCAGCACGGTGGCGATGTGCGAACGCACCATGTCCAACAGCAGGGTGTGCTGCTCGTCATCGGATAGTCCCTGCAGCCGTTGCGCCAGCGCAGATTTCGATTTGCTGGCGGCCAGCGATTCATCGACACGGCGACGTGTCGGCGCCGCGATCAGGTCGGTGAACATCGGCGGCACCACCGCGGCGTTGCCACGTAGCGCGGCAGTGTCGATGTGAGCCGGCGCCAGGAACGGCTCGTCGATGATCATTGCGGTGTCGAACAACTGCAACGCCTCGGCCGACGACAGCGCGAGGACACCGCTGCGGCCCAGCCGGGCCCGATTGGCGGCGTCGAGTCCGCCGGTCATGTCGCTGGCCTGGTCCCACAGGCCCCAGCCCAGCGAGATCGCCGGCAACCCGTTGGCGCGCCGGTGCGCCGCCAAGGCGTCCAGGAACGAGTTGGCAGCCGCGTAGTTGGCCTGACCCGACGAGCCCACCAGACCTGCCATCGACGAAAACATCACGAACGCCGACACGTCCAGATCCCGAGTCAACTCGTGCAGATTCCACGCCGCATCCACCTTGGCCCGCAACACCGCATCGACCCGGTCTGCGGTCAGCGACGTCAGCACCGCGTCATCGAGCACGCCGGCGGCATGAATCACCGCCGACAACGGATGCTGTACCGGAATATCGGAAATCACTTTGGCCAGCGCTTCGCGGTCGGCCGCATCACAGGCGATCACGTTGACGTCAACGCCGGCGTCGGTGAGCTCGGCCACCAGCTCCGCGGCACCCGGCGCGTCGGCGCCGCGGCGGCTGACCAACACCAGGTGGCACACGCCGTGTTCAGCCACCACGTGCCGGGCCAGCGCCGAACCGGCCATCCCGGTGCCGCCGGTGATCAGCACCGTGCCGGCTCCCAGCGCGCCACCTGGCCCAAAAGGCAAGGTCATCACGACCTTGCCGACATGACGCGCCTGGCTCAGATACCGCAGTGCCGCCGGCGCCCGCCGGATATCGAACGTCGTCACCGGCAACGGGCGTAAGACACCGTCGTCAAACAGCTTGGCGAGGTCCAGCAGATACTGGTGCATCCGGTCCCGGCCGGGTTCGAACAGGTCGAAGGCGCGGTACCGCACTTGCGCGTGCTGTTGGGCGACCACGCCGGGGTCGCGGATGTCGGTCTTGCCCATTTCCAGGAAGACTCCGCCCGGGGCGACCAGCCGCAGTGAGGCGTCGACGAACTCGCCGGCCAGCGAATCCAGCACCACATCCATCCCGTGCCCACCGGTCACGGCCGAGAACTTGTCCTCAAACTCCAGTGTCCGCGAGTCGGCGATGTGATCGTCGTCAAAATCCATGGAGCGCAGCATGTCCCACTTACCACGGCTGGCGGTGGCGAACACGTCCAGGCCCAGATGGCGGGCCAACTGCACCGCCGCCATCCCCACCCCGCCGGTGGCGGCGTGAATCAGCACCCGCTGACCCGGTTTGACCCCGGCCAGGTGCAGGAAGGCGTAGTAGGCGGTGGTGAAAACAGCTGATACGCCCGCTGCTTCGGCGAATGTCCAGTCGCTGGGCATCGGGAGCAGCAGCCGGGTGTCGCCGGCGACCAGTGTGCCGCTGGTGTCGGGGAAGAATCCCATCACCGCGTCACCGACGGCGAATTCGGTGACATCGGGCCCCACCTCGACGACGACACCGGCCCCTTCGCCGCCGAGTAACGCGTCATGCGTGAACATACCCAGGGTGATCATCACGTCGCGGAAGTTAGCGGCGATGGCGCGCATAGCGACGCGGACATGGCCAACCCCCAGCGGCGTATCGGCGTTGGGCACGGGTTCGAGCTGCAGGTTCTCGAACGTGCCCGCGGACGAAAGCCCCAACCGCCACGGCTGGTCGGTGGGCGGCGGCGCCAACAACCCGTCGACCGCCCGGC
>NZ_JBOHHI010000192.1:0-10633 GCF_050700595.1 Mycobacterium sp.
ATGCACCGACGCCGCCGACTCGACGTCCAGATGCACACCAGTACTACGGAACCCAATCTGACGACCCACGAGGCAACACCCTTTCGAACGAATCAGGTGTTGCAGCGATCACTTGAGCCTGCCCGCAAAAACCCGTGCCCTGAACGCAGTCTCGCGTACCAGACTGCAGACTCAACCCGTGTCTTCAGACCCTAAACGTTGTTGATCCGAATCCTGGGTATTGGACCTTCCCGAACTTGATGTCGTATGCGATATCAGCGCGGAGCAGAAGTCTTCTCGTTTCAATGCGGCCGCCCGCTCGTCCTTGCTGCGGTTTCCGTAGGCGGAGCGAATCGCCCGACGGATCAGCTCTGACCGGGACGCGCCACTTGCCCTGGCGGCGCGATGCAGCAGTTCGATCTCCTCGTCGTTAAGGGTGATCTGCGTTCGCATGACATGATCTTACACAACAGGTGGTGTAAGGTAATGTGTATGCGCACGAACATTGACATCGATGACGACGTATTGCGCGAGGCCCAGCGCCTGATCGGGACCCGGACGAAACGCGAGACGGTGAACCTGGCACTGCGTGAACTCGTCGCCCGGCATCGCCAGATCGGCATTCTCGATCTGCGCGGGAAGGTGCACTGGGACGGCAACCTGGCCGACAGTCGTCGCGGCCGCTCGTGATCGTCGTCGACACCAGTGTGTGGATCGATGTTCTGAACGACACCCCCGCACCGCAGGCCCAGCGTTGTGTTGAGCTCATTGAATCAGGAGAACCGATCGCGCTCACCGACGTCGTCCTCACCGAAATTTTGCAGGGGCTGCGGTCGGATCGAGAGGCAACGCTGGTGGAACGGCATCTGCGCGCCTTCCCGATCCTTCGCCTGCAGGATCTTGATGATTTTGTCCTCGCAGCCAAGTTGTATCGCGCAGCGCGGCGCGCCGGCGTGACCATCCGTAAGACGCTCGGCTGTTTGATCGCCGCTCCCTGCGTGCGTACCGGTGCTCCGCTGCTGCATGCCGACGAGGACTTCGACCGGCTTGCTGACTGCACACCGCTTCGGATCTGGACGGGTTGAGGGTTTTCGCAGATACGGAACCCGGTCGCTCACTGCTGCCTGGCTGAGCAACCGAAGTTGTCGGTGCCCCGCGCTATCTTTGGCTCGGCTTCATGAGACGCCGTCGGCAAGCTCCGACTGGACGGCGCGCCAACCCCACGCTCGTGGGTGGCTCGGATGACGAAGCGACCGGCACCGACCGGCGCCGGTAAGAGCGCCTCCACGGCGGAGGCTTCGGAGATCGGGAGGTATCCATGGCGCGTTTTCCGGACCATTCCGTGGCGCAGTCTCGAGTCATTCTGCTCGGTGACCACGAGACGGTGCAGCAGCACCGCGACGACTTGTCCGAGCATGCGGCGCAGCACGGATGCGTCATCGCCGACGCGTACTCGTTCGCGCCGGGCGAGCCGGCAGTGCACGACGACCTGACGCACGTCGATGCGGTGGTGTCGGCGCTGGGCCGCGCGATCGCGGACCGCATGGACATCTGGGTGCCTTTCGCGGGGCCGGATCTGGGGCGTGAGCAGCACTGGCGGCGGCTGAGTCTGCTGCTGCAGCGCCACGGCCTCAATCTTCGGGTCGGTCGGGAACTCGAGTCGTGCCCGATCACCGGCGGGTTCAGCGAGATCGACTTCGCGCTGCGACGCGAAGTGCAGGTTGTCGACGAGCTCGACCACGCGGCTCTGGCGGCTGCGGGAGCCGAAAGTCTTGGGCGCGAAATCGAATTGGCCCTGGTTGCCGCGGGTGCCCGGCAGTCCCGCACACCGAGTGCTGTCACCGAAGTCGGTCCTCGAAACGAGAGGGCCTCAGCGCCGATGCTTCCGGTGCCGACGACGCCGTGGGCGCAGCGTCAGCCGGTGCTGAAGCGCTACGTGCGTTGGCTCGTGCATGGCTGCGGCGTCACGCAGGTGGCCGCCGCGCGGGTGCTGAACTCGACGGGCCAGCGCACCCCGAAAGGCCGCCTGTGGCAGCCGGCAACGGTGTCCGCGTTGCTCAACGGCCGTTACGACCGAAGTGCCGAGGCATGCCGGTGAGGAATCCGATGGTTGGGGGAGTAGTCAGCCAGCCATATACACAACTATGTCGGACACGATATATTTGTGTATATGGAGCTGACGACTCGCGAAGCGGCGGAGCGCTTGAATGTGCATCCGTCGCGAGTGCGCGCGCTGATCCATGCGGGTGCGCTGCGCGCTCGTCGGGTGGGCAGTCAGTGGCTTATCGACGCCGACAGCCTGGACCGCCACGCTTCCCTCATCGCCGGACATGCCACAGGGCGGTCGATGTCGCCACGCATCGCTTGGGCCACAGCAGCTCTCATCGACGGCAGGACTGACGGGCTGATCGCCAGCGAGCGTTATCGCCTGCGGCGACGACTAGCCGACACCGATATCAGTGTCGAGACGGTGCAGCGGTGGCTATCGCGCCGGGCCGACGACGTCGCCCGTTATCGGGTGGGTGAACGTGACATCCCTGCCGTGGTCGGTCGCGACGGCGTGGTGGCGACCGGTGTAAGTGCTGCATCGGATTACCGTCTGGGACTGGGTGCCGGAGGCTCCGGGGACGCCTATGTCACCAGCCAAGCGCGGTACCGGTTGGTGCGCGACTATGCGCTGATTCCGAGCACCCGGGGCAACCTCACGCTGCGTGTGGTTGACCAAGGTTGGCACCTGGCGACCGCGACGGCGGGTGAGCACCACCTGGTAGCGCCCCGGTTGATCGCAGGCGTCGATCTTGTTGAGGACAACGATGCACGCACTCGCAGCGCGGGACGGAAATTGATCTCCGCTGCGCTGGACGGCTGGGGGCGTTCGCGGCAATCACCGGACAGTCCGATACCACACCAGCGATCTGTTGAACGGCAACGTGCCGACTCGACGACTTCGCTGTCGCCTGCGATATGTGGCAAGTCGTTTTAGAGGCGATTGTTGCGCACCCCGCCCAGGCGGCGTTGCGGCATCATTGCAGTGTGAGACTTAGGTCCGGGCTGAGCATCGAGGATGCCTTCCTCGACAGCTTTGCCAAGCGTTGGGGGATCAGACGACTCGCACTGTATGGGTCGGCGCTGCGCGAAGACTTCGGTCCATCCAGCGACGTCGACATGCTGGTTGAGTTTCTTCCCGATCGAACTCCTGGTTTATTGCGGCTCGCTGAGATGGAGCTCGAGCTCGAAGCCGTCCTGGGCCGAGAGGTCGAGTTGCGCACGTACGAGGACCTCAGCCCCTATTTCCGTGACGACGTGGCCGCGACAGCACGCCTGCTCTATGCGGCCTGACGACCAGATCCGCCTGCGGCACCTCACCGAGCCTGCATCCAAAGCAGTTGGCTACTGTGCTGGGCGACAGCGAGCCGACCTCGACAGCGACGAGCTTTTGCGCCTCGCGGTTACCAAACTTGTCGAGATCGTCGGCGAAGCCGCCAAACACATCAGCCCCGAGCTCCGCGCGGCCGCACCCGATGTCCCGTGGGCCGTAGCTGCCCGCATGCGTGACCGCCTCGTCCACCACTACTTCGACATCAACCTCGATATCCTCTGGCGCACCGTTACGGAAGAGCTCCCCAGCCTGCTCGAGACGCTGCCGCCGGTTGAATCGGAATAAACTTGTCGGATCGGGGCCTCGGTCTCAGTGCTACACGATCGACTGGTTCACACCGGGCAGATACCGCTACGCCGATGACCCCGGTATCCGGGCGGCCAATCGTCCGCGGGAATCACAGTTCTTGCCGCACTTGTGTATTCATGCCGCAGCGTTGGGTTTCGCGGCCACGGTAGCCATTCCACATGCAGGACCGCATCCCCGAAACGGGTCGTCTATGCCGACAGCTCCGTGGGCGCAACGCCAGCGGATGCTGAACTCGGCGGGCCAACGCATTCCGAAAGGCTGGCTGTGGCGGTCGACCACAGTGTCCGCGCTGCTCAACGGCCGCTACGACCGCGGTGTCGTGGGTTGCCGGTGACGAAGCGCACCAACTTGTCGGTCGGATGCGCTAACCTTTTGTCAGCTTCACGAGATGTCGTCGCCAAGCTCCGACTAGACGGCACGCCAACCCCACGCTCGTGGGTGGCTCGGATGACGAAGCGGTCGACACCAACCGGTGCTCGACAAGAGCGCCTCCCGCGGCGGAGGCCCGATGTTTCGGGAGTCCTGCAATGTCTGCCAATCGTTCCTGCGGGTCGTACGGGCCCGGTCACGCCATGCACTGGATCCAGGCGAAGAAATCGCACGAGGGCGACCAACCGATCATCACGGTGAAACTGACCGCCGTTCACGACGACGGCTGCGTCGACATCGAAGGCGACAACCTGGAACTGACGCTGTGGCATCACGCTCCTCGCCATCTTCGCCCGGCGCTCGGCGCTCGTGCCCAATGGACGCCGAAATATCACGTGCTGTATGTGGATTCGGCCGGCCACTTCAACCTCGCCAAGCTGGATCAGGTTGAGCCATGCAAACCGCCCATTCGTCGGCGACCGACCGAGACCACCAGACAGTTCATTGAGCGGGCGATGCGGGATTACCACGGTTACACGGTTCCGGAGCGCTGGCTGGCTGATCTGGATGCCATCCCAGACGGCGACACCGGGGAACCGCAGTCCGGCTACCTGGTTGGCACTAATGACCCAACCCCTCACGAAAAAGCGCTGTTGCGCAAACTTGCGGAGGAGTTCGGTGGACGGCCCCCAGTCAACAACGCTGATGACGTTGAACATCGCCGCCGAGACCAACCAACAAGCCCGTTGACAGAACCAGCGCGGCGGCCTGTTTCCGTGAACGCACACGTTTGCGGTTCGTGGTTACCGGAATGACTCCTGCAAACTCAACAGCCGACCAGCAACGAGAGAGGTCCAGGATGGCCGATTGCGCAGCGGAGGGCTGCGAGGTCATCGGCGATGTCTCGGGTCCGATTATCAGCGGTCGTCACCGGCGGCATCCGCTACGGATATGCTACGCTCGTAGCATGGCTGAAGTGGCGTCTCGTGAGTTGCGGAACGATACGGCGGGCGTGCTGCGGCGCGTGCGGGAAGGACAGGACGTGACGATCACGGTCAATGGCCGACCCGTCGCGGTCCTTACTGCGGTTCGCCCCCAGCGTCGGCGCTGGCTGAGCAAGGCAGAGTTCCTGGCGCGATTGCGCCACGCGCAAGCCGATCCCGGGTTGCGCGAGGACCTCGCGGCGCTCGCGGGCGACACGACCGAGGATCTCGGTCCGATCCGGTGAGCGCCAGGCGGACGACCGGAGTGCTCGACACCTCGGTGTTCATCGCGACCGAAAGCGGCCGGCAACTCGACGAGGCCCAGATTCCCGACGAGGTCGCCACAACCGTCGTCACACTCGCCGAACTGCACGCCGGCGTGTTGGCCGCGACGACCTCCGAGATCCGGGCGCAACGCCTCGCGACATTGGAATCCATTGCGGATATGGAAATGTTGCCAGTCGACGACGAAGCGGCCCGAATGTGGGCGCGGTTGCGGATCTACCTCGCCGAGACCGGCCGGCGGGTTCGGATTAACGATCTGTGGATCGCGGCCATCGCGGCATCGCGAGCATTACCGGTCATCACCCAGGACGACGACTTCGCGGCCCTCGACGGCGCGGCCAACACGATGATCATCCGGGTCTGATCAGTGACCG
The DNA here is from genome assembly GCF_050700595.1 of Mycobacterium sp. Lineage (GTDB taxonomy): Bacteria > Actinomycetota > Actinomycetes > Mycobacteriales > Mycobacteriaceae > Mycobacterium. The sequence continues at coordinate 5,679 of NZ_JBOHHI010000192.1, forward strand.
TGGGGTGAGCACCAGCGGTAATTACGTCGTTGGCCGAAGGAGCCGAAACGTAGCTGTTCGTCGGCCGAGGGGTGATGGCCTCTGTCATGGCTCGCCATGACCGCCACAAGGATGCTTCGTGCGGGCGAGGAGGCGTTCGACGCTGAAGAGCGGCCAGCGTAGGCAGCAAGTCAATGCGTCTCCCGTGGTATTCGTCTTACATTTGTATTGCACTTTGAGGGTGGCGGTTGATTGGGCGGCATCAGAGCGAGCCGAGTACATCGTTGCCATGCACGGTGTCGCGCCCGAGCAAGCCAGCGAGGTACTGGATGATCCCAACGTCGTGGTGTTCCGGCGCAAGCGCCTGGAGATCGAACGCCAAAGACCGCCGCTACTACGAGGGAGCCGAGTGAACATGGCCATCAGCAAGAAGACCCGTGACTTGATCGCCGAAGAGGCCGCAGCCGCCGAGGCCGGCGAAGCCGACCAGGACACGCCCGTCCCGTCCGACATCAAGATCACCCGCGGCCACCCACGCAGCAAGGTACTGCAGGTGCGACTGAACTCCGAGGAACTCGATGCACTTGAGCGCATTGCCACCAGACGCGCATTGCCGGTCTCGACGATTGCCCGCGAGGAACTGCTGAGGTTTATCAATGAGGAGTCGGCACTTGACCCGGCCGCGCAGATCGCAGCGGCCGCCGACAGGATCCGGTCACTAGTCAGCCGAGTGCGCACCCAGGTGTGACACGCGGCAGCTCTTGCTGCCCGTATCAGGTGATCGCAACCAGTTGCTGGGGTGATCGCGCCGGCGCAGGCGGCACGTCCTGAAGACGTGGATCCAGCGACGGGCAATAAGCCGCTGTCGCGGCGGCCAGGATCATCGCCGCCTCGTTGAACGTGTAGCCGATGTTCATCAATTTGGTGATGGTGATCCGCCAGTTGGTACCGATGGCCATGTCCTGGCAGGCGCCAAGGCCCTGCGTCCGCATCGCGGGGGGATTCCAAATGACCATCCCCAGGTTCTGCAGGTTTGAGTAATAGACATAGTCCTGCGTCGGATCGGCGTGCGCGGGGGCGGCAAGACCGACGGCAACCGCCAATACGGCAATCGCGAGTATCGGGCTCAGAGCCCACCAGCGTTTTCGGTGTGTACTCATTTCGGCTTCCTCTGTATCTGGTCGGTGCCGACGCGGGTTTGCAGTGTCAACACCGACCGGTGGCTAGCTGAGAGAAGCTACCTGTGCCCACCGACAAGTGACCGAGTACGTGGACAGCGCGCTTGTCAAGTCGATGCGCCGAGGCTGTGCACAACGCGTGCCAAATCCGAATTGACATCACGCATGTGGCCGCCGCACGGGTGCTGAACTCGACGGGCCAGCGCACACCGACGAAAGGAGAACCCCTAACCAACCCCAGAACTACCGCACGGGGTGGGGACTTTTATCAGACCACCAGTGGCTACTTCGAGTTGGCCATTGACAGGCCATCCAACACAAACACCAAAGCCTTAGTCTTCCGCCATCGATACGATGAGTGCCGAGTGGTCAGTCTCTTTGAGCAGTCTTGGGGTGTGGTCAAATTCGCACGACGTAACTTGTCGGGCTAGTTCGGGACGCGCGTAGGCGTGGTCGATGCGGAAGCCGTTGTTTGCAGCATTCGCGCTGAACCAGGAGTATTCACGGACTTCTGGATGTAGGGATCGCCATATATCGACATAGCCGGTAGCGATAAATCGGCCGGGTAGCTCCGGCCCATAGAATTTGGTGCCGTTAGGATTCTTGTCCAGATCATTGCTGCCGGTGTTGAAGTCGCCGATAAACAGGTCAACGCCACTGCGTCCGCCGTGTTCGATCAACGATTCCCAGTACGCGAACTTGTCGGTCTTCTGGGGCATGTACACACCGCAGATCACCAGGTCGCCGGTTTTCGCACACCAAAGATGGCGGGCGTCAAGGTGTTTGCAGAATGACCAGGATCGTTCGATAGCCCAACGCGAGGCAATGAACACAGAATTGTGCGCAGGGTCGGAGCCAGGATGCGAGGTCATGTATCCGGCTTGCCGCAGTGCGCTTTCGAGACGATCGCCTTTGTCGTTCGCCTTGAACTCGGGCACGACGAGCATGTCGGCGTTGTAGCCGAGCATGCGGCTGACGAGCAAGTCAATACGACCGGTTGTCCCGCCACCGTGGCGGATGTTCAGCGTTGCGATCGTGGTCATCGGATTCCAAAGCCGGGCGCGAGTTGATCAGTAATTAGCTTGCTCCAATCCCTGGCAGCGTCGGTCAGCGCGAGCGTAGGCCGAAGAACCGACAGCGCGAAGTGGCACGATACCCCTGGCTGCTACAGGCACGGCGCTCCGACCTGCACCCCCCTAAGCTCCTGTGCCCGCTGGTCAGTTGTAGGCGGTGCTTCCCTCGACCGGGTGCGTGGTGCTGATGAGCTTGGCGATGCAGTGGTCGTTGTCAAGCCGTTTGCTTCTGCACCATGCCAGGGCACCGGACGGGTCGGAGTAGGTGATGCCTACAACGGTGACCCAGTAATCCGAACCGGAGAATGTTGACCAGTCGCCCGACCACAGCAGTTGTACTCCGGAATCCCGATACCGCTCGCCCAGATCAACGTGTTCTTGCCGGATCATTGCGTTATCCCACACGAGACCCTGGTCGACGACTCCCGGGCGCTTGGAACTGAGTTGCGGCACCCACCAATCGGCAAGTTGAGTGCTGACGAACGGCCGGTCTAAGCTTGCGCGTTCCCGCAGCCATTGGAGGGCGGCCGCCTCGGGATCTGCCGGTACCGATTCCACCGTGCTGGAAGCGGGCGTCGATGGCAGCGACGACGTTTCGTCAGTGGTGTTTTCCGGAGCCGTGTAGGTCGACGGTGTGGGATAGGCGGCAGTCGACTCAGGACTCGGACGCTCAGACCTTTGGGTGACGAGAATACCGATGACGACGCCGATGGCTCCCAACAGCAGTGCCGATGCAACTGCGACAACAGTGAGTAATACCGATGTCCCTGAGCGTTCGTGCACCGCCTCCGCGGGCGCGACAGCCGTGGGACCGGTTGCAGGCCCGCTCACACCCGCATTGCTGGCGGCCGGCATCGTATAGGCCTGAGACGGGTTATGCCCGTTTCCTTTCAGTGCGCGTTGAGCGGCGCGTCCCAGGGCGCCCGCGCTGCCGTAGCGGTCGTCGGGTTCTTTTGCCATGCCGCGCGCGATGACGTCATCGAAAGAAACGGGCAGGCGCGGATTGATGGCGCTGGGGCGCGGCGGGGGCGAGGCAATGTGGGCCGCCATGGCCTGCTCGAGGCTGTTTCTCGGGAAGGGAGTCCGCCCGGTCAGCGCCTCGTGCAGCACGCCCGCTAGCGAATAGACATCGGCGGCGGGTGTGGTCGGCTGGTCGTTGAATCGTTCGGGCGCCATGTAGTCGAGGCTGCCGATGTGGTAGCCGGCCATCGTCAGATGGGTGTCGCCCTTGGCCTGGGCGATACCGAAGTCGAGCAGGTAGGCGAAATCGCCCGGTGTGATGATGATGTTTTGGGGCTTGACGTCGCGATGAATCAAACCCTCGGCGTGCGCCGCATCCAACGCCGACGCGATCTGGCTCCGCGCGAGTCGCAAGCCCGGCGCCTGGGCCGCATGCTTGGGGCGGCGACGGCCGCGATATACGTCGTGGTGTTGGTCTATTCACTGATGCCGCCCACCATCGGCGAGTCGGTACCACTTCGGTTGACCGATCTCGCGACCGCCGCGGCGGCCTATGCGTTGTGGTCGCAGCGACCCTGGACCTTCGCACTGACCTACTACTGGGGCCTCACATTGAGCACCCAGGCGTTGATCTCACCGGTTCTGAAGAGCCCGGATTTCCCCAACTACCAGTTCCTCGGTTTCTGGGCGATTCACCTGCTGGTGGTCTGGGCGGCCATCTATCTCACGTGGGGTCGAAGGATGCGACCCACGTGGCGCAGCTACCGCTTCGTAGTGATAGTCACGGTGGTTTGGGCGGCCGCCACCTTCACGTTCAACAGCATCGCCGGAACCAATTACGGCTTCCTCAACGGAAAACCCCAGACCGCATCCCTGCTGGACGTATTGGGCCCCTGGCCGGTGTATCTGCTGACCGCGGCCGCACTCATCCTCATCGTGTGGGCCCTGATGACCTGGCCGTGGGAGCGAACAGAACGCTAAGCCGAACGCCATCGGCGACTGAGCTTCTATGGTGTCCGTCATGGACAACGTCCCGCCCTTCCGGGACGACGGCTACCAGGGGCGCGTCAGCCGCCGCCGGGCTCTCGGGCTCGTCGGTGCAGCCGGCGTGGCGACCATCGTCGGCGGGTGCTCGACATCTGTCACGAAGGCCGCGGCCGGCCCGAGTCCAATTCGAGCGGCCCCACCATCCCAGCCGATAGCCCCGCCAGCCGCAGCTTCGGGGGTCCTGTTGTGTCGGGACGCCTGGGGCGCCCGTCCCGCCCGCGGGGGCGGTAGGCCGCACACCATCACCCGCATGACCCTGCACCACGAGGCCGTGGTCCTCAGCGACAACCGCAATGCCCCAGGCCACTTGCGCAAGGACCAGCGCTACCACCAAGACCAGCTGGGATGGATCGACATCGCGTATCACGTCGGCGTCGACCGCAATGGCAACATCTACGAACTGCGCAGCACCAAGATTGCAGGCGATACTGCGACAGACTACGACACAACCGGCCACTTCCTGGTCCTCTGCGAAGGAGACTTCGACCAAGAGGTTGTACCGGAAGCCCAACTCCATGGAGCCGCCCTCGTATTCGCCTGGGCCGCCCAAACTTTCGGTATTGCCAGCAGCACCCTGGCCGGCCATCGGGACCTAGTGGTGTGTCTCGCAAATAATCAAGGTGTTGTTCGGTATCCTTGTCTCATGAGTGCACCAGCAGCGCCGTTGCCGTTGACCGCCGGTGAGCGCGACACCTTGGAGAGGTTGGCGCGGGCGCAG
>NZ_JBOHHI010000193.1:0-9724 GCF_050700595.1 Mycobacterium sp.
GTCCAGCCGAGGGTGTCGGCCAGCGCCAGGCAGTCCTCTAACTGCCTGGTCACGCCGAGTTCCTGGCCAGTGGGATCGTTGCTGATGCGGGTATAGATGGCGGCCTTCATTGGCGCGGCTCCCGGTACCCCAGGGACACTAGGTGCACCTGCGCGGCTCTCACGGCCTCGTCGACCGCCGTCAGGTCCACGATGCCGGTGACGTACTCGTCCGGGTTATCGCCTAATTCACCCGGAGGCTCGCCCTCCTCGCGTCGCTCATCGCACCAGGAAGCCTCGTAGGTGAGCACCCAGCCATCGGGGAGGTCACCTCGGTAATCCCTGCCCGCGCGGAGACGTTCAAGGTTGCGGAGCTGACGCGGCGTGGGTGTCCGATAGGACAGGATCGGTTGGCCGCCGGTGTCGCCGAAGGTCTCGAACTCATGGTCCGGGTTGTAGTCGACGTGAATGATCGGAAGTTGATCGTTCATGCCCGACAGTATAGTGCATTACCTCAACGGTCACGCCAGGGATCGCGGATGTTCCTTCCCGAACTGCGATGTGCCCGGTTACTTCACCGAGGTCCATCATTGCACCCCCTACGCCAAGTGCCGCACCACCGACGTCAACGACTTGACGTTCGGTTGCGGTGGCGATCATCCGCTCGCCGAACAAGGCTGGACCACCCGCAAAAACTCCCACGGCGACACCGAGTGGATCCCACCACCGCACCTCGACCACGGCCAACCCCGGGTGAACCGGTTCCACCACCCCGAAAAGCTTCTGCGCAACGACGACGAAGAGGATGGCGACGAACCGTAGTCACTGCGGCCAGTCAACGAATGTTATGAACGTTCGCGCAGCTTTCCGGCCAGCCGGCGGTTGACCGGTTCGGGTAGCAGCTCTGACACGTCGCCACCCATCGACGCCACTTCCTTTGCCAGCGAGGACGACACGAACGAATAGCGCGGCGTGGTGGCGACGAAAAAGGTGTCCACGCCGGCGATGTGCTTGTTCATCTGCGCCATCTGCAGCTCGTATTCGAAGTCGGTGCCGGTGCGCAGGCCCTTGACAATCGCCGTCAGGCCGCGGGACCGCACGAAGTCGACCACCAGACCGGAGCCGGATTCCACCCGCAGGTTGAGCAGATGAGCAGTGGACTCCTCGATCATCGAGATCCGCTCGTCGACGCTGAACATGCCCTCCTTACTCGGGTTGACCAGCACCGCGACCACCACCTCGTCGAACTGCGCGGCCGCGCGCTCGAGGATATCGACGTGCCCCAGCGTCACCGGGTCGAACGACCCCGGGCATACCGCGCCACTCATGGATGACGACGCTACACGTTGGCTATTGACCGTTCGGCCAGCTCGAGCCTGGTGTCGCCGTAGATCCGCTGCGGCCACGGCTCCCAATCGGCCGGCCAGTCAACCGGCGGGCTACCGCTGGATCGCTCGAACGCGACAATGGTTCCCGCACCGGCCCATCCATGCGCGGTCAGCGCCGCAAGCACCGTCCCGATCTCGGCGGCGTCGACATCGTAGGGCGGGTCAGCCAGTACCAGCCCGACCGGTGCGGCAGCGCCGGCGGCCAGGATCGCCGTGACGCGGCCGCGGCGCACCGTCGCGCCGGACAGACCGAGCGTCGCAACGTTGCGGGCGATGACGGCCGCGGCCTGCCGATCGGACTCCACGAACATCACCGATGCGGCCCCGCGCGACAGCGCCTCCAGACCCAGCGCCCCCGATCCGGCGTAGAGGTCCAGCATCGCCATTCCGGCCAGATCGAGCCGGGCGGTCAAGACGTTGAACAGCGATTCTCGCACCCGGTCGGTGGTCGGCCTGGTACCCCGCGGCGGGACCGCGATGCGCCGCCCACCGGCGACGCCACCGATAACTCGCGTCAGGTGGGGGCACCTCCCGCTTGCGGGGGCGCACCACCCGCTTGCGGGGGACGCAGCACCACCAGCAGGTCCCCGCCTTCGACCTGGGCGGTGGCCGATACCGCCACTCGCTCCACTACGGCGTCGGTGGGCGCGGTGATCGGCGCCTCCATCTTCATCGCCTCGATGGTCGCGATGGTCTGACCGGCCCTGACCCGGTCGCCTTGACAGATCCCGATCGTGACGACGCCGGCGAACGGTGCGGCGATATGGCCCCCATTGCCGCGATCAGCCTTCTCGGCAGCCGGAACCGTGCTGGCGATGCTGCGGTCACGGACCTCCACCGGTCGCAGCTGACCGTTGATGATGCACATCACCGTGCGCACGCCGCGTTCGTCGGGCTCGGAGATGGCTTCCAGTCCGATCAGCAATTCCACGCCGGGTTCCAGCTGTACCCGATGTTCTTCGTTTTGACGTAGACCGTAAAAGAACTGGTTGGCCGACAGCTGCGACGTGTCGCCGTAGGTTTCCCGATGTGCCTCGAATTCCTTTGCCGGTCCGGGGAATAGCAGGTGGTTGAGGGTGGCCTGTCGTTTAGCGCCGGCCGACGCCAGCGCCGCCTCGTCATCCGGAGAAAGCTGCGGGGCCGGCTTGGCCGGCGCACGACCGGCCAACGCTGCGGTGCGCAGCGGTTCGGGCCAGCCGCCGGGCGGATCACCCAGCTCACCGCGCAGAAAACCCAGCACCGATTCGGGAATATCGAATCGTGCCGGATCCGAGGCGAATTCGTCGGCGCTGACTCCGGCGCCGACCAACGCCAACGCCAAATCCCCGACCACCTTCGACGTCGGGGTCACTTTAACCAGCCTGCCGAGGATCCGGTCCGCTGCGGCATAAGCGTTTTCGATCTCCTCGAACCGGTCCCCCAAACCCAGCGCGATCGCCTGCTGGTGCAGATTGGACAGCTGGCCGCCGGGAATCTCGTGGCGATACACCCGACCAGTCGGTCCGGGTAGCCCGGATTCGAACGGCGCGTACACCTTTCGAAGTGCCTCCCAGTACGGCTCCAAATCGCACACCGCCGACAGCGACAGCCCGGTGTCGTAGTCGGTGTGCGCGGCGGCGGCCACGATCGAGCTCAATGCGGGCTGGCTGGTCGTTCCCGCCAGCGGCCCGGCGGCCCCGTCGACCGCATCCGCGCCGGAGTGCCAGGCCGTCACATAGGTGGCCAGCTGTCCGCCCGGGGTGTCATGGGTGTGCACGTGCACCGGAAGATCGAAACGGCTGCGCAGTGCACCGATCAGCCGACGGGCGGCCGGCGGCCGCAACAGGCCGGCCATGTCTTTGATGCCCAGCACGTGCGCACCGGTGTCAACGATCTGCTCGGCGAGCTTGAGATAGTAGTCCAGGGTGTAGATATTCTCGTTAGGATCGGTCAGGTCGCCGGTGTAGCACATCGCGACTTCGGCTACTGCAGAACCGGTTTGGCGCACCGCATCGATAGCCGGTCGCATCGACTCGACGTTGTTGAGTGCGTCGAAGATCCGGAAGATGTCGACCCCGGTGGCGGTGGCCTCCTCGACGAATGCCGACGCCACCACCTCCGGGTAGGGCGTGTAGCCGACCGTGTTGCGGCCCCGTAACAGCATCTGCAGACAGATGTTCGGCAATGTCTTGCGCAGCGCGGCCAGCCGCTCCCAGGGGTCCTCCTTGAGGAAACGCAACGCCACATCGTAGGTCGCGCCGCCCCAGCACTCCATCGACAGCAATTGCGGTGTGAGCCGGGCAATGTAGGGCGCCACCTTCATCAGTCCGGCCGTCCGTACCCGGGTGGCCAGCAGCGACTGGTGCGCGTCGCGGAAGGTGGTCTCGGTGACAGCCACCGCGGCAGACTCCCGCAGCCAGCGCGCGAAACCCTCCGGCCCCAACTCGGCCAGCCGTTGCTTCGAACCGGGCGGCGGCGCGACCGACAGATCGATGTCGGGCAGTTTGTCGTGCGGATAGACCGTCGACGTCCGCGAGCCATGCGGCTTGTTGACGGTGACGTCGGCCAGATAGTTGAGGATCTTGGTGCCGCGGTCGGCCGACGACCGCGCCGTCAGCAACTGCGGGCGTTCATCGATGAACGACGTGGTGATGCGGCCGGCCTGAAAATCCGGGTCATCCAGAACCGCCTGCAAAAACGGGACATTCGTCGAAACACCGCGGATCCGGAATTCGGCCAGCGCACGCCGGGCCCGGGTAACCGCCATCGAAAAGTCACGTCCCCGGCAGGTCAGCTTGACCAGCATGGAGTCGAAATGCGCGCTGATCTCCGCGCCCAGGTTGGTGCTGCCGTCCAGCCGGATGCCAGCGCCTCCGGGCGTGCGGTAGGCGCTGATCCGGCCGGTGTCCGGCCTAAACCCGTTGGCCGGGTCTTCGGTGGTGATCCGGCACTGCAGCGCTGCGCCGTGCGGCCTGATCGTCTCCTGGGCCAGCCCCAAGTCGTCGAGGGTCTCGCCGGAGGCGATGCGCAGCTGGCTGGAGACCAGGTCGACGTCGGTGATCTCCTCGGTGACAGTGTGTTCGACCTGAATGCGCGGATTCATCTCGATGAAAACGTGCTCACCGTGCTCGTCGAGCAAGAACTCCACGGTTCCCGCGCAGCTGTAGCCGATATGGCGGGCGAACGCGACCGCGTCGGCGCAGATCTTCTCCCGAAGCTGCGGATCCAGGTTCTGCGCGGGCGCCAACTCGATGACCTTCTGGTGGCGGCGCTGCACGCTGCAGTCCCGCTCGAACAGGTGGATCACGTTGTCGTGTGTGTCGGCCAGAATCTGCACCTCGATGTGGCGCGGGTTGATCACCGCCTGCTCGAGATAAACCATGGGGTCACCGAACGCCGACTCGGCTTCCCGGCTGGCCGCCTCGATCGCCTCGGGCAGCGCTGCGGCCTCGTCGACGCGCCGCATGCCGCGACCACCGCCGCCGGCAACCGCCTTGACGAACAACGGAAACCGCATGTCGCCCGCCGCGGCCACCAACTCGTCCACCGACGCCGACGGCGCCGAGGACATCAGCACCGGCAGGCCGGCGTCGGCCGCCGTCGCGACCGCGCGGGACTTGTTTCCGGTCAGTTTCAGCACCGCGGCGCTGGGCCCGACGAACGTGATCCCCGCGGCCGCGCACGCGTCGGCTAACTCGGGGTTCTCCGACAAGAATCCATATCCCGGATACACCGCGTCGGCGCCGGCGCGGCGGGCGGTGTCGACGATCTCGTCGATCGACAGATACGCCCGTACCGGGTGACCGACCTCGCCGATCTCGTAGGATTCGTCGGCCTTGAGCCGGTGCACCGAATTGCGGTCTTCGTACGGGTAAACCGCGACGGTGCCGATACCCAACTCGTAGGCGGCGCGAAACGCGCGGATCGCAATCTCACCACGATTGGCCACCAGCACCTTCGAGATCACGTGCGTCCCTTCACCGTCCTTAGAAAAGTGTCGACCAGTAGTCCCAAAACCGCTCCACGATCAGCAGAATGACCGCGGTGAACCACAGCACGGTAATCGACCAGCGCCAATGGTAGAGCCCGCGGGCCAGCGCGTCGCGCCCGATCACCGGACGAAACGCGATCGAGGCGACCACCACCAACAGCGGGATGGTGACCGCCCACACCACCACGCAATACGGGCACAACGCGCCGATTCGGTAGAGGCTGGTGAAGATCAACCAGTGCACGAACCCGGCACCGACCAGACTCCCCACCGTCAGGCCAATCCAATACCACTGTGGCAACGCAACTTTGGTCACGGCCAGTACACCGGTCACCACGACGACGGTGAAGGCGGCGATACCGATCAGCGGGTTGGGGAAGCCGAGCACCGCAGCCTGCGGTGTCGCCATCACCGACCCGCACGACAGGATCGGGTTGATGTTGCACGACGGCACGTACGACGGGTTGAGCAAGATATTGATCTTCTCCACCGTCAGGGCCGCCGACGCGGTCAGCCCGACCACCCCGGCGAACAACACCCACCATGCGCTGGGTCGCGCTACTCGCGCACCCGGCGCCGCGTCGGCGAGCGGCCCCGCTTGCTGTGCCGACACCGCGACGGTCACGACGCCGGCGGAGTCGCCGCCGAATCGAGTCCGGGCACATCTCCGACGATTTCTTTGATCTTGGCGACCAGCGCGTCCGGCGTCGACCATTGGTATTCCTCGCCGTTGATGCGGATCGTCGGGGTGCCACGAATGTCTGAGGCCGCCGGCAGCTCGTCGACCATGGCGATGTACTTGCCGCTCTTGACGCAGTCGGGAACCGTGCCCGCGGCGCCGGCCTCCCGCGCGATCTCGATCAATCGTGCGTTGTCGGGAAAGGTCGTGCCGGTCTCGGCGGGCTGCAGGTTCTTGGTGAACAGCGCGGTGTGGAAGCGCCGGAAGGCGTCGATCGACTCGTCGGCGACACAGTAGGCCGCGGCGCCGGCCCGCGAGGAGTAATCGTCGTTCTGCGGCCTGGACAGCAGCCCCACCATGTAGTAGTCGGCGGCGATGGCACCGCTGTCGATCAGCTTGGACACCGTGGGCCCGAAGGTCTGCTCGAAGTGACCGCATGCCGGGCACAGAAAGTCCTCGTAGAAGGACACCGTGGCTTTGGCGGCCTTGGGGTCGTGGCTTCCGTCCTTGGTCACCAGCTTGCTGGAGGTGACCTGAACCGCTTGCCCGTGACCGGCGGCCTTCTTGTTGTTATGCGACATGACGATGTAGCCGACGAGGACGACGGCGAAGACCACCACGATCGCGGTGAGGCCGATTCTGACCGCCAGATCGCGTCGGTGGCCGGCGGCCTTCAAGTCGTAGCCCGGGCGTTTCGGTTTGCTGGCCACAGGTTCGCTGATCCTCCGGTTGTCGGCTATTCGGCTATAGGTTATTTGGCGGCGACCCGCTGCGATCGCCTATGAGAGTACTGGCGTCTTTTCAGGCGCGGCTGAGGTGGGCGCGCAGCGCCGAGATCAGCTCGGCGGTGGCGGTCGCGCTGCCGCCGCCGAGCGGGAAGAAGTTGGCGAAGGCATGTGTCAACGACCCGAAGCAGCGCCGGTCCACCGCGTTGCCGGCGGCTCCCAGCGCCGTGGCGTACCGCTCGCCCTCGTCGCGCAACGGGTCGAAACCCACGACCGTGATCAGCGCGGGCGGCAACCCGCTGAGATCATCGGCAAGCAGCGGCGAGACCCGCGGATCCGTGGATGCGAGGGCGGAACCGTCCAGATACTGGGCGGTGAACCAGTCAATGTCGTGCTTGGTCAGCACGCAGCCGTCGGCGAACAGCGTGCGGGACCTGGTCTGTGCGGTGCAGTCGGTGACCGGGTAAATGAGCCACTGCAGCACGGGCGTCGGGCTGCCGTCGTCACGGGCCAGCTGCGACACGACGGCCGCCAGGTTGCCGCCGGCGCTGTCACCGCCAACGGCGACCTTGCCGGGAATCGCGCCCAGGTCGGCGGCGTGGTCGTGTGCCCACCGGAAAGCCGCGTAGGCGTCGTCGACGGCGGCCGGGGCCGGGTGCTCGGGGGCCAGCCGGTAGTCGATCGACAGCACCTGGACCTCGGCGTTGCGGCAGGTCAACCGGCACAGCGCGTCATGGGTGTCCAGGTCGCCGATCACCCAGCCGCCGCCGTGGTAGAAGACCAGTAACGGCGCCGGCTCGGCGCTGCCCGGATGGTAGTGGCGGGCGGGGATATTGCCGGCCGGCCCCGGTAGCGACATCTCGGTGACTTCGACGTGGATCTGTGGACCGCCAAACCCCAGGCACACCTGCCGTGCCTGGGCCCGTGAGGCGGTGGGGTCGTCGTCGACGACCAGACCGTTGATGCCGGCGGCCCGCTGCGCGGTCAGCATCAGCTGGAGGGTGGGATCCAGTGTGTTGCCGTCGACGGTGACCGAGCGACCACCGGACAGTAGGCGCTTGGCGCTGGCCGGAATCCGGGGAATGACCTTGAGGCCGACGTTGGTGGCAATGCTCTGCACGCGGCCGGCCAGCCGGAGCGGGGCGCGAAGCGCTCCGAGCCGAAGGTCCGGCACGCCTGGCAGACTTCGTCTCATGGCTGCTCCCCTAGTCACGCTGAACGACGGTAATTGCATCCCTGCGGTCGGGTTCGGAGTTTTTCAGATCCCGCCAGAGGACACCGGGCAGGCGGTGGGCGCGGCGCTGCGCGCGGGTTACCGGCATATCGACACCGCAGCGGCCTACCGCAACGAGCGTCAGACCGGACGTGCAGTCGCCGAATCCGGCCTCCCTCGCGACGAACTCTACTTGGTCACCAAGCTGTGGAACGCCGACCAGGGCTACGACAGCACGCTGGCGGCATTCGACGCCAGCATGGACCGGCTCGGTATCGACTATCTGGATTTGTACCTGGTGCATTGGCCGATGCCGCAGCTGGGCAAGTTCGTCGACACGTTCAAGGCTTTCGCCCACCTGCGCGACCAGGGCCGGATCCGATCGATCGGGGTCAGCAATTTCGAGGCCGAGTATCTGCAGGTCCTCATCGACGCCACCGGCGTTGTGCCGGCCGTCAATCAGGTCGAACTGCATCCTCGACTGCCGCAGACCGCGCTGCGGGAGGTGCACGCGCGGCTCGGTATCGCCACCGAAGCCTGGGCACCGCTCGGGCAGGGGTCGCTACTGAGGCACCCGACCATCACCGCGGTGGCCGACGGCTGTGGCCGCACACCTGCCCAGGTGTTGATCAGGTGGCATATGCAACTCGGTAATATCGTCATCCCCAAGTCGGTGAACCCCACGCGGATTGCGAGTAATTTCGACGTGTTCGATTTCGAACTCGGTGCGGACGAGATGACGTCCATCTCCAAGCTGGACGACGGTACTCGACTTGGTCCGGATCCACGAACCTTCAATTTCACAGGCAGGTGAATGACGTTGACTGGCGAGTCGAGCGTCTCCGTCCCCAATATTGCGCTCAATGACGAGAACACCATGCCGGTGCTTGGGCTCGGCGTCGCGGAATTGTCGGAGGCCGAGACCGAACACGCGGTGTCGGCGGCGCTGGAGGTCGGCTGCCGGCTGATCGACACTGCCGCGGTATACGGCAATGAGGCCGCCGTCGGGCGCGCGATCGCGGCCTCCGGGATCCCCCGGGCCGAGTTGTTCGTCACCACCAAGCTGGCCACCGCCGATCAGGGAATCACGACCACCCAGGAGGCTGGCAAGGCCAGCCTGGAGCGGCTCGGGCTGGACTACCTCGACCTGTATTTGGTCCATTGGCCGGCCGCGCAGCTGGGCAAGTACGTGGACAGCTTCGGCGGCCTGATCCAATTGCGCGCAAACGGCTATGTCCGCTCCGTCGGCGTGGCGAACTTCACCGAGGAACATGTCTCGACGGTCATGGATCTCACCTTCGTCACGCCGGCCGTCAACCAGATCGAGCTACACCCGCTGCTGAATCAGGCCGAACTGCGCAACGCCAACGCCCGGCACAATGTGGTGACCCAGGCCTACAGTCCGCTGGCCGTCGGCAGGCTGCTGGACAACTCCACGGTGACCTCCATCGCCGCCGAATACAGCCGGACACCCGCGCAGGTGCTGATCCGGTGGAACCTCCAACTCGGTGATGCGGTCGTCTTCCGCTCGGGCAAACCCGAGCGGATCGCCAGCAATTTCGATGTGTTCGATTTCGAGTTAGCCGCCGAACACATGGATGCACTGGGCGGGCTGAACGACGGCACCCGGGTGCGGGAGGATCCGCTGACCTACACGGGGGCATAGCTTCTATCTGTCCACCGCCCGGAACTTATCCCGTTGGACAGGTGGCGGCCGCCTGACGCAATACATCCGCCGACGGCTGGTCGACGGGCAGCGCGTAGCCGCGCA
>NZ_JBOHHI010000194.1:0-6652 GCF_050700595.1 Mycobacterium sp.
CCATGATTTGGGCATCGTTGCTGTTGCGCCAGATCACCGTACGCATCGGTATGCAGCTGTGATCGTCTCGATACACACCGGCGGGCTACCGAATAGGGTGCAGTGTCATGAGCCTCGTCGACTATGAGCTAGAAGACCACGTCGCCACCATCACCCTCAACCGTCCGGAAGCTCGCAACGCCATCAACGGCGCCCTGCGTCAGGAGCTGAACGCGGCCTGGGACCGGTTCCGCGACGAGGAGGACGCGTGGGTGGGGATCCTGACAGCCAACGGCAGCGTCTTCTGCGCCGGTGCCGATCTCAAGGACGGCGAGGGGTCAATCGGCACTTTCGGCGGCACGTTTTGGGAGAAGCCGACGATCAACTCGTTCGAGAGTGGGATGGAACTGTTCAAGCCGACCATCGCCGCCGTGCACGGTCCTTGTATCGGCTACGGGCTGACCGGGGTGTTGTTCTGCGACTTCGTGATCGCCAGCACCGCGGCCGAGTTCTCCTTCCCCGAAGTATCGATCGGCGTGCCCACCATCGTTGGGGCCATCCGCCTCCCCCGGCGGGTGGGCTGGGCTGATGCCATGGAGCTGCTGCTGACCGGTAAGCCGGTCAGCGCCGAGCGAGCCACCGAGATCGGCCTGGTGTGGAAGCTGGTCGAGCCCGACGAATTGCAGGCTGAGGCCCGGGCGTGGGCCCGGACCCTTACCGAGGCCGCTCCCCTGGCTCAACGGGCGACGAAGGAGGTGGCGTGGCGGACCGCGGATATGGGCTGGATCGAGTCGGTCCGCTTCGGTGAGACGATGCGCAAGGTCGTCGGCGTCACAGCGGATGTGGCCGAAGGTATTCGGGCGTGGCGGGAGAAGCGCAAGCCCGACTGGCAGGGCCGCTGACGTCAACGCCGGGCGCTCAGCCCTGCAAGCCGAGGATGCGTGCGGCGTTGCCGTAGAGGAACTTCGGCCACACCTCGTCCTTCAGCGGAACCATAGGCAGCTCGGCGAAGATTCGCTCCAACGACAGGCCCATCGGGAAGTAACCGGCGTAGAGGACCTTGTCCGCTCCGCGAGAGTTCGCATAGTCGATGACGGCCTTCGGATAGTACTTGGGCGCAAACGCCGATGTCGAGTAGTACAGGTTGGGCTACTTGAGCATCAGCTTGACCGCGAGATCCTCCCATGGTTCGCAGCCGTGGCGGGTCACGAACACCAGATCAGGGAAGTCGAACATCACGACGTCGATACGTGAAACCTCTTGCGGCGTAAAGGGAACTCGAGGGCCGGGGATACCGGCGCACACGAAGATCGGAATGCCGAGATCGACGCAGGTGGCATAAATCGGATACATCTTCGGGTCATCGATGGGAACCTGGGGAAAGGTCCCTGCCGGAAACACCGACGTCGCGCGGATACCGAACTGCTCGTGCTCGCCGCGGATCGCGTTCACCGAGCCCATCACATCGTTCGGGTCCACCAAGGCGCCGCAGGGCACGAAGCGGTCCGGGAACATCTTGAGCGCCTGCTGTGCGGAGTCCCCGCCGACAGCGATCATGGCTTTCTCGATGTTGAACCGGTCCATCTGCTGCAGCACCAGCGACACCGGATCGCCGGTCGGTAGCCCCTTGGGCACCTCCTTGAACATGTACTCGACCGGGAACTCGAAGTCCTCCTTGGACTCACGGTCCTTGGTCTGCTTGCGGATGAAGTCATACTGAGCGGAGCCCTCGTGGGGAAATCCGATCATCGTGTCGATCACCGGCAGACCGACAGGTCCGGCCATGGCGTCCTCCGATCACGCGCGAACAGGCGACAGATACCAGTATCAGACGGGCCACGCCTCGCGACGCCAGGCGGCGTCCCAGAACATCCACTCGTAGCGGGCGGTCACGGCGAAATGTGCCCGGGCGCGAGCCTCGTCGGCGGCGCACAGCGTCCGGCCGATGTCGTCGGCCAGCGCCAGCACCTCGGCGACGACGCTCTGATACTCGGCGTCGGCATAGGTATCGATCCAGCGCTGATAACGGGAGTCGGGTGAGCCGCGCTGGACCAGCTCGGCCCCGACCTTGGCATAGATCCAGTAACACGGCAGTACCGCGGCGAGCCCATCGGCGAAGGCGCCGCCGTATGCGGTGGCCAGCAGGTAGCTCGTGTAGGCGCGAGTCGTTGGCGCGACGGGCGCGACGTCGGTGTGGTGGATGCCCAATTCGGAGAGCAGCGAGTCGTGGACGGCGAGCTCGACTTCGACAATGCCGGCGGCGTGCCGCGCGAACATGCCGACGCCGGCGTGGGTGGGCGCCTTGCTGCCCACGACGGTCAGCGCGCGGGCGAAATCGTGTAGGTAGTAGGCATCCTGGACGAGGTAATGGGCGAAGGCCTCCGGGTCAAGGCTCCCATCGGTGAGGCCGGCTAGGAATGGGTGCGCCAGAATCGCCGGGTAAGTGCCGGCCGCCTCGGCCCACAACCGTCTCGTCCAGCCGTCTCGCATCATGCCTGCGATGATCCCAGCCTCGGGGTTAGGGCGCCGACGGCGTCAGGCGGTCGCACTCGGATATGGTTGGTTCAGTCGGGAACTTTCTATGTGGAGTCGTGATTGCTGATGCGTTACAACCCTCCCCCGAACTGGCCCAAGCCACCCGAGGGTTGGGCCCCAGCACGCGACTGGTCGCCGGATCCGTCCTGGCCGCCCCCGCCCCCGGGTTGGAAACTCTGGGTCGAGGACGCCCCGGACGAGCAGAAAAAGAAGCCCGTCCCGCATCGATTTGAGGGCTCCGGGGACGACGTCGAGTATTTCGGCGATGACCGCGCATGGTCCGACGCTTCCGAACAGGCGCCGCCTCATGGGCAGATGGACGCCGGGTCGCCGCCGTCACCGTCATCGCAACCCACTCAAGTCGCCCCTGAGGATCTTTCCGTGCACCATCTCGGGCGGCCCGCCGCCATCAAGTGGGACGATGAACACAGGTATGACATCGGGACGATAGTCGCCATCACGGCCGATTCGGCGGCGATCAGCGTCAAACTCGCCGGAGTTGAATCGCCTGTTTCCTTTTCGCGAGAGGCCCCGGATGGCGGTCCTGACAATCCCCGTCTCTACGTGTGGGCCTGATACTCAGACGGACGAATTCAGCGCAGCCAGCGCCGCATCATAGTTGGGCTCGGCGGCGATTTCGGGCACCAGTTCTTGGTATGCGACCTTCCCGTCGGCACCGATCACTACGACCGCCCGCGCAAGTAGCCCGGCCATCGGACCATCGGCCATCGTGATGCCGTAGTCCTCGCCGAAGCTGTCACGGAATGCCGACGCCGCGGTGACGTCCTCAATGCCTTCTGCGCCGCAGAACCGCTGCTGCGCGAACGGTAGATCCTTCGATACGCACAGCACGGAGACACCGCTTCCGGCGGCACGCTCGTTGAAGGTTCGCACGCTGGTCGCACAGACAGGGGTGTCGATAGACGGAAAAATGTTCAGCAAGACGGGCTTGTCGCGAAACTGTTCACTACTGACCGTGCCGAGGTCGGAGCCTGTCAGCGCGAAGCCGGGAGCCGGGGATCCCACGGCCGGTAGCTCGCCGATTGTGTTGATCGGATTTCCACGAAACGTTATCTGTGCCATGCGCATAGTCTGCCAAGGCCCGCGGGCCGGCGTGGACCAGGGTGGCCCCCCGCTGCCGTAGGTTGAGTTCGTGCGCTGGATCATCGACGGGATGAACGTGATCGGGACTCGCCCGGACGGCTGGTGGGAGGACCGACGCGGCGCGATGGTGGCGTTGGTGGACCTGCTCGACGGTTGGGCATCGACACACGGCGACCACGTGACGGTGGTGTTCGAGCAGCCGCCGGCACCGGCGATCCGCTCAACGATCATAGAGATCGCCTATGCACCCATGGCGGCGGCGAATTCGGCCGACGACGAGATCGTGCGGCTGTTGCGTGCCGATACCCGACCGCACGATATCTGCGTCGTGACATCGGACCGGGCATTGACCGACCGCGTCCGCAGCACCGGTGCCTCCGTCCACTCGGCGCACAGCTTCCGCAATCTCGTCGACCCGCGTGGCTCTAGCAGGGCTTGAGGCCCACAATGCACCCGACGAGCTGTATGCCGCCTGCCGGAACGGCCGTCGCTTGCGAAGAAATTGCCGTCGCTGTCCCCTGCGTGGTCCCGGTTGTCTCATCGTGCGTGACGGCCGGGTTGGCGCTCAGCAGTAGCGCGGCGACTGCGCCGATCATCCAAGCCTGGCGTGGAAACAACACTCTCCCCTAGCGACGACTACACAATGGACTCTAGTCCACTTTAGTAGCCTTCGGTAGTGCATCGCGGATGGAATTCCGCGGATGCGCTAATGCGCGCCCAACGCGCCGCTGAGGTACTGCGCGCGGCAGGCGCGACGAGCCAGCTTGCCGCTGGTGGTGCGCGGGATGGCACCGGCGGGCAGGAAGCGCACCTCGGAAGCGATTAGCCCATGCCGGTGCGCAACCGCCGCACGGATCGCCTCGATCGCCGGCTGCAGATCGGCACGGCCGGTGCCCGCCGCACGTTCGGCAATGATCACCAGGCGTTGGGTGGCGTCCCCCGCATCGAAGGTCTCCGATGCCCGCAGTTCGTTCGCCGGCACCGAGAACGCCGTTGCGTATCCCCGCCGAACGGTTGGCGATGCCTCCGCCACGGTCGCTTCGATGTCCTGCGGGTAGTGCCGATGGCCATCGATGATCACCAGGTCGGCGATTCGGCCGGTTACGTAGAGCTCGCCGTCGAGATATACGCCCAGATCTCCGGTCCGCAGCCAGCTACCCTCTATCATTGACCCGTCGGCATGGCTGATTTCGGTGAGCCGGGACCGCAGTTCGGCACCGAACGACCGTCGGGTTTCGTCAGGCCGGCCCCAATAGCCGCGGGCAATGTTGTTGCCCTGCAACCAGATCTCCCCAACCTCACCGTCGGGCAGTTCGTCGCCGGTATCAGGGTTGACGATCACGGCCCACTGACTGCGAGCTATCCGACCGCAGGACACCTGTGCTACGGCGTTGGGGACATCCGCCGCCACGCGCACCGCCCGGCCGGCGCCCAATTGCTCCCGGTCGAGGTAGGAAACCGTCGCTGCGGCGGTGGGGTCGATCGTCGAGACGAACAAGGTCGCCTCCGCGATGCCGTACGAGGGTTTGATCGCCGTATGCGGTAACCCATAGGGCGCGAACGCCTTTTGGAATGTCTTAACCGCTGCGATGCTGACCGGTTCCGAGCCGATGATCATCACGACATCGCTCAGGTCGATATCCTCGCCCTGCGCGGGTAGACCACGCTGAGCGGTCCACTCGTAGGCGAAGTTTGGCGCCGCGGTGACCACCCGGCTGTGCCGCGACTCAGCAGCCAAGGCATGAATCCACCGCTGCGGCCTGCGGATAAACGCAGTCGGTGACATCAGGGTCGAGTGTCCGCCGTACACGGCCGGAAAACCGATCATCGACAGGCCCATGTCATGATACAGCGGTAACCAGCTGACCCCGTGGGTATTTCGGTCCAGCAGGTCGATCGAGAGGATCATCTGAAGCAGGTTGGTGCCAACCGCCCGGTGGGTGATCTCCACGCCGACGGGAGGTCGTGTCGCGCCCGATGTGTACTGCAGGTGGGAAACCCCGTCGAGGTCGAGGTCGACAGGAACGAATGCATCCGCAGCCGCGTCGGGTATCTGATCGACCACGACGACTTGCGGCCTTCGGACGCGTGGGAGGTTGAGCAGAAACGTCTGAACGGCATCGGTGGCCGCCGTCGTCGTCAGCACGACAGCGGGCTGTGCATCGCGAAGCGCCGTATCGAGACGTTCAGCATGACCTGGTAATTCCGGTGCGAACAACGGCACCGCAATGGTGCCGGCCTTGATCGCTGCGTACATTGCGGCGACGTAGTCGAGGCCTTGCGGCGCGAGGATTGCCGCCCGGTCACCGCGAGCCGCGACCTGTTGCAGGCCGGCAGCGATGGCTCGCAGTCGGATACCGAATTGGGTCCACGTCAGTTCGACAGCCTGTCCATCGGCCGAACGGGTGTAGTCCAGGTAGCGATACGCTATCGCGTCACCAACGTTCGCGATGTTGCGATCGATCAGTGATATCAGCGTTGCGCCCGGCGGCAATACCACGGCGCCCTCGGCATCGAGACATTCCTCGATCTGCAGCAAGCCATCGCGACCCTCAGACATCAGCGTTTCCACCGTCGATCTCGCCGGAGATCCGGCGCTCGATGCTCGCGTGCGTCGTGGTCGGTAACACGATCAGACCATCGAGTTCGTTGCGCGCAACGTCGTAGGCATTGCGGCGTTCCTGCGCGGTCGCGCCCGGATCTGACGCCACGCGCAACAGACTCTGAGCGCGCGCGATCCGTTGCTGCTCCGCACGCGAGAAGTCGCTGCGGCGTCTGCGTCTTGCTTCCGTCTCGGCGATGTCGAATGCCGTCACATAGGCTTCGACGGCCGCCAGGTACCGGTCCGCGGCGTCCCGGTCATCCAGCAGGTCTTCGGCTTTGGCGGGGCGCAGCAAATCAGCCCGCAGCTTGGCTCGGTGAAAACCGATTGTGAGCGGATCGCGCATGTCGGTCATCAGCGGGAAGTCGAGGAGCCTGGCGACGTCAAGTTCGTAGTCCAGCCAGCGGGCGTCGGTTCGGCCGTGCTCCTCCA
>NZ_JBOHHI010000195.1:0-5710 GCF_050700595.1 Mycobacterium sp.
TGCGCGGCTACACCCTGCCCAACGGGTTGGTGCTGCGCCAGCAGCGCGTCCCGCTGGGCGTGGTGGGAATGGTCTACGAAGGCCGGCCCAACGTCACCGTCGACGCCTTCGGCCTGGCACTCAAGTCCGGCAACGCCGCCTTGCTGCGTGGCAGCTCCTCGGCGGCGAAGTCCAACGGGGCACTGGTCTCGGTGCTGCGCGCCGCCCTGGTAAGTGAAGACCTGCCCGCCGACGCGGTGCAACTGGTTTCGAGTGCCGACCGGTCCACCGTCACCCACCTGATCCAGGCCCGCGGCCTCGTCGACGTGGTGATCCCGCGCGGCGGGGCGGGCCTGATCGACGCGGTGGTGCGCGACTCCCTGGTGCCGACCATCGAGACCGGCGTCGGCAACTGCCACGTCTACGTGCACGAGGCCGCCGACCTGGAGGTAGCCGAGCGGGTGCTGTTGAACTCGAAGACGCGCCGGCCCAGTGTGTGCAACGCCGCCGAGACACTGTTGGTCGACAAGGCGATCGCCGCTTCCGCGGTGCCGCGGCTGGTGGGCGCGCTGGCCGACGCCGGGGTGATCGTGCACGGTAGCGCCGGCGAAGCCGCCGCTGAGGACGATTTGCGCCGGGAATACCTCGGGATGGATATCGCGCTGTCGGTGGTCGACGGACTCGACGGCGCGATTGCCCACATCAACGAATACGGCACCGGCCACACCGAAGCCATCGTGACCACCAATGTGGCTGCCGCCCAACGATTTACTGAAGGAGTTGACGCCGCCGCGGTGATGGTGAACGCGTCGACGGCATTCACCGACGGAGAGCAGTTCGGCTTCGGCGCCGAGATCGGCATCTCCACCCAAAAGCTGCACGCGCGCGGCCCGATGGGACTGCCCGAACTGACCTCGACCAAGTGGATCGTCTGGGGAGACGGCCACACCCGTCCCGCTTAGGAGAAACCCCAGTGACCGTTCCCGCACGTCCCATCCCGTTGTTCGCCGACATCGACGACGTCGGCCGGCGGTTGGCCGAGACCGGCTACCTGCCCGACACCGCCACCGCGACCGCGGTGTTCCTTGCCGACCGGCTCGGCAAGCCGCTGCTGGTCGAAGGTCCCGCCGGTGTGGGCAAGACCGAGCTGGCCCGCGCCGTCGCGCAGGCCACCGGGTCGGGGCTGGTCCGCCTGCAGTGCTACGAGGGGGTCGACGAGGCCCGCGCCCTCTACGAGTGGAACCACGCCAAGCAGATCCTGCGCATCCAAGCCGGCTCCGACGACTGGGATCAGACCAAGAATGACGTGTTCAGCGAGGAGTTCCTGCTTACCCGGCCGCTGCTGACCGCGATCCGGCGCACCGAACCGACGGTGCTGCTGGTCGATGAAACCGACAAGGCCGACATCGAGATCGAGGGCCTGCTCTTGGAGGTGCTGAGCGACTTCGCGGTGACCGTCCCGGAACTGGGCACCATCACCGCCGAGCGGGCGCCGTTCGTCCTATTGACCTCCAACGCCACCCGTGAGCTGTCCGAGGCGCTCAAGCGGCGCTGCCTGTTTTTGCACATCGACTTTCCCAGCCCCGAGCTGGAGAGGCGCATCCTGTTGTCCCGCGTCCCCGAACTGCCCGCGCACCTGGCCGACGAGCTGGTGCGCATCATCGGTGTGCTGCGCGGCATGCAACTCAAAAAGCTGCCGTCGGTGGCCGAGACCATCGACTGGGGACGCACGCTGCTGGCGCTCGGCCTGGACACCATCGACGACGCCACCATCGCCGCCACGCTGGGTGTCGTGCTCAAACACCAATCGGACCATCAACGCGCGTCCGGGGAGCTCAGGCTGAACTGATGGCTGTTCGCCGCGTCCGTCCCAGCCAGCCGCTGGCTCCGCACGGCCTGCCGGGTCATTTGGTGGGTTTCGTGGAAGCACTTCGTGGCCAAGGTATTTCGGTTGGCCCATCGGAGACGGTGGATGCCGGACGGGTGATGGCGACCCTCGGGCTTGGCGACCGGGAGGTGCTGCGCGAGGGTTTGGCGTGTGCGGTGCTGCGCCGCGCCGACCACCGGGAGACCTACGACGCGATGTTCGATCTATGGTGGCCCGCGGCAGTGGGCACGCGCGCGGTGGTCACCGAGGAAGAGGTCAGCGAAGAGTCCGACCTGCAGTTGCCGCCCGAAGACCTCGAGGCGATGCGGCAGATGCTGATCGATCTGCTGACCGAAAACGCCGACCTCGCCGGCCTGGACGAGCGGCTGCTCGCGATGATCGCCCAAATCGTGGAGGCCTACGGCAAATACAGCTCCAGCCGCGGCCCGTCGTACTCGTCGTATCAGGCGCTCAAGGCGATGGCACTCGACGAGCTGGAGGGCCGGCTGCTGGCCGGCCTGCTGGCGCCCTACGGCGACGAACCCACACCCACCCAGCAGGAGATCGCCAAAGCGCTTGCCGCGCAGAAGATCACCCAGCTCCGCAGAATGGTCGACGCGGAGACCAAGCGGCGTACCGCCGAGCAGCTCGGCCGCGACCACGTTCAGATGTACGGCATCCCGCAGTTAAGCGAGAACGTCGAGTTCCTGCGTGCCTCGGGTGATCAACTGCGCCAGATGCGCCGGGTGGTCCAGCCGTTGGCCCGCACACTGGCAACCCGGTTGGCGGCCCGGCGGCGCCGTGCCCGCGCCGGCGCGATCGATCTGCGCAAGACGTTGCGCAAGTCGATGTCGACCGGCGGGGTGCCGATCGACGTGGTGCTGCGCAAGCCGCGGCCGGCCCGGCCCGAACTGGTGGTGCTGTGCGACGTGTCCGGATCGGTCGCCGGGTTCAGCCACTTCACCCTGCTGCTGGTGCACGCGCTGCGCCAGCAGTTCTCCCGCGTTCGCGTCTTTGCCTTCATTGATACCGCCGACGAGGTGACCCATCTTTTCGGGCCCGACGCCGACCTGGCGGTGGCGATCCAGCGGATCACCCGGGAGGCCGGGGTCTACACCCGCGACGGGCATTCCGACTACGGCAACGCGTTCATCTCGTTCACCGAGCAGTTCCACAACGTGCTGTCGCCGCGAAGTTCACTGCTGGTGCTCGGCGACGGGCGCACCAACTACCGCGACCCGGCCACAGACGTGCTGACGTACCTGGTGACCGCCAGCCGGCACGCGCATTGGCTCAACCCGGAGCCCAAGCACCTGTGGGGCAGCGGCGATTCGGCGGTGCCGCGCTACCAAGAGGTGATCACCATGCACGAATGCCGGTCGGCCAAGCAGCTTGCCGCGGTGATCGACCAACTGCTGCCGGTGTAAGTTCTAGGGGTTCAGCCACTCGCCGACGTCATGGGAAACCCCCGATGAC
The DNA here is from genome assembly GCF_050700595.1 of Mycobacterium sp. Classification (GTDB taxonomy): domain Bacteria; phylum Actinomycetota; class Actinomycetes; order Mycobacteriales; family Mycobacteriaceae; genus Mycobacterium. The sequence continues at coordinate 3,323 of NZ_JBOHHI010000195.1, forward strand.
GGCACGTACTTGACCTTCACCGGCGCTATGCCCTGCGGAAGCGCGAACACGACGCAGCCAGTTTTGGAAGCACCCGCGGCCAGAAGGAACCATCCATACGCGAAGTCCTTGCACTCGGTCACGACGGCGAAATCCGCGCTGTAGCTTTGGTCGTCCGATCCGACCACTGATACGTCGCTGTTGCCGTTACCCACGATGGTCGACGTTCCGCTATTGGTGATCGTGAGCTTGGTTGCGATGTAGGTTTTGCCGGCGGCGCCCCAGCCGTTGGGAACCGTCGCCGGGTTGATGACCTGCATCAGCGTCACCTCGATCTTTTGTCCACCTATGCGCATGAGGTTTAACGTCTCGCCGACGTGCGCGATCGGTTTCGGCGCGGGTGAGTGTTGCCCCGACGGGGAAGCCGTGGGTTGGCCCGCTGTGGACGTCTGACTCGAACAGCAGGTAGCCAGCAGAGTGAACATCGACAACGCGACGACGGACCGCTTCATGTGGACCGGATCGCCGCGTAGTAGTTGTTGTCGGCGAATGGCGATTGATCTCCGCGTGGGGGGAGATCGTTGTCCGCGAGCAACTGGCTCATGGGTGTCGTGACCGACTGCCAGCCGTGGTTGTCCAGGTACGTCGCAACGTCGTTACGTTTGCCGTCATATACGAGGTCGGAGGGCTCGATGTCGAACCCGCGCCACCGTTGCGTGATGGGTTGCATCATGTCGTGCGTTGGCGGAATAAAGATCTCCGTGGCCAGCCGACTGCCCGCCGCGCTGTGCGCGGTGATGGTGTCCAGCAACCGATCCTGGGCGTCCGGCCGTAAGAAAGGCAAGAAGCCTTCGGCGATCCACGCGGTGGGCCGGGCGGGATCGAAGCCTGCTCGACGCAGCGCGGCGGGCCAGTCCTGTCGCAGGTCGATCGGCACCACCCGCAGGTCGGCGGTCGGTTCCGCGTGGAGCCCGGCGAGCGTGGCGACCTTGAACTCGATGACTTGCGGCTGGTCGATTTCGAAGACCGTGCTCCCCGGCGCCCAAGACAGTCGGTAGCTGCGCGTGTCGAGACCTGATGCCACATTCACCGCCTGACGGATTCCTGCCGTCGTCGCGTCCAGAAGAAACGCATCGAAGTACCGGGTCCGAACCGCCATGAGGTCGACGAACCACTGCAGAACCCGCTGGACGCTGTCGTCGGCGAGGTCAAGTTCCCCGCTGACCCATCTGGTGAGGAAGTCAACTCCCACGGCGCGGACAAGCGGTTCGGCGAACCGATCGTCGACAAGCGGACCCGCTGTGTGGCAGGCAACGGCCCGCGCCGCGGCCACCAGTGTCGCCGTCGCTCCCACACCGGTTGCCAGGTCCCAGGTGTCGTTGTCGTTGCGTTGCTGGAGTTCCATGCGTTCCATACTGCAACCCTTTCAACATGGCAAGGGACGGGGGCTACCGCTGCCCGATGGCGCCGGGCCACGATGGACACATGCAACCGGGACTATCATTCCGCCTGGGCCGCGCACTCGTCACCGTGACGGCCGCCACAGCCGCGGCGGCGCTGGCCACCGGCTGCGGCGGCGGGCAGCACGACACGACGCACGGTACGACGGCCACAGTGTCCCCGGCCGCGGCCACGGTGGCCGGGCCGGAGCTGGTCCGGCTGTGGGAGACCCATCCGCTGCCGTGTGACCATCCGATTCCTATCAGCGGCCCGCCGCACGATGCGTACAACCTACTGGAAACTGCGATGTGGCCGAACACCGCCGACGTGGCCTCGCGGCTGGGCGCCGTTACTGCGACTGGCGGACAGGAGTTCATCCTCAGCAGGCTCCAATTCCTGGACGCTGTGATGCTGCAGACCCAGTCCGACATCGCGGATCAAGTGGCGACCGGCACCCACGAGATCGACGGCGTTGGCGGCGATCCCGCCACGGAGACGGTGATACGGAATGACAGCATGCGGGTCATCAAACTGCGCCACGACAACTACGTTGCCGCAGTCAATCACGTGATCGGTGAACTGGAGATGGGGAGTGTGCTCCCAAGTGGCCACCGATACCAGCTCGACCGGGTCTGTTCGGCTGGCTGACCCAATCGGACCTGACTTCGCTCACGATTCGGGGTTCGCGGTAGTCGCAGCGGGTTGACCTGGTGTTTTTCGGTTTTGGGCTGCGGGGATCTGCGCACTAAATTCGGGGGCCGGGCTGCCCTGGTGGCCAATCGTGTGGTTTTCGCGACGTGGATCTCGCACGATCGAGCACCTTGGTTGGGCGCGTGATGGGGCGGAGGTGGCCGTGCTGAAGGCTGCGGTGGGACGCGTTTGGCGGCCGATCAGGCTGTGCCGCTTAGCAGATGATGACGGCCCCACCCCGGTGCGGATCGGCAGCCGCAACTTGTCGTACCCGGCTGC
>NZ_JBOHHI010000196.1:0-6288 GCF_050700595.1 Mycobacterium sp.
ACACTCGTACGCTGAACCTTCACTGGGGCCTCCCACATCTGTGGCTCTACGGCCAGGACCGAATTCCTAACCGCAACCCACGTTCACATGTGAGCGAGGCCCCAGCCCCCCATACCGTCTAGGCTGAGGGGCGTGCCGATCGCCACACCGTACGAGGATCTGCTGCGCCTGGTACTCGAGCGGGGCACCCGCAAGGCCGACCGCACCGGCACCGGCACCCGCAGCCTGTTCGGCCACCAGATGCGCTACGATCTGTCGGCCGGCTTCCCGCTGATCACCACCAAGAAAGTGCATCTGAAGTCGGTGATCTACGAGCTGTTGTGGTTTTTGCGCGGAGATTCCAACGTCGGCTGGCTACACCAGCACGGGGTCACGATCTGGGATGAATGGGCTTCCGACACAGGCGATCTCGGTCCAGTCTATGGGGTGCAGTGGCGGTCCTGGCCGACCCCCTCGGGTGAGCACATCGACCAGCTCGGCGCGGCGCTGGAGTTGTTGCGCACCGACCCCGACTCGCGGCGCATCATCGTGTCGGCCTGGAACGTCGGCGACATCGGCCAGATGGCGCTGCCACCGTGCCACCTGCTCTTTCAGTTCTATGTGGCCGATCGGCGACTGAGCTGCCAGCTTTATCAGCGCAGCGCCGACCTGTTCCTCGGGGTGCCGTTCAACATCGCCGGCTATGCGTTGCTCACCCACATGATGGCCGCCCAAACGGGCCTTGGAGTCGGTGAGTTCATCTGGACGGGCGGGGACTGCCACATCTACGACAATCACGTCGAACAGGTACGACTGCAGCTGTCCCGCGAACCTCGGCCGTATCCGGAACTTGTTCTGGCGCCGCGGGATTCGATCTTCGACTACACCTACGACGACATCGTCGTCAAAAACTACGATCCGCATCCGGCGATCAAAGCTCCCGTCGCGGTATGAGCCGCGCCGGCGACGAACTGACACTGAGCGATGAGGTGGGGGCACCTCCCGCTTGCGGGGGAGAGTGGCGCTCTTGACCACAGTGGGCCTGATCTGGGCTCAGTCGACGTCGGGGATCATCGGCCGTGCCGGCGGCATCCCATGGCGGCTGCCCGAAGACCAGGCCCGCTTCAAACAGCTCACGATGGGCCACACCGTGGTGATGGGCCGGCGGACCTGGGAGTCGCTGCCGGCCGCAGTTCGTCCGCTGCCCGGCCGGCGCAATGTCGTCGTGACCCGGCAAGCCGACTATGTGGCGGACGGCGCAGACGTTGTCACCAGCCTCGACGAGGCACTGACCGATCCCGAGGTGTGGGTGGTCGGCGGCCAGCAGATGTATGCGCTCGCGATGCCGTGCGCGAGCCGATGCGAGGTCACCGAGGTGGAGATCGACCTGCCGCGCGACGACACCGACGTACTGGCCCCCGCGCTCGACGAGACCTGGGTCGGGACCACCGGGGAGTGGCTGACCAGCAGCTCGGGACTGCGGTACCGATTGCACAGCTACTGTCGGGTGTGACCACTGGTGTCCGCGCCACACGGATTACCGTGACATACTCGGACTCTGGGGCCGGTCTCATCGGGTGTACCAAGCGTTGCCAGAAGGGGGAATTGGCGTGATAACCGAACCCGCAAAGACGTTCTCTCGCATGTTCAGGGGCTACGATCCGGCCGCGGTTGATGCCCACATCGAGGTGTTGACCACCAAGCAGCAGCTGCTGCTCGACGACGTCGAAAGCCTAAGGGCCCGGCTGAGGGAATCCGGCGATGAAACAGCCGGATTGCGGAAGGAGGTCGCGGTCCTCACGGACACCTCACCGTCGCCCCACGCGATGCAACATCGGATGGCGAAGATGCTGCGGCAGGCGGTCGACGAGGTTTCCGAGATGCAGGCCGAGGCGCGGGCCGAGGCAGAGGCGCTGATCGCGGAGGCCGAGGCGGAGGCCGAGGCCGCGCAGCGAAAGCGCGAAGGGCTGTTGGCGGACATGGCGGCGCAGCGAAAAGCCCTGGAAGCCGAGTATCAGGAAACCAAAGAAAAGCTCGAGGCCGAACTGGCCAGCCTGCGCGCTGACGCCCAACAGGCGCGCGAGCAACTCCTCGCCGATGCAAAGCAGAGAGCAGATCGGGATCGTGAGGAGGCCCGGCGAGCCATGCACGAGGCGAGTCAGCAACGAATCAAGATCCTGGAGCACCTGATGGGCGTATACCGCGACCTGGAAGCGGTTCCGGCCGCTCTTGAGTCGGCATACCAGGAACAAAAGAATCCGCCGGAGGCGAGCGTCGTGGTGCCGTTGGACGAGAAAGTCAGCACCGGGTGAGCCAGCGGTAGCCTTGCCGCTGTGCCGATCCGTAACCATTGCCTGACCGCCGCGCAGGCCCGTCGGATAGCCGTTGCGGCCCAGGGATTTAGCGAGCCGCGGCCCGGCGGCAATATCACCTCCGCGCACCTGCGGCGGCTGATATCCCGCATCCAAGTGCTGCAACTGGATTCGGTGTCGGTGGCGGTGCGCGCGCACTACGCGCCGGTGTTCAGCCGGCTCGGGCCCTACGACCGGGACGTGCTGGACCGCGCCGCCTGGGCGCATTCGGCGCGCAGCCCGCGGCTGCTGGTGGAGTATTGGGCCCACGAGGCCGCGCTGATGGCCGTCGACGACTGGCCGCTACTGCGTTGGCGCATGCGCCAATACCGGCACGGGCGCTGGGAAACCCGCAGGTATTTTGAGGCAGTCAAGGCCAACCCGCGGCTGGCCGACGATATCGTCGCCGCCGTCGCGCAACTCGGGCCGTGTACGGCCGGGCAGATCGAAGACCACCTGGCCGCCGAACCGCGGGCGGCCAAGGGTGCCTGGTGGAACCGCAGCGACACCAAATGGGTTGCGGAGGCGCTGTTCGCCGCCGGGGTGCTCACGACCGCCACCCGGACCGGGTTCACCCGGCACTACGACCTGACCGAGAACGTCCTGCCGCCCAACGTGCTGGCACGGGAGGTCGACGACGACGAGGCCATCCGTCAGCTCACGCTGCGAGCGGCCACTGCGCTGGGTGTCGGCACCGAGGCCGACATCCGCGACTACTTCCGGCTGGCCGCCGGCCAGGCCAAGCCGTCGATCGCCAAGCTGGTCGCCGACGGCGAGCTGGAACAAGCCGACGTGGACGGGTGGTCGGCACCGGCGTATCTGCTTGCCGGGCAGCCGCTCCCGCGGCGCGACCGCGGTACGGCACTGTTGTGCCCATTCGATCCGCTGATCTTCTTCCGACCGCGCGTGCAGCGGCTGTTCGGGTTTCACTACCGCATCGAGATCTACACCCCCGCAGCGCAGCGCCGGCACGGCTACTACGTGTGGCCGTTTCTGCTGGACGGTGAGCTCGTCGGGCGGGTGGATCTCAAGGCCGACCGGGCGCGGGATGTGCTGCACGTTGTCGGCGCCTTCGTCGAACCGGATCGCTCGCCGCCGCGGGTGGCCGCGGCGCTGGCCGGCGAATTGGCGACAATGGCGTCCTGGCTGGGATTAGCCGGTATCACGGTCGGTGACCGCGGGGATCTGGCCGGCGAGCTGAGTTCTGCGGTGAAATCACTTTCGCCATGATGGCCGACTTGCCAAATAGCGGCCGAGTGGCATAGGAGAAACAGGTGGCCGAGACCGCGCCGCTGCGCGTGCAACTGATTGCCAAGACCGAGTTTCTGGCGCCGCCGGACGTGCCGTGGAGCACCGACGCCGGCGGTGGCCAAGCGCTGGTAGAGTTCGCCGGCCGGGCCTGCTACCAGAGCTGGTCGAAGCCCAATCCCAAAACCGCGACCAACGCCGGCTATCTGCAGCACATCATCGACGTCGGGCATTTCTCGGTGCTCGAGCACGCGCAGGTGTCGTTTTACATCACCGGCATCTCCCGGTCGTGCACCCATGAACTCATCCGGCACCGGCACTTCTCCTACTCGCAACTGTCGCAGCGCTACGTGCCGGAAAAGAACTCGCAGGTGGTGATACCGCCGGGAATGGAAGACGATCCCGAACTGCAGCAAATCCTGGTCGAGGCCGCCCACGCCGGCCGCGCCAGCTACACGGAGTTGCTGGCCAGGCTGGAAGCCAAGTTCGCCGATCAACCCAACGCGGCGCTGGCCCGCAAGCAGGCCCGCCAGGCCGCCCGCGCCGTACTGCCCAACGCCACCGAGACCCGCATCGTGGTGACCGGCAACTTCCGGGCCTGGCGGCACTTCATCGCGATGCGCGCCAGCGAGCACGCCGACGTGGAAATCCGCCGGCTGGCCATCGCCTGCCTGCGCATACTCGTCGACGTCGCCCCGGCGGTGTTCGAGGATTTCCAGATCGCCACGCTCGCCGACGGCACGGAGGTCGCCACGAGTCCGTTAGCCACCGAAGCCTGATCCGGCCGGCCGGCCGGCGCTGCCGGGTAGCCTTGGGACCGTGAACACTGCCGGATTCGACGCGCGGACGAGCCTGGGCACCGTCTTGACCGCGATGGTGACGCCATTCGGTTCCGACGGCTCGGTGGACACCGAGACCGCCGCGCGGTTGGCGACGCACCTGGTCGATGCGGGTTGTGACGGCCTGGTGCTGTCCGGCACCACCGGCGAATCACCGACCACGGCCGACTACGAGAAGCTGACGCTGCTGCGGGCGGTGCTGGATGCGGTGGGCGACCGTGCCCGCATCATCGCCGGCGCGGGCAGCAACGACACCGAACACAGCATCCGGTTGGCCGAGGCGTGCGCGGGCGTGGGCGCACACGGACTGCTCGTGGTCACGCCCTACTACTCGAAGCCGTCCCAGGCCGGACTGATCGCCCACTTCACCGCGGTCGCCGACGCCACCGCGCTGCCGGTGCTGCTCTACGACATCCCGCCGCGGTCGGTGGTGCCGATCCAGCCCGACACCATCCGCACATTGGCCGCCCACCCGAACATCGTCGGCATCAAAGACGCCAAAGGCGACCTGCACGCCGGCTCGCAGCTGATGGCCGAGACCGGGCTGGCCTACTACTCCGGTGATGACCCGCTGAACCTGCCCTGGCTGGCGATGGGTGCAACCGGCTTTGTCAGCGTGATTTCTCATTTCGCGGCGGGCCAGCTCCGCGACCTGTTCTCTGCCTTCGGTTCCGGAGATGTCGTGACCGCCCGCAAGATCAACCTCGCGATCAGCCCGTTGTGTGACGCGATGAGCCGCCTCGGTGGAGTGACGATGTGCAAGGCGGGTTTGCGGCTGCAGGGCATCGACGTCGGCGACCCACGGCTGCCGCAGGTGGCGGCGACACCCGAGCAGATCGAGGCGTTGGCCGCCGACATGCGAGCGGCCTCAGTGCTCACGTGACCCACAGGGTGGCCCGCAAGTGGATGTAGACCTCGCCCCGCCAGGTCCGTTGCCCCCCGGTGGGTTGCGGGTGACAGCGCTGGGGGGGATCAGCGAAATCGGCCGCAACATGACCGTTTTCGAGCACCTGGGCCGATTGCTGATCGTCGACTGCGGGGTGCTGTTCCCCACCCACGACGAGCCCGCCGTCGACCTGATCCTGCCCGACCTGCGCCATATCGAAGACCGGCTCGACGACGTCGAGGCGCTGGTGCTGACCCACGCCCACGAGGACCACATCGGGGCGATCCCGTTTCTGCTCAAGCTGCGCCCCGACATCCCGGTCGTCGGCTCGAAGTTCACCCTCGCACTGGTCGCCGCGAAATGCCGGGAGCATCGCCTCAAACCGGTGTTCGTCGAGGTCGCCGAGAACCAACGCAGCAAGCACGGCGTCTTCGAGTGCCAGTACTTTGCCGTCAACCACTCAATCCCCGACGCGCTGGCGATCGCGATACACACCGGCGCGGGAACCGTCCTGCACACCGGTGACATCAAACTCGACCAGCTTCCGCTCGACGGACGTCCCACCGACCTGCCCGGCATGTCGCGGCTCGGCGATGCGGGTGTGGACTTGTTCCTATGCGACTCGACCAACGCCGAGATCCCCGGTGTCGGGCCGTCCGAAAGCGAGGTCGGCCCAACGCTGCACCGGCTGATCCGCGGCGCCGAACGCCGTGTCATCGTGGCGTGCTTCGCCTCCAACGTGGACCGGGTGCAGCAGATCATCGATGCCGCAGTGGCATTGGGCCGGCGGGTGTCGTTCGTCGGACGGTCGATGGTGCGCAACATGCGCATCGCCCGCGACCTCGGCTTCCTACGGGTGGCCGATTCCGATCTTCTCGAAATCGGTGCGGCCGAAATGATGCCGCCGGACCAGGTGGTGTTGATCACCACCGGCACCCAGGGCGAACCGATGTCGGCGCTGTCGCGGATGTCGCGCGGCGAGCAC
>NZ_JBOHHI010000197.1:0-39827 GCF_050700595.1 Mycobacterium sp.
CCGAAGTTACGGCGGTTGGGGTAGGTGATTTCGGCGTTGACGTGGGGTTTTGGTGGGTTTGGCTGGTTTGGGTCTGACTACGCGGCGATGGTGAGCGGGATGGTGGCCTCGATCAGGTCGAAGGCGCGTCGTTGATCGGGGGTGGCGTCGGTGAGGATGTCGATCTCGATGTTGGTGTAGTGGTAGCGGATCCGGTTGCGGGTCAGCGTGGCGAGGTGGTCAAGCAGGCCGCGGAAACTGCGCAGCGGAGCGCCGTCAGCAGTTTGGTGGCGGGAGGCTTTTGCCTGGGCGTCTGGTGAGCGTTGGGCTGCGGTGACCGGGTTGTCGCGGGTCGGTGGATGCTCGTCGGTGTAGGTCAGCGGTGCCCAGGCTTTGCGCAGGTGCCAGGTCAGATAGCAGGCCAGTAGGCAGATCAACACATGGGCTTCGACACGTTCGGTGAGCCGGTGGTGGACGGGACGCAGGTGCAGGTCGTCGGATTTGATGCTGCGGAAGTCGCGCTCGATGTGGGCGAGATTTTTGTAGCCAGTCACCACTTCGGCGGGGTCGAGCTCGGCGGCGGGCACGCTGGTGCGTAACACGTAGATGCCGTCGAGGGCGGCCTCGGCGTCGATGCCTTTTTGGTCGCGGTGGTAGGTGAAGCTGGTGTCGGTGATGGTGCGGTGAAAGTGTTTGCCCACTTTGTATTTACCGATGATCCGTCCGATCGCTTCGCCGATGGCCGCGGCGCCAGACAGGGTGCCGCGGTCGACCCGCCCGGCGATGCGGGCCAGCTGGGCTTCGGTGGCGGCCAGCAGCTCGCTGCGTTTGCGGGCGCGTTCGGCGGCCAACGCGGGGTTGCGGCAAGCGATCAGCCGTTCGCCGGGGTAGTCGGGGTGGGTGATCTCGGCCAGGTCGTGGGTATCGAACAGGCTCATTTGCAGCGGCCCGTCATCGGCGGCCAACGCGGCGATCTGTGGCGCGCGCAGCGCGCTGATCCACCCGAATGCTGTTTTGGAGTTGTTGAGTTCACGCAGCGCATCGATGCGTGCCGTGGTGATCATGCCGCGATCGCCCACCAGCACCAGCCGGGTCAACCCGAAGTTGGTGCGCACGACCTCGACGATGTCAGTGAACGCGGTCGGATCGGCGGTATTACCGGGAACTACCCGCACCGCGACCGGGCGCCCGGCGGGGTCGGTGAGCACGCCGTAGTTGATCTGCGGGAGCCCTTTTTTGCGGTCGCGGGAATAGCCGCGGGCGGCCAGCTCACAACAGCGACCGGTCATCCACGACGAGCTCAGATCGAACAACGCCATCCGCGACGGATTAGCCTGTGGTGCAAGGTGCTTGGTGGAAAGCTTCTTCTCGATCGCGTCTTGGCGCCCCACCAGCCAGTCCATCGCCGCATAGATCTCGTCGGTGGAGGCGCCGGCCACATCCAGGTCCACACCCACGGTGGAATCAGCCCACCACGACAACGTCGAACGCTTCGGCTTGGGCCGAACCACCCGCGACACAATCAACGCCAACGCCAAATCCCGTGACCGAGATGGCGGCCCCAACAGCGCCGGCAACCCCAGCCGATGGGCCATCGCCGTCACCGCCGCCACATGCCCGTGCGGCAGCGCACGGATGATGCTGAACTGCTGATCGGCGGGCACCAGCGTGTGGCCCTTCAGCGTCGCCTCGATCGCAGCAACGGCGGCCCCGGGCAGCATCGACAAATTGGCCACCGTTTCGTTGCGCACGTTGGGGCCGTCACGATAGGTGCGGCGTAGATACACCGACTCGTAGTCACGCACGCGACCCTGCTTATCCACGTGGGCTCTCTTAACTCTGACTACGTGTACTTTCCCAGCATTGCGCGGCATACCCAGCAGCATAGTCGAAGTGCCGGGAAATCAACCGTACCGACACGCATTATTTTGACTACACTTGTGATCGCGTCGGTCCCCATATCGTCAGCTCACAACTCATTTTCCCGTCAGAACCCGTCGTAACTTCGGCTTAGGTTTGCGTGAGCACCAAGTCTTTCCATGTCTTGGTTTTGTGGTCCGGCGAGGTAACCAGATCTGACTGGTGATACACGTGGCCGTCCGGTCCCATATATGACCCGGTGCGCGGGTTGTATGAAGCGATGGCAACCGAGGGGCCGTTCTCAGAACCGCTGGCGCCGAACGAACTCGGGGCCGCTGCCGGCGCGGGTGTATCGGAGTCGGGAGTATCCAACGGTGCCAACGGCCCCAGCGGTGACGGACTCGCCGGGTTACCTTGCGGTCCCGGCGGTGGCGGGCTCGGGGGGTTGCCTTGCGGTCCCGGCGGACCCGCGGGCGGTGCCAGCCATGGTGGACCCGCGGCGTAAGTCGGCGGTCCCGGCGGCGGGGCACCCGCCGCGTTGCCGGGCGGTAGCGATCCCAGTGGCGGGCGTGGGGGAAACGCCGGGGGTGGGGGCAGCGGCGCGGGTGGTGGCAGCGGCGTTCCCTCCGGTGCACCGTATTCCAAATCGTGGAAGTTGATCCGATCATCCGGTGGGATGCCCTGCGACACCAGGTTCGGATCCAGCGGGTAGGGGCCGGCCATATGCTGCCGCATGGCCAGCGGTTCGTATGGCTTGTCGCTGTTGCAGATTTCGACGGTGGGTGCGCGCTTGCCGGGGTGCCCCATGCACGGGTAGTTGCGGGCACCGCGAACCGCGAGTGGCGAATCCTGGGGCAGTTTGCAGTACAGCCCGTCCGGGGTGTCGATCGTGGTGGTGTCGGCCGGTGACCGCCACTGGGACGGCGACAAGAAGCCGACCGTGCATGGCGGCGGATCGGCGATCGAGACGTGGAAACCGCCCACCGGCAGGCCGGTGTAGTTGTTGATCGGCTGGGCTGCCTGAAGCTCCGCGATAGCCGGCGGCAGCAGCACAAGAAGTTGCTCCAGGGATGGATGATAGGTCACGCCGATTTGGCCGATCGTGGTCAGATTGGCGAGCAACACCGGCAGCGTGGCCTTGACCTGGTCGAGCAGGCGGGCAGCCTCGTCGGCCGTCCCCGGCCCGTTCTGCAACAACGTCCGGACCTGGGCATCGTCGGTCGCTACCTGCTCGCTCACCCCGGCAAGACTGCGCGCCCACAGTCTGATCGAGTCGGCGGTCTGGGCTTGTGAATCCAGCAGCGGCGCGGTGTCTTCGGTTAACGTCCGGGTGCGATCGGATACGGCGTTGGCATCGGCGGCCACCCTGGCCGAGGAGTCGAACAGCGACCCCAGGTCATACCCGGATCCGTTGAAACCCGTGAACGATTCGTCGATCAACGCGCTGAGCTTGTCCTTGGGAATGCTGTTGATCAGCTTGGTGGTCTGATCCAGCAGCGGCCCAACCGGTTGCGGGATGGTGGTCTCCCCCACCGGTATCACCGAGCCGTCCCGCAGGTAGGGCGGCGAGTCGGTATGCGGCCGCAAATCGACATACTGTTCCCCCACGGCCGAGATGCTGCGTACCTCCGCGCGCAGGTCGGCCGAAATCTTCGGCGAGGTGCCAAGGGACAGCGTCGCTTTCGCCCCGTGGACGCTCAGCCCGACCGCGGTGACCTTGCCGACCTGTACACCGCGGTAGGTCACGTTGGAAAAGCGGTACAGTCCCCCCTCGGCGGGCAGCTCCAGCGTGACGGTGATCCGGCCGACGCCCAATAGGGTGGGCACCTGCATGTAGGCGAAGACCATCACGATGACACCGATGATCGACACGATCGTGAAGATGGTCAGCTGGATTCGGACGAACCGGGTTAACATCAGCGACCCCCGTTCGCAGCGCTGACGTTCGCACACGGGTCCGGCGGTGGTGGCGTACGCGGTAACCCGGTAGTTCCGTCACCGTTTGGAAACTTCGTGTAGAAGGCGTCATATCCGGGGTCTCCCGGCGCCGGCACCCAGGAGAGGTCCTTCTGTTGCCAGTGGGTGCCGATGAATGTCTGTTGCTTCAGTCGGGAGCGGGTTCCGTCGATGATGACGAAGACATTGAAGTAGTCGCCGCGTACACCCCGATCGACGAGATTTTGGCCGTAGGGGAACGCCGATCCCGCGAAGGCAATGTTCTTGGCAAGGTCGGGGCCGACCTCGGCGAGCGAACAGAATGTCGGCACAAGGTTTTGCAGGTTCTTCACCAAATCGGTTTGGGTATCGTTGATGAGCCTTGTCGCGGTGTCGCTGAACACCCCGAGCTTTTCAAGTGCCGTGGTTATCCGTGGCCGTTCCTTCAGCAGCACGTCGAGCGAGGGCGGAATCTCCCGCAACGCCCGCGTGATGACGTTGCGTTGTTCGGCGAACGTACCGGCAACACGGTTCAATCCCTGGACCGACGCGACGATGTTGTCACGCTGATCGTCAAACGTGGCGACGAAGTCGTCCAGCCGGATCAGCAGATCCCGGACCTCGCCTTCACGACCCGACAGCGCGCCGCTGAAATTGTGAATGATGTCGCCGATCTGCCCTAATCCTCCCGAGTTGACGATCACCGACAACGAGGACAGGGTCTGCTCGGTCGATGGATAGGTCGACGACTTGCTCAGCGGGATCGTGGCGCCCGGCTTGAGCCGTCCGGTCCCCGGCTGGCCGAGCGGCGGATTGAGCTCCAAATGCATCGAGCCCAGCAGGCTGGTCTGTCCGACGCTGGCCACCACGTTGGCGGGGACGACGACATCGGGCCGCACCGCGACTTCGACGTCGGCGCGCCAACCCCGCACCGTCATTTTGCTGACGCTGCCGACCACGACGTCGTCGATCATGACCGGCGAATTCGACTCCATCGTGCCGACGTTGGCGACCTCGACGTGGAACACTTGAGCACCGGATCCTCGTCCCACCGCGCCGGGAAGCGGCAGCGAGTTCAGCCCTTGGAATGCGCATCCGGTTGCGGTGAGCACCACACACGATCCGATAACGAGCAGCCGACGGGCAGCACACCAGATGGTCATGACCCCGGCCTCTCCGACGGAAGCAGCATGTCCTGCAACATCGGCGGTGCGGGAGTCCCGGCAGCCGCCGGCCCGGGTGCGGGAGGCCCGGGTGGCAGCGACACGGCGCGCGGCGGCCCGGGTGGCGGCGGCGCCCAGAACGCTCCCGGGCCCCAGTTCGGGATGTCATCACCTGGCAGCCCGGTATACGCCGACCCCGTGGGCGGGATTTCGGGCGGCGTGGGGGTGGTGCCGTTCAGGCCGCCTTCGCAGGCCTCCATGTGCGGATGACACGGGATCAGCGCCGGGTCGGTGTAGATGACGTCTTCGGGGTCTGCCGCTTTTGCGATCCACGGGTCGGTCGGAATAGGGAGATAGTTGATGAAGTTCAGCAGCCGCAGTCCCGGGCCGAGGTATTGGGCACACAGCTTCCCGGATTCCGTCGCGGTGATGTTTTCGATGGCCTCAATAGACGTGCACACCGCGAACGTCACATTCGAAAGCTGGTTGACCACGAACACGCCGTAGTTCATACCGGTCGCGGGACTGTAGATGTTGTAGAAGTTGGCGAACGCGTTCGGCGCAACGTGCAGGATGTTTTCGAGATCGGTGTGGTGGTCGACAATGTTTTGGGTGACGTCGACCAACCGCGCGAGCTGCTCGCTGGTTTTGTCGCGGGTTCCTGCGATGAAGCGCTGCACCTCGCCGACCGCGACCGACAGATCTTTCAGCGCCGCATCCAGGTCGGACCTGCTTTCGTTGAGCACGCTGGTGAGCGTGGCGAACCGGTCCTGGAACTGCACGATCTGGGTGTTGCTGTCGCGCAGGGCCGTGACGAAAGTCTGCAGATTCTTGATGATGTCGACGATATTGCCGCTGCCGTTGGCGAGAATCCGTCCCACCCCGGACAGTTGGGCCAGCGTCTGCCGCAATTTCTCGCCGTTGCCCTCCAGCGAATTGGCGGCGCTGTCGATAAACCGCGCCACCGACGGCGTGGTCACCTTACTGTTGGGTCCCAAATCTGTTGCCAGCCGCGTCAGTTGGGTTTTCACCTCATCCCACTCGACCGGTACCGCCGTCCGGTCGGCTCCTATCACCGCACCGTCGGGCATCGTCGGGCCACTGGTCCGGTAGGCCGGCGCGAGTTCGACGTAGCGCGCTGCGACCAGATTCTGGGCGACGATCACCGCCTTGGCATCGGCCGGAATGGGCACGTCGCGGTCGACGTGCAGGGTCAATTTGGCTTGAGCGCCCACCGGTTGGATGGCACCGATGTTGCCCACCCTGACACCGGAGACCCGCACCTGGTCGCCGGGGTAGATCGCGGTAGCGGTGGTGAAAAAGGCGGTAATCGTCTTCGGACGGAAGAACGTATTGCGGACAACCAATCCCGCGCCGGCAACGACCAGCGCTGCCAACATCATCGCCAATCCGGCCACCAGCCTGTTACGCGGGATCATGGAGATCCTCCGATCCTGCCGCCCAACGTGCAGCCATCGCACGGCGGAATACCGGCGTACGGGAAGGGCAATTCCGCCCGCGGCATCGGCGACGGGAAGCCGGGTCCGCGACCGGGCGCGGTGTCAAACGTGCGGAAGCCAAAGAGATAGTCGATGAACGGCTGAAGGAGCTGCAATACGAGCTGGTTTGGTAGGAACGCCTGGTAGTAGAAACCGGTCGATACGGCCTCACCAAGGGTGATCTGGTATTTCGCCAGGCCGGGCAGCGCTTTGGCGATGTTGTCGCGGTTCTTCTCCAGGACGGCTGTCACCGAATTCAGTTTGTCCAACGTCGGCGCCAGCTTCGCTTCGTTGTCGTGCACCACGCCGGTCAGCTGCTTGGCGACAACCGAGGTGTTCGCCAGCAGATCGACGATCTCCTGCCGCCGCCGCGCCAGCACGCCGACCAGATCATTGGCGTTGAGGATGAGCGTGTTGACCTGTTGGCTTCGCTCCGACAGGATTCCGGTGACATCACTGGCATTCTTGAGCAGATCACCCAGGTTCTCGTTGCGGCTGTTGAGGGTCTGTGACAAACGGGTCAGCCCGTCGAACGTCGGTCCCAGTTGCGGTGCGATCTGGTCGATCGTTTTCGACAGGGTGTCCAGCGACTGGTTGAGCATTGCGGTGTCGGTCCCGGCCGCATTGGTCGTCAGTTCGCTGACCGCGTCGGTCAGCGAATACGGCGAGGAGGTACGCGCAATCGGGATGACATCCATGGGATGCAACCGGCCGCTGCCGGCCGACTCCAACGTCAACATCCGCTCCCCGAGCAGCGTGCCGGTCCGGATGTGCGCGGTGGTGTCCGAGCCCAGCAGAATGTTTCCGTTGAGGCTGAAGGTCACCAGGGCGTCGCCGTGCTGCAGCGACACACCCGCCACCGAACCGACTTTGATGCCCGATACCCTCACGTCGTTGCCCACGGCCAGACCGCCCGCTTCGGAAAACAGCGCCTGGTAGCGGACGGCGCTCGCCAACGACAACAGCCGTTCGGGCTGCAGGCCCACCGCGATGACCAGCAGCACCAGGACCACCCCGATGAAACCCGCCTTTATCAGCTGAGAACCGCGGTATTTAAGCATCGGGTTCTGCGCACCTCCCCCCTTCTTGCTTGAACCACGGGGCCACCACGGTGCGGTTCTGCATGTCGGTAACCCGCCAGGCCAACGAGCAGAGATACCAGTTGATGGTGCTCATGTAGGAGCCGGCCCGGATCAGTTTGTGGTAGTTTTGCGGCGCCTTGATCAGTCCGGCGTCAATCTGATCCTTATGGTCATCAAGCAAGGGAGCCAACCGGTTCAACTGATCCACGTTGCCGCGCAATGATGGCCGCGCCTTGGTCAGCAGGTCTGCAAGGGATGCGGTTCCGTTGTCCAGGGAGTCGATCGCGGTGCCGATCGGATCACGGTCTGCGGCAAGTTCAGTCGCCAGCCGTTGCAGCCGGTCAATCGTGCCGGAGAACTTACCGCCCTCCTTGTCGATCGTGGCCAGCACGGTATTCAGATTGTCGATCACGCCTTGAACGACTTCTTTGTTGTCCGCCAACGCGTTGGTGAACGACGACGTCTTGGACAACAGCGACTCCAGGGTTCCGCCCTGGCCTTGAAAGACCTTAATGAGCGATGACGTGAGCGCATTCACGTCCTGCGCGTTCAGGCCGCGAATCACCGGCTTCAGCCCGCCCAGCAGCAGATCGAGGTCAAGTGCCGGCGAGGTGCGGTTGACGGGAATCTGAGCGCCGGCCGGCAACCGCTTGGTCGATCCCGGACCATCGATCAGCTCCAGATACCGATCGCCCACCAGGTTGAGATACCGAACCGCCGCATTGGTGCCGTCGGTGAGGGCGATGTCGCGGTCGGCGTCGAACTTCACCAGGACTTTCTTGTCCGGCTGCAACGAAACGCTATTCACGGTGCCTACCCGGATACCGGCGACTCGCACCGTGTCTCCGGACTTCAAGCGCGACACATCGTTGAAGACGGCCGCATACCCCGTTGTCGAACCGGTGCGGTACTGGCCGAAGATGAAGAAGAGAAAGGTGGTCAGCACCGCCATGATGATCGCGAAAATCCCGAACTTGATGATCATCGCGCGCGTCGAGTCGCTCATCCCGGTTGACCGATCTGTGCGCTGTTCCGCGGTGGTCCGTCCAGTGGCCCGAAGAGCCACTCCTTGATGAGGTCGGAGTTCCACAACAGGAACTGGTTTCCGTACTTGAACGGGTTCGAACCGGTATCGGCGACGACGGATGGCGCCTTCCCCTCGAAGGGCAACTCCGGAAGGTCGGTGCACTGCGGGCCGCCCTTGGCCGCCACCCGGGGCAGGTCACCCGGATACCGGTAACGCTCCGCACCGAATTCGAAGCCGATCAATAGGGTTATGCCCGGATCTTTGAACGGCGGGTTTTTCCACCAGTACGAGAGGCCCTTGATCCCGCACCACAGCGCGAAGTGGTACTGGCTGGCCAGATCGGTCGTCGGCAGCAGCAGATGCACGACATCGGTGAGCCGTTGCCTGTTGTCCCCCAGCACCTGATTGCCGATGTCGGCCAACCCGATCGAGCTGACCAGCAGCGCATCCAGATTGTTTTGCTCATCGACGATGGTCCGGCTGATCCGCGTGGCGCTGTCGGCGGTGGTGATCAGGTTCGGCGCCGCATCGGCATAGGCGTTGAGCACCTTCGGCGCGACCGCAAGGTCATGGCTTAGTGCCGGACGGCTCGGATCGATCTTTGCGAGAAAAGCATCAAGGTCGCTCAGTGTCTGGCCGAGCTTTGCGCCCCGCCCGTTGAACGCCGATGCCAGCGCGCCCAAAGTTTCGTTGAGTTTTTCCGGTTTGATCTTCGACAGCAGCGACGTCAATTGCTGGAACACCGTGTTGACTTCGACCATGACGTGTTTGCCGGCCAGCATCTGACCGGTGTGTAGCCGCTGCGCCGAGGGCTCGGCGGGTGCCACCAGGTCGACAAACTTAGCGCCGAACACCGTCGATGACGTGATGTCGACGAGCACATTGGCCGGAATGAAATGCAACTGGGACGGATCCATCGCCAGGTGAAGAGCCGCTTCGCCGTTCGGCAGCGATTCGATCGAGCCAACCTTGCCCACCTGCACGCCGCGCATCTTGACCTTGGCGTCCGGGTTCATCACCAAGCCGGCGCGTGGCGACACCACGGTCACCGGCACGGTGTCGGTGAAGCTGCCCCGGAACAGGCCCACCGCCACCGCGACGATCCCGACGATCGCCACAACGGTCGCCAAGCCGGCCAGCGGGCGGGCGTAGGATCGTGCGCCAAAATGCCGCCCTGGCGAGGCGCCGACCGGCGCTGCCGCACTGGCGGTTTCAGACCGGTAGATGGGCCCCGGCCCGAGGTTTCTCGTCAAGACCCTCTCCTACCCTGACAGGTTGAAGTTGCCGTTGGAGCCGTAGATGGACAGCGAAACCAGCAGCGTGACCGACACCACCATGATCAGCGACGTGCGCACCGCGTTACCCACCGCCACGCCGACACCAGACGGTCCCCCGGACGCGAAATAGCCGAAGTACGTGTGGATCAGCAAGACCGTCAGCGCCATCAGGACAGCCTGCAGAAACGACCAAAGCAAGTCAATTGGGTTGAGAAACGTTGTGAAGTAGTGGTCATACAACCCGGCAGACTGCCCGAACAAGAACACCGTGATCCCGCGGCTGGCCATGAACGACAGGATGACCGCGACGGAATACAGCGGAGTGATCGCTATCATCCCGGCGAGGAGTCGGGTGCTCACCAAATACGAAATCGGGCGAATCGCCATGGCTTCCAACGCGTCGATTTCTTCGCTGATCCGCATCGCACCCAGCTGCGCGGTCACCCCGGCGCCAAACGTTGCCGCCAAACCAATCCCGGCGACCACTGGCGCCGAAATCCGCACATTGATGAACGCCGCCAGGAACCCGGTCAACGCCTCGATGCCGATATTGCCCAACGAGCTATACCCCTGCACCGCCAGAGTGCCACCGGCGGCCAGCGTCAAGAAACCGACGATCGCCAACGTCCCGCCGATCATCGCCAACGTGCCGGCGCCCATGCTGATCTCGGCGATCAGGCGAATGACTTCTCGCCGATAATGCACCGCCGCGAACGGCGCCCCGGCGATCGCCCTACCGTAGAACAGCGTGTGATCACCCACCCGGCTCAGCGTGCCGACCGGCCTTTCGAGTTGGCGGAAAAACCGGGGATATGCAACTCGCAGCGTCACGCCATCTCCCCCATCACTTGGCCGACATCTTGATGCCGATTGCGGTCACCACCACATTGATGGCCATCAATGACATGAACGCATACACCACGGTTTCGTTCACGGCATTGCCGACCGCCTTGGCACCCCCGCCGGTGATGATCAGGCCGCGATAGCAGGCGACCAATCCGGCGATCAGCCCGAAAAGCGCTGCCTTGACACAGGAAATGATCACTTCGGGCACCCCGGTCAACAAGGTGATACCCGCGGCGAACGCACCCGGGTTGACGTCCTGAATGAATACCGAGAACGTGTAGCCGCCCAAGATCCCGATGATGACGACCAGGCTGTTGAGCAATAGGGCAACCAGCCCCGAGGCCAGCATCCGCGGCGTCACCAACCGCTGCACCGGATTGATGCCCAGCACCTCCATCGCGTCGATCTCTTCCCGGATCGTCCGCGAACCCAGATCCGCACATATCGCCGTCGACCCCGCGCCGGCCACGATCAACACCGTCACGATCGGGCCGATCTGGGTCACCGCGCCGAACGCGGCACCGGCACCGGACAAGTCGGCCGCCCCGAGTTCACGCAACAAGATGTTGAGTGTGAAGCTGACCAGCACGGTAAACGGGATGGCCACCAACAACGTCGGCGCCAGCGACACCCGCGCGATGAACCAGGACTGCTCCAAGAACTCCCGCCAGAAAAACGGCCGGCGAAACGTGAACCTCACCGCATCGGCGGACATCGCGAACAAACCCCCGACGGCCTGCATCGGCCCGGAGAGGTTGCGCCCGAATCTCACACCGGGCGACCAACGATCCGCAAAGCTACTCGCCATCTCTCCCAACCCCTAGGTGACGGCGCCGGCCGTCTTGAGCTCGATAATGCGGTCCCAATCGAATCCGAGTTCGGCCAGAATTTCGTCGGTCTGCTCGGCGAATCCGGGCGCGGGGCCGGGTTCGGGTGCGGTGACATCGAATTGCACCGGGTTGGCAACCAGCTCGAGTTCGCCTGCCCGCACCATGTATTCGTTGGCCCGGATCTGCGCGTCGCCGGCGGCCTGCAGGGTGTCCTGTACCGGCGCCCACGGTCCGGCCAGTGTCGCGAAACGTTCGCTCCATTCGGCCAGCGTGCGGGTGGCCATCACCTTGGACAGGATCTCCACCGCCTCGGCGGTGTTGGCGGCGATCAGTTCGTCGGTGGCGAACCGTGGGTCCTCGGCGAGCTCGGGCGCCTCGATGTGCCGACACACGTCGGCCCAGAACTTGCTGGCCTGCATCATCACCAAAGAGATGTAGCGGTTGTCGGCTGTCGCGTAGAGCCCGACCAGCGGGTTGTTGGGGGCACCGTGCACGCCCGGCGGCAGGGCTTCCAGCCGCTGGCCCAGGTGCACCGTCAGGGCCACCGTGTGCCCCATCGACCACAGGCCGCTGCCCAGCAGCGAGACGTCGACGACCGACGGCTCGCCGGTACGTTCGCGTTTCAGCAACGCGGCCGCGATACCGCCGGCGAGGTTGGTGCCCGAAATGGTGTCGCCGTAGGCCGGCCCGGGCGGCCCGATCATGCCGTCCATCCCGGACGGGGTGACGGTGGCGGCGGTGCCGGCCCGGCACCAGAACGCGGTCATGTCGTAGCCGCCCTTTTCCGCCTCGGCGCCGCGCGGGCCGAGCGCGCTGCCCCGCGCGTAGATGATGTTTGGGTTGACCGCGCGGACGTCGTCGACGTCGATGCCGAACTTCTTCCGGTGCCCGGGCAGGAAGCTGGTCAAGAACACGTCGGAACGGCGGGCCAGCTCGTAGAGCACTTCCTTGCCCTGCAGCACCGACATGTCCAACCCCAGGCTGCGCTTGCTGCGGTTGGCGTGCTCGATGTTGGGGTTGGGGTCGCCCTCGACCCGCAGCATGCCGGTCTGCCGCAGGCCACGCTGCGGGTCACCGGTCACCGCGTGCTCGACCTTGATCACGTCGGCGCCCCATTCGGCCAGCACCGCACCGGCCGACGGGACGAACCCGTACATGGCGACCTCGAGAACGCGGATGCCCTCCAGCGGCTTCATCCGGCCGCCTTGGCAACAGGTACCGCGAACGTCTTGCGCTCCAGGAACCCTTCCAGCCCGGCCACGCCCATCTCCCGGCCGACGCCAGACTGCTTGAAGCCGCCGAACGGGCTGTCGGCACCGAAGTAGTTGCCGCCGTTGATGGAAAACGACCCGGTACGGATCCGGCGCGCCACCGCCAGCGCGCGGTCCTGGTCGGCGCTGAACACCGCACCGGCCAGACCGTAAATCGAGTTGTTGGCGATGCGCACCGCGTCGTCGTCGTCGTCGAAGCCGATGACGACCAGCACCGGGCCGAAGATTTCCTCCTGGGCGATCTCGCTGTCCGGATCGACATTGGTGAGCAGCGTGGGCGCATAGAAGTAGCCGGGGTCAAGCCGCTTGCCCCCGGTGACCAGCGTCGCGCCGCCCGCGACCGCCCGCTGCACCATGCCGTCGACCTTGTCGCGCTGGCGTTCGTTGATCAGCGGCCCCATGTAGGTTTTCGGGTCGGCCGGGTCGCCGTGGCGCACCTTGGCGAAGTTCGACGCGATCAGCTCGACTATCTCGTCGTGATGGTTGTTGGGCACCAGCAGCCGCGAGGTCAGCGCGCAGCCCTGTCCGGCATGGGTGACCATGGAAAACGCCGCAAACATGCTGGCCATGCCGAAGTCGGCGTCGTCGAGCATGATCACCGCCGATTTGCCACCCAGTTCGAGGAAGACCCGCTTGACCGTGTCGCTGGCCGCGGCCATGATCTTGCGGCCGGTGGCGGTGGAGCCGGTGAACGTGATCGCGTCGATGTCCGGGCTGGTGGTCAGCGCGGCGCCGACGGCGGGATCCGACGAACTCAGCACGTTGACCACGCCGGGTGGGATGTCGGTGTGGCTGGCGATCAGCTCGCCGAGCGCCAGCGTGATCAGCGGGGTGTCCGGGGCGCCCTTGAGTACCATCGTGCATCCGGCGGCCAGTGCGGGCGGCAGCTTGGCCAGTGCCAGCTGGTTCGGGTAGTTGTAGGCGATGATCGCCCCCACCACCCCGACGGCCTCCTTCTCGACCCAGCGGTGATGGCGCATGCCGCGTGACTCGGTCTCGCCGAGATCCTCGCTCATCGGGTAGCTGCGCAGCAGGTCGGCGTAATAGCGGACGATGCCGATCGGCTCGTCCAGCTGCGCGCCATGGGTCAGCGCGCGGGTAGCACCGACTTCGGCAATGGT
Source organism: Mycobacterium sp. (assembly GCF_050700595.1). Taxonomy (GTDB): domain Bacteria; phylum Actinomycetota; class Actinomycetes; order Mycobacteriales; family Mycobacteriaceae; genus Mycobacterium. Next base: position 13,891 of record NZ_JBOHHI010000197.1, read on the forward strand.
CAGCTCGCGAAGTTCCTCGGCGTGGTCGAGTAAGGCTTGGTGCAGCTGATCCAGACAGCGGATCCGGAGATCGATGTCGGTCGGCCAGCTGCTAGCGTCAAATGCTCGGCGCGCCGCCGCGATCGCCGCCTTCGCTTCGGCGACTGTCGCATCCGGGGCGTAGCCGAGGATGTTCCCCTCGGTCGCCGGATTCACCGAGGGGAATGTCCGATTGGCGGTGACGAGCCGACCGTCGATCAGCAACCGCCGGTCGGCTTGGGCGTCTGCTTCCGGGGACCCGGCGCCACCCGCGATGGTCGCTGTCGAGTCCTGCGATGGCATTCCGGCCCTCCTAGACACGTGGATAATTTCATTCTCATCCTCGGCGAATCATACATTCAGCCAACGAGAATTCAACAAAACCGCAGAAACGAGACTGACATACTCGTAAGGCATGCAGCAACCGTGAATTTCCACTGTCTTCGCAGGCCAAAGGCGCTTTCCATGCGGCCTTGCGACAAGCTGCGAGCCGAGAGTAGGGTTCTCATAATCGAAAGGGAGATTCTTGGTGATAGAGGTGCTCCGGAACGGGGTCGCGCCGTGAGGACCGCCGTCGTCACCGGCGGCGGATCGGGCATCGGCTTGGCCGTGGCGGAGCGGCTGCACAAGGACGGCTACCGGGTCGCCACGATCGATCTCAAACCATCCGAGACCGACTTTGCGTTTACCGCCGACGTGACCGACCGAGCGCAGATCGACGTCGCGGTGTCGGCAATCCACGACCAACTGGGTCCGGTCACCGTTCTCGTCAACGCCGCCGGCCTCGACGGGTTCAAGCGATTCACCCACATCAAGTTCGAGGACTGGCAGCGGATCATCGACGTCAACCTCAACGGCGTCTTCCACATGATCCAGGCGGTGCTGCCCGACATGATCGAGGCCGGCTGGGGCCGGATCGTCAACATCTCGTCGTCGAGCACCCATTCCGGCACCCCGTACATGTCCCACTACGTGGCGGCCAAGTCAGCCGTCAACGGGCTCACCAAGTCGCTGGCCCTGGAATACGGGCCCAGCGGGATCACCGTCAACGCCGTGCCGCCGGGTTTCATCGACACCCCGATGCTGCGTAACGCGGAGGAACAGGGCTACATCGGCGACATCGAAAAGAACATCGCCGCGACGCCGGTGCGCCGGATGGGCCGCCCGGAAGACATCGCCGCGGCGTGCGCCTTCCTGGTGTCCGAGGAAGCCGGCTACGTCACCGGACAGATATTGGGCGTCAACGGCGGCCGAAACACCTAACCGGATGGAGAAGATGTGGGGCGCGTTGACGGCAAAGTCGCATTCGTCACCGGTGCCGCCCGGGGCCAGGGCCGCAGCCACGCGGTTCGGCTGGCCGAGGAAGGCGCCGACATCATCGCCGTCGACCTGTGCCGTGACATCGAGACCATCGGCTACCCGATGGGCGCACCGGAGGACCTCGACGAGACTGCGCGGCTTATCGAGAAGACCGGCCAACGGGTGGTGATCGCGCAGGCCGACGTGCGCGAAGCCGCCCAACTGCGCACCGCACTGGAAAGCGGACTGGCCGAATTCGGCAAGCTCGACATCGTGGTGGCCCAGGCCGGCGTCGCGGGTATGAAGGGCCGGCCACCGCTGCAGGCCTGGTGCGATGTGATCAACACCAACCTGATCGGCACGATCAACGCCATACAGGTGTCGTTGCCGCATCTGAGTGAAGGCGCGTCGATCATCGCCACCGGATCCACCGCCGCGCTGATGGACACCGCCAAGAAGGACAACCCGGGCGCCGACCCGGGCGGCATGGCATACGTGCACTCCAAGCGCGCGCTGTCGACGTACGTCCATGACCTGGCGACCGAGCTTGCGCCGCTTGCGATTCGGGCCAACGTCATCCACCCGACCAACACCAACACCCCGATGCTGCAAAGCGACCCGATGTACCGGTCCTTCCGGCCCGACCTGGAAAACCCGACCCGCGCCGACGCCGAGCCGGTTTTCGGTGTGCAGCAGGCGATGAGGATTCCCTACGTCGAACCGGAAGACATCAGCAACGCGGTGCTCTGGCTTGCCTCCGATGAGGCGAGATACGTAACCGGTGTGCAACTGCGCGTCGACGCCGGCGGTTACCTGAAGTGGTATGACTTCAGCAAGTAAGGGACTTCAACATTGAGGGGAAAGGCACTGTGAAGGTTCGGGTCGATCCGGAGCGCTGCCAGGGGCACGCGCAGTGCGTCATGATCGCGCCGGATTCGTTCGTGCTCGACGATATCGACGGTCATTCCTCTGCGGTCACCGAAGATGTTCCACCCGAACAGGAGTCGAAAGTTCGCGAAGCCGCGCAGTCCTGCCCGGAGCAGGCCATCATCATTACGGAGACAAGGCGTTGAGCGACCGCAAGAAGCGCCAATATCACTTCGACCGGCACACTCCGGAATACCGGATGCAGTTCGAGAAGATCACCGGGGAAATACTCGAGAAGTGTCCGGTCGCCTGGAGCGACACCTACGACGGCCACTGGGTCGCCGGCGGCAGCCAGGCGGTGTTCGAGCTGGCCCGATGCCCGCACGTCTCCAACGATCACGATGTCAACGGCGAACGCCGCGGCTACCAAGGTATCTCGATTCCGTTTGCCAAACGCGCGAGCGGTGTGCGTGGGGGCATCCTGGAAATGGACGAGCCGGAACACCGTACCTACCGCAACGTGCTCAACCCGTACCTGTCACCGGCCGCGGTCAAGCGTTGGCAGCCGTTCATCGACGACGTGACGCGAGCGTGCCTCGACGAGAAGATCGAGGAAGGCCGCATCGACTTCGTCGACGATCTCGCCAACGTCGTGCCCGCCGTGCTGACCCTGGCGATGATGGGCATCCCGCTGAACAAATGGGCGATCTACAGCGAGCCGACCCATGCAGCGGTGTACACCCCCGAGCACTCTCCCGACGTCGAGCGTGTCGTCGAGATGCATCGCCAGATGGGAATCGATCTGCTGAACAACATGTTCGAGATCCGCGAGAACCCACGGCCGGGCATCGTGAATGCGCTACTGCAGGCGCGCATCGACGGTGAGCCGGCGCCCGACATCGAGATCCTGGGCAATCTCGGACTGGTCATCGGCGGCGGCTTCGACACCACGACCGCGTTGACCGCTCACGCGATGGAATGGTTGTCGCAGCATCCCGACCAGCGCGAGCTGCTCAGTCGTCAGCGCAACACCCTCCTCGATCCGGCCACCGAGGAGTTCCTGCGCTACTTCACCCCGGCGCCCGGCGACGGACGCACGTTCTCCGACGACGTGGACATCGAGGGAACACGGTTCAAGGAAGGCGAACGACTGTGGATTTCCTGGGCGATGGCCAACCGCGACCCCGCGGTCTTCGCGGAACCCAACACGATAATCATGGACCGTAAGGGCAACCGGCACTTCAGCTTCGGCCTCGGCATACATCGCTGCATCGGGTCCAACGTGGCACGCACGGTATTCAAGTCGATGCTGACCGCCGTGCTCGACCGGATGCCCGACTATCGCTGCGACGCGGACGGCACCGTCCACTACGAGACGATCGGCGTCATCCAGGGCATGCGGAAGTTGCCGGCCACGTTCACTCCGGGCCCTCGGATAGGGGCCGGCCTGGATGAAACGCTGGACAAACTGCAACGGGTCTGCGACGAGCAGGAACTCGCCCGGCCCATCACCGAACGCAAGGAAGCCGCCGTCATCGACTAGGCAGCGGCGCCCAGCGTCACGCCAGGGTGACAGTGTCCGCCGAGCGTCACGCCAGCGTGACGCGGCGCCGTTAGCCGGTAGGTAATCCGAGCACCCGTTGGGCGATGATGTTGCGCTGGATCTCCGAGGTGCCGCCGGCGATGGTGCCCGAGAAGCTGCGGGCGTAGCGCTCGAACCAGCTGGCGAAGTAGTGGTCGAGATTCATCGGCGCGTAGGGACCGGTGAGCGCCGGATGGATGAGCCCGTCGGCCCCGGCCGCCGACAGCGCGTGTTCGGATGCACGTAGCTCCGCTTCCGACCCGAGCAGCTTGAGCACGGAGACGCCCGGCACATCTTCTTCCCCGCGGGCGGCGCGGGCCAGCGCCGTCGACCCGAGCAGGCGCAGGGCTTGGTGATCCATCACCAAGGTCGCGTACTGGTCACACTCGAGCGCACCGACGGGATGGAAGTCGCTGATCAGGTTGTCCAGTCGGTCGGCGAACCCGAGCCACATCATCGTGCGTTCGTGCCCGAGCGATCCGTTGGCGACCCGCCAGCCCTGGTTCAGCGGCCCGACGAGATTCTCGGCCGGCACCCTTGTGTCGGTGAAGAAGACCTCATTGAAATCCAGGTCGTCGGCCGAGCAGATCGACGGGAACGGCCGCCGCACCACCCCGGGAGTGTCGGTGGGGATCAGTAATGCGCTGATGCCCTTGTGCTTTGGGGCGTCCGGATCGGTGCGCACGAAGGTCAGCAATACGTCGGCGTCATGTGCACCCGACGTCCATACCTTCTGGCCGTTGACCACGAAGTCGTCACCGTCCCGCACCGCGCGGGTGCGCAGTGACGCCAGGTCCGAGCCGGCACTCGGTTCGCTCATGCCCAGCGACGCGGTGATCTCGGCCCGCAGGATCGGCACCGCCCAACGCTGCTTCTGCTCGTCACTGCCGAACGACAACAGCGATGCCGCAACGATATTCACGCCTTGCGGGTTGAAGCTGTGGTAGATCCGTCGCCGGCACAGCTCCTCGAGGTGGACGAACTGCTGCAATATCGTGGCGTTGCGGCCGCCGAATTCCGGGGGTTGGCCGGGCAGCAGCCAGCCGTCGTCGAACAGCAGCCGCTGCCAGCGGCGCGCCCAGGCCGGCATGTGCGACACGGACCGGGGCCGCTCCAGCGTGTCGGCTTCGGCAGGCAGATGCTCGTCGAGGAAGGCCGCGAACTCGGCGCGAAACGCCTCGACACCCGCGTCAAAGGTGAGCTGCACGGTATTCCTCGGCAATCATCGCCCGGTGCTCGGCGGCACCGCCGAGCATCAGCTCGCCGGCCTTGGCCCGCTTGAGCGCGAACTGCAGGTCGTTCTCCCATGTGAACCCCATCGCACCGAACAGCTGCAGACCATGGCGGAATACCAGCGACTGGCATTCACCGGCGGCGGCCTTGGCCATCGCGGCGGCCACCCGGCGGCGAGGATCGTCTTCCGCGATCGTCAACGCGGCGAAATACGCCAGGGCCCGCGCGCGCTGCACGGCCACGTACATATCGACGGCCTTGTGCTGGACGGCCTGAAACGAGCCGATCGGTACCCCGAACTGATGGCGGTTGCGCACATGGTCGAGGACCAGATCGAGGATGCGCTGGCAGGCACCGACCATCGTCGTCGCCATCCCGGTCAGCGCGATATGACGCGCCCGCTCGGTATCGACGGACAGGCGGGCGGTGTCGGGCACCCGGGCCCCGGCGAACGTCACGTCGGCGACATGCAGCACCGGATCGAACACCGACTTGCGCCGTGCCGATACCTCCCCTCCGCCCACGATGAAGACCGCCGCGTCGGTCACCACCGCCAATTGCTCGGCGCGATCACCGTCCAGCACATGACGTGCCGTGCCGTCCAGCACCCATCCGTCGGGGTCGCGGTGCGCCGCGACTCCGCTGTAGACGGCGGCCCCGGCGCGGTGCGGGTCGAACCGATCGGCCGCCAACGGCGCGAACTGAGTCATCGTCGCCAGGAATGGGGTGGGGTCGGTGGCGCGGCCGAGCTCTTCGGTCACGATGGCCAGTTCCACCGCACCGGCCGGATCATTCAGCTCGGTCCAGCCGAGATCCACGTAGCCTTTCCACACCGGGCCGGAGTCGACGCCGTCTTCGGCGACGCTTCGGACCAGTGCCGGCGGGCACTGCTTGGCGACGACGTCACGCACGGTTTCCTGCCACAGCCGCTGATCTGCATCGAACTCTAGAAGCACCGCTTGAAAATACCATTCTCTTAACCGAAAGTATGCATCTCAGTGCGTGCGAGATAGCTTGTCGAAGCCGGGCTACCGACCCGCGCGGTTGCCACGAGGAGGACTGCGTGACATGGTCCACGGTGCCAGAGGGAGTGTCAGAATGCTATTCTCGGATTGCAAGAATTTTGCTCACATGGGCTCCCGGGCAAGCGTGGTGCGATTAATCGAAATGCTTACGGGAAACCCGTTGAATGGCGGTAAAGTCGAATGTTAGATTACCTAGCGTATGGCCAGCAGGCCCGGCACAGCTGTCGGGGCCGCGGAGGGTGGTTTAGGTGATCGAACACCCGGACGGAACCCGTACGCCAGTCATCGACGCGAGCGTGCACATCTTCTTCGCGTCGACGACCGACCTGCGCGACTTTCTTCGCGAGCCGTTCAAGAGCCGAGGCTTCCCCGACTACGAGATGGACTGGTACGGGGCGCCGGGCGGCGAGTACGCCCGCGACACCCGCGGGCCCGAGCGCGGCTACCCGGGCTCGGATCCCGATTTCGTCGGCAACCACCTGTTCAACGAGCGCGGCATCGATGTCGCGGTCCTGCACCCGATGGGCCGCGGCATCATGCCCGACCGGCACCTGGGCAGCGCGCTCTGCGCGGCGCACAACGAGATGATGGTGTCGCGCTGGCTCCAGGCCGGCCAGTTCGCTGATCGGTTCCGGGGCACGATCCGACTCAACCCCGACGACATTGCCGGCGCCTTGCGTGAGCTCGCCAAGTACAAGGACCACCCGCAGGTGGTGCAGATCGGTATCCCGCTGCAATCGCGCGAACTCTATGGCAAGCCACAGTTCTGGCCGTTGTGGGAGGCGGCCGCCGAGGCGAATCTTCCGGTGGCGGTGCACATCGAAAGCGGTGAGGGCATCGCGTTTCCACCGACGCCGTCGGGGCACACCCGCACCTACGAGCAATACTTCAGTTTCATGTCGCTGAACTACCTGTATCACCTGATGAACATGATCGCCGAGGGTGTGTTCGAGCGGTTTCCCACGCTGAAGTTCGTCTGGGCCGACGGTTGTGCGGACTTTCTGACGCCGTTCATCTGGCGGATGGACACCTTCGGGCGGCCGCATCTGGAACAGACACCGTGGGCGCCGCGAATACCCAGCGACTATCTGCCCGGACACGTCTACTTCGTCCAGGGCAGCTTCGACGGCCCCGGTGACGCCGAGATCGCCGGGGAGTGGTTCGGCTTCACCGGCAAGGACGACAAGGTGATGTTCGGGTCCAGCTATCCGCACTGGCACATGAACACGCTGACGGTGCCGAACGCCTACACCGCCGAACAGCGCGACAAGCTGTGCTGGCGCAACGCCGCAAAGCTCTACGGCATAGACATTCCGGCCCAGTTGGCCGCACAGTAGATATTAGGGAGGTCACGATGACAGTGACACAGACTCAAGAACGGGTTCCCGCCGCCGAGCGGATCGCGGTCCGGTGCGTCGACTCCGACGTCCATCCGGTGCCCAAGCGCGGCGAACTGATCCAATACATCCCGGAGCCGTGGCGCAGCAAGTTCTTCGGAGACCACAAGGTCGGCGAGCTCATCTACTACGACGCTCCGGACTACGCGCACTCCTACGCGATGCGGGTGGATACCTTCCCGCCCGACGGCGAGTTCCCCGGCAGCGACCCGGATATGGCGTTTCGGCAACTGATCATGGAGGCGGGTTCGGACATCGCGATTCTGGAACCGGGCGGTCGGACACCTCGGCTGCCCGACGCCCACCAGGCGATGTCGTCGGCCCTCAACGACTGGCAGGACAACCACTGGCTGGACAGCCACAACAACTGGCACGAGCGGTGGCGCGGGTCGATCTGTATCGCGATCGAGGACCCGCAGGGGGCTGCCCGCGAGATCGAGCGATGGGCCGGCCACCCGTACATGGGGCAGATCCTGCTCAAGGCCGAGCCGCGCCCGTCGTGGGGCCACCCGATGTACGACCCGATATGGGAAGCCGCCACCAAGCACGACATCGTGGTCAGCTGCCACCTGTCCCGCAGCAATTACGAGATGCTGCCGATGCCGCCGGTCGGATTCCCCAGCTACAACCACGATTTCATGGTGACCTACTCGTTGTTGGCCGCCAACCAGGTGATGAGCCTGATCTTCGACGGCGTCTTCGACCGCTTCCCCACCCTGCGGATCGTCTTCGTCGAGCACGCTTTCAGCTGGGTGCTGCCGCTGATGTGGCGGATGGACGCGATCTACGAAGCCCGCAAGTCGCGGATGGACATCAAACGCAAGCCGTCGGAAATCCTCAAGGAGCACATCAAGTTCACTACCCAGCCGCTGGACTACCCGGAGGACAAGACGGAGTTGACCCGTGCGCTGGAATGGATGGAGTGCGACAAAATCCTGCTGTACTCCTCGGATTATCCACACTGGACGTTCGACGATCCGCGGTGGCTGGTCAAGCACCTACCCAAAGCGGCCCGCGAAGCGGTCATGTTCAAAAACGGTATCGCGACCTATCACCTCCCGGAGACGGTTCCGGTGCTCGAGGGCCAAGTACGGGTGTTCTGAGTGCCCCAAGAAGTCAAGCGGCCCCGGCTGGCCCAGGGTCGCGAACATGTTGTCGCGACGGTGGACGAGATTCCGCCAGGCACCCACAAATTGGTGCCGATCGGTCGGCACGGCGTCGGTGTTTACAACGTCAACGGTACGTTCTACGCGATCGCGAACTATTGCCCGCATCAAGGCGGTCCGCTGTGTTCAGGACGCCAACGCGGTCGCACCATCGTCGACGAAAGTGTCGCCGGTGACGCGATTATGGTGCGCGAGCTGGAATACATCTACTGCCCTTGGCATCAATGGGGTTTCGAGCTTGCAACCGGAACGACCACCGTCAAGCCGGAATGGAGTATTCGCACCTACCCGGTCCGTGTCGTCGGTAACGACGTGCTGGTGCAGGCCTGACGCTGGAGGAGAAGAGTCGTGTCTTCGATCGAGGTGAATGGCGGTAACGTCGTCTACGAAATCCTTGGCAGCTCAGGCGATCTCATCGTGCTGACGCCCGGCGGCCGGTTCAGCAAGGAGATTCCCGGCCTTCGACCGCTGGCCGAGGCACTGGTCGACGGCGGGTATCGGGTGCTGTTGTGGGACCGGCCGAACTGCGGAGCATCGGATGTGCAGTTTTACGGGCAAAGCGAATCGCATATGCGGGCCGAGACGCTGCACGGCCTACTGACCAAACTCGACCTGGGACCTTGCATCATTGCCGGCGGCTCGGGCGGCGCACGGGATTCGACGCTGACCACGATGCTCTATCCCGAGCTGGTCACCAAGCTGGTGGTGTGGAACATCGTCGGCGGTATCTACGGCACATTCGTCCTGGGTTCCTATTACGTTGTGCCCAACATTCTCGCGGCTCGCGGAACCGGAATGCATGCGGTGATGAAGGTGCCCGAGTGGCGTGAGCGGATCGAGGAGAACCCGGACAACAAACAGCGATTCCTCGATTTCGACCGCGACGAGTTCCTCAAGGTGATGCTGCGCTGGCTGGGCGCGTTCGTTTCCAAGCCGGGGCAGACCATCCCCGGCGTCGACGACGAAATGTTCAACCGCATCACGGTCCCCACGCTGATCATCCGTGGCGGCGAGAACGACTGGGATCATCCCAAGCGGACATCGCTGGAGGTCAGCTGCCTGATCAAGGGATCGGTGCTGATCGATCCGCCGTGGCCGGAGGATGCGTGGGAACGTGCGGCCGAGGAGCGCGCAGCCGGCAAGGTGGATCGCTTCAACATGTTCGACACCTGGGTGCAGGCCGCGCCCGCGATTCTGGAATTCCTGGGGTCGTGATGTCTTTACCTGGTGAGGATGTGAACCTCGCAGTTGAGCGACGCCTCCAGGGCGGTGTGGATCCGACTTTCCGGGATACGCTCCAGATCGCTCTGCCGCAGAGTCACGTAGACGACGTCGAACCCGTCGTCGCCGGGCACTCGCCTGATCTCGCCGGTGAGGCCGAACCCGGACAGCACGCCGTGGGCGTCGTCGTCGGTTCCCCTGCTGACGTAGGTGACCACTCCGGCTACCGGAACGGTGCGGAAAGCCTTCGCGCACAACTCTACTGCGGCCTGCTTGAGAGTGTCGGCGTCGTTGCCGGCGATCAGCAGCTCCACCTCGCGGCGGCCAACCGGCATCGCCGCGAGGTCGATGTGCACTATCTCGGCGCCGGCCGCCTCGCCGAGTCCACGGAGCGTGCTCATGCCCTGGTCTAACTCCGCCGGTGTCAGCGCACCCGACGGGTCGACACCGACCCGCACCACCGCTGTTCGCACATGCGCAAGCTTAACCGTCGCCGCCCGGCCGGGCTGCACCCCGCGGTTGCTGCGCGAACACCCGGGTCGCGAGGATTACGGGGCATATCGGGAACTCGGCGGCTACCGACCATTGGCGTCGGCCGACGACCTGCTCGACGAGGTCGAACGCAGCGGGCTGCTCGGCCGCGGTGGCGCGGCGTTCCCGCTTGCGACGAAACTCCGCACCGTACGCGCCAACGGACGCTTCGCCGGCGGCGCCGTCGTTGTCGCGAACGGCGAAGAAGGAGAACCGGCTTCGATCAAGGATCGCTGGTTGCTGCGCAACCGACCGCACCTGGTTCTGGATGGGCTGCGGTTGGCCGCGGCGATCGTGGCCGCCGACCGTGCCTACGTTTATCTGTCCGACCCGGAATCTGCCCGCAGCGTCGAGGCGGCGCTCGCCGAACTCGACGCTTTCCGTGTGCCGGTGGACGTGTGGACGGTCGATCCCGGATACATCGCCGGCGAAGAGACCGCGGCCGTGCGGGCACTCAACGGCGGTCCGGTCAAGCCGACCGACAAGCCGCCCAGGCCGTTCCAGCAAGGGGTCGGCGGGCGGCCCACGCTGGTGAGCAATGTCGAGACGCTGGCCAATCTGGCCTACCTACAGCAACACGGTGCGGCGGAGTTCCGGACACAGGGTACGGCTACGTCCCCGGGTACCTTGCTGATGACGATCACCGGCGCCGGCCGGCCGCCCGTTCTCTACGAGATACCGCACGGCCTGCCGTTCACCGAACTTCTTGCGCTACACGGCGTTTCACCCGACCAGGTCACAGGCGTGCTGATGGGCGGCTATTTCGCCGGAATGCTCAACCGTGGCGTGCTCGATGCCGCCCTGGACCACGACACGCTGCGCGGACTCGGCTGCGGGCTGGGTGCCGGGGCCATCACGGTGATCACCGACGACTGTCCCGTCGCCATCGCCGCGTCGGTGCTGGCGTACTTCGATCGGGAAAACGCCGGACAGTGCGGCTCGTGTTTCAACGGCACCGCCGCGATGGCCGCGGTCGGCGCCGCGCTGCGCGACGGTGTGGCGACCGGCGAGGATCTCGACCGGCTGCGGCGCTGGTCGGTGATGCTGCGCGGCCGCGGCGCCTGCGCGACCCTGGACGCCGCCTGCAACATTGCGGGCAGCCTGCTCGATCAATTCCCGCACGCGGTGGACCGCCATCTCGAAAACGTGTGCCAGCCTTGCCGTGTCGGTGCGTTCCGCGCCGATCGGCCCTACGAAGTGGAACCACCGTGAGCGAGCGCATGAAGATCCGTCTCGACCGCACCATCTGCGACGGCTTCGGCAACTGCGCCAAGCACGCGCCCGGCTACTTCTCGCTCGACGACTGGGGATACGCGTCGCTGATCGGTGACGGCACCGTCGCCGAGGAGGACGAGGAAGCGGTCACCCGCGCACTGCTGGACTGTCCGGTGCACGCCATCATGGAGATCGGTGAGCGGCGACCCGACGACGCCCATCCGCCGTCGAGCAGCCCGGAAGACCCGGCCGCAGACCTCAAAACCGAAGCGAACGAGGCGGAGTGGGGGTTCACCCGGTGACGGGACGCCCGCTGCCACTGGTCACTCCGGAGAATGAGTTCTACTGGACGTCGGGCGCCGACGGCACACTGCGGCTGGCCGAATGCGCCGACTGCACGGCGCTCATCCATCCGCCCGCTCCGGTGTGCCGGTATTGCCGCTCGCACAACATAGGCGTGCGGGCGGTCTCCGGCCGGGCGACGCTGGCCGGATTCACCGTCAATCACCGGTTCAGCCTGCCCGGACTGCCGGCCCCCTACGTGGTGGCGCAGGTGGCGATCGTGGAGGATCCGCGGGTCCGGCTGACCACGAACATCGTCGAGTGCGATGCCGATCGGCTGGAGTTGGGTCAACCGGTCGAGGTGGTCTTCGAACACGTCGAAGACGTGTGGCTGCCGCTGTTTCGTCCGGCAGCCGGCGCCAAAGCTGATTTGCCCGTGGACGAGATTGCGCCGGAGCGCTTCGGCGACTACGTCCGTCCCATGCTCACCCGGGAAAAGTTCGAGGACAGCGTCGCCCTCACCGGAATCGGCATGTCGGACATCGGGCGCCGATTGATGGTGCCGCCGCTTGAGCTGACGGTCCAGGCGTGTGAGGCCGCGATCGCCGACGCCGGACTGAGGCTCGGCGACATCGACGGCCTGTCAACGTATCCCGGCGGGGGCAATCTCGGCGGGTTCGGCGAGGGTGGGATCACCGCGCTCGAGGCCGCGCTGGGCATCCGGCCGGTGTGGCACAACGGCGGCATCGAGACCTTCGGTCCGGGCGGTTCGGTGATCGCGGCGATGCTCGCGGTCGCTGGCGGGCTGGCCCGTCATGTGTTGTGTTTCCGGACACTGTGGGAAGCCACCTACACCGAACTGATGAAGCGGCGCAAGATCGTCCCGCCCGGTGGACGCACCACCAGTTGGCTGATGCCGTTCGGGGCTACCTCCGCGGCGCACACCCTGGCGCAAAACGCGCAGCGCCACTTCCACCGGTACGGCACGACGAAAGAGACTCTGGGCTGGATCGCGTTGAACCAGCGCGCCAATGCCGAACTCAACCCGACTGCGGTCTATCGATCCCCGATGACGATGGAGGACTATCTGGGCGCGCGGCCGATCACCACACCGTTCGGGCTTTACGACTGTGACGTGCCCTGTGACGGGGCAATCGCCGTCGTCGTCTCCGCGGTCGATGCCGCCCGCGACCTGGCCAAACCGCCGGTGCTGGTGGAGGCGGTTGGGACGCAGATCATCGAGCGGATCGACTGGGACCAAAGCACATTGACCCATGAGCCCCAGGTGCTCGGCCAGTCCGCGCATCTGTGGTCACGCACGTCGCTGAAACCCGAAGACGTCGACCTCGCGGAGCTCTACGACGGGTTCACGATGAACTGTCTGTCCTGGATCGAGGCGTTGGGGTTCTGCGGAATCGGCGAGGCCAGGGAATTCCTGGATGGCGGTAAGAACATTGCCCGCGATGGCCTGTTGCCACTCAACACCCACGGCGGCCAGCTCTCGCACGGACGCACCCACGGCATGGGTCTGCTGCACGAAGCCGTCAGCCAGCTGCGTGGCGAAGCGGGTGAGCGCCAGGTCGCTGGTGCCCGCGTCGGTGTGGTCAGCAGCGGCGGCCTGACACCCAGTGGCGTGCTGCTGTTACGGGCCGACGGATGACTGCGCCACGCCCCCGAGTCGTCGTAGTCGACGGGGTACCGATGTCAGCGCTGCTGACCGAGGCCGCGCAACCACGTGCGGTCGTGCTGGCGCTGCACGGCGGGGGCACCACCGCAGCGTATTTCGACTGTCCGGGGCATCCGTCGTTGTCGTTGCTGCGAACCGGTGCCGCGCTCGGGTTCACCGTGATCGCCCTCGACCGACCCGGCTATGGCAGCTCCGCGCCGTACTCGGAAGCAGTGGCAGAGCCGGCGCAGCGGGTGCAGCTCACCTACGGCGCGGTCGATCGCATTCTGGGCGAGCGTCCGCGCGGGGCAGGACTGTTCGTGGCGGCCCATTCGAACGGCTGCGAGCTGGCGTTGCGGATGGCCGCCGACAACGACGATCTACTCGGCATCGAAATGGCCGGCACCGGAAGGCATTACCACCCGGCTGCGCACAAGGTCTTGAAGGCCGCCAGCGCGACCCACCGGCCACCCGGCCTGCGTGAACTGCTGTGGCACCCAACGGAGCTGTATCCGGCCGAGGTGCTCGGCGGGATCACCAATGCCGCCACCGGCGCTCCATACGAGGCGGCGATGGTGACCAGCTGGCCGCACCACGACTTCCCTTCGCTGGCCGCCCGAGTGCGAGTCCCGGTGCAATTCAGCGTCGCCGAACACGAAAAGGTCTGGCAGTCCGACCCTGCGGCGATGGCCGAGATCACCGCCATGTTTTCCGCCTCACCCCAATTCAGGATCAACGAGCAATCCGGCGCGGGCCACAATCTCAGCCTCGGCCACACCGCCGCGGCGTACCACCAGAGCGTCTTCGCGTTCGCCGAAGAATGTGTTGCTACACAAGGCGATTTGGAGGCCGGTTGATGCATATCGGATTCATCGGGCTGGGCAGCCAGGGCGGCCCCATGGCCAGGCGGATCATCGAGGCCGGCTATCCCACGACGCTATGGGCGCGCAGACCCGCATCGCTTGAGCCATTCGCCGACACCGCGGCCAAAGTCGCCGGGTCACCGGCCGAACTCGCCGCGGCCAGCGACCTGATCTGCCTGTGCGTGGTCGGCGACCCCGACGTCGAAGAACTGGCCGGCGGCGAGAACGGGCTGCTGGCCGGTGCCAAGCCGGGCAGCGTCATCGCCGTGCACAGCACCGTACACCCCAGTACATGCCGTGCTTTGGCTGAAGGTGCTGCTGCACAGGGCGTCTCGGTGATCGACGCGCCAGTCAGCGGCGGCGCTCCGGCGGTGGCGGAAGGTCGCCTACTCATGATGGTCGGTGGTGACGCGGATGTGATTGAGCGCTGCCTCCCGGTGTTCGAAACCTATGCCGATCCCGTCGTACACCTCGGTGATCTGGGCTCCGGGCAAACCGCCAAGCTGCTGAACAACCTGCTGTTCACCGCCAACCTGGGAACCGCGGCTACCGCGCTGACTCTCGGCGAGGCTCTCGGCGTCGTGCCGGACCGCCTCACCGAGGTCATCACGCATGGCAGTGGGAACAGCTTCGCGCTCAACGCTCTTGGTGGTGATATTGCCGGTTTGGGCCGGCTTGCCGGCCTTGCGGGAGCGCTGCTGCAGAAGGATGCCCGCTTGATCGCCGACCTTGCCGGTGCCGCCGCGGTCCCCGGCGGGGCCGTGCTCGATGCGGCCGACGCCACCCTGGCACTGATGGACCACCCGCGGTGAAAATCGGATTCGTCGGCGCCGGCCGGATGGGCAGCCCGATGGTGGCCCGTCTGGTCGAGGCCGGCCACGACGTCGCCGCGCTGGGGCGCTCCGACGAGAAGCGGGCCGCCGTCGCCCAATTGGGTGCGACGGCAGTGGCCGACACGGCCGAGCTGAGCAGCTGGGCCGAGGTCGTCGTGGTGTGCGTTTTCACCGACGAACAGGTGCGCCAGGTTTGCCTACAAGGCGAGCTACTCGCGTGCATGGCGCGCGGTTCGACGCTTGTAGTGCACACCACCGGAAGTCCCCGCACGGTTGAGACGCTCGCCGACCGGGCTACGGGTATCGACGTGGTGGACGCCCCGGTGAGCGGGGGACCACACGATGTGGCGGCCGGTGAGCTGACCCTGTTCGTCGGCGGCGCCGACGATGCGGTGGCGCGGGTGCGGCCGGTGCTGAGCTGCTATGGCGATCCGGTGCTGCACGTCGGCCCGCTCGGCGCCGGCCAGAAGGTCAAGCTGGTCAACAACGCGTTGTTCGCGGCGCATATCGGGCTGCTGTCGGGTTCGGTCGACCTCGGGACGCGCCTCGACATCCCGGAGTCGACGTTGCTGGCCGCACTTGTCCACGGCAGCGCCACCAGCCGGGTGCTGGAGATCGTCGCGGCAAGCGGCTCCGTGACCTCGTTTTCCCAGCTGGCCGGCCAATTCGTCGACAAGGATGTCGCTGTGCTCCGGAGCATCGCCGCCGAGCTCGGCAGCGATCTCGGCGTGCTCGATGGCGTCATTGAGGTCGCCGTAAGGCGATGAGTGAGTGTTTTCTTCGCGGGAAAAGTGGTTTACCGTTACCGTTACAGTCGAGCATTCCGTCGTAATGGTTCCAGCCGCCGATCCCGCCGCCGAGGAGATCCAATGACCAAGCCGAAGGTCGTCTTCGATCCGTTCTCCGAGGAGTTTTTCAACAACCCCTCCGACGTATATCGACGGATGCGTGAGGAGGCGCCGCTCTTCTACGACGAGCAAGAGGACTTCTATGCGCTGACCCGCCACGAGGACGTGGCGGCCGCGTTCAAGGATTTCGAGACCTACTCGTCGGCGCGGGGTTGCGACTTGGCGATGGTGCGCAAGGGCGTGCCGATGGAGCAGAAGTCGATCATCTTCATGGACCCGCCCGAGCACCGGCACATGCGCAGCCTGCTCAACAAGGCGTTCACGCCCCGGGCCATCCAATCGCAGCGGGATACCGTCGTCGAAGTCGTCGAGAAATATCTGGGCGCGGCCGACCCCGAGCACTTCGACGTCGTGCAGGAATTCTCCGGACCGTTCCCGGTCGAGGTGATCACCACGATGATGGGGGTGCCGGAGGAATTCCGCCAACAGGTGCGGCACTGGATCGACACCAGCCTGCACCGCGAACCAGGGCAGATCGAGGTCAGTGAGGCCGGCATGCAGGCCAACATCGACAGCGCGATGTACTACTTCGGCCTGGTGCAGC
Organism: Mycobacterium sp.; assembly: GCF_050700595.1. Taxonomy (GTDB): domain Bacteria; phylum Actinomycetota; class Actinomycetes; order Mycobacteriales; family Mycobacteriaceae; genus Mycobacterium. The sequence goes on from NZ_JBOHHI010000197.1 coordinate 30,541, forward strand.
AGCGACGCGAAAAGCCTGAGGAGGACTTCATCACCAGGTTGATCGCCGCCGAGGTTCCCGGCGACGATGGCCAGCTGCGCAAGCTCGACGACATTGAAATCACGGGCTTTGCAGTACTTTTGGGCGGCGCAGGCGCCGAAACCGTCACCAAGCTGACTGGTAACGCGACGGTGATTTTCGCCCGCAATCCTGACCAGTGGCAGAAGCTACTCGACGACCGCAGCAAAATTCCGGGTGCGGTCGAAGAGCTGCTGCGCTACGAAGGACCGGTCCAGTACAACGTCCGCTACACCCTCAAAGAGGCACACGTCAGCGGTGGTGTAATTCCCGCGGGCAAACCGGTGTTCTTGTGCGGTGCCGCGGCGAATCGCGATCCAGATGCCTTCACCGACGCCGACGTGTTCGACATCGACCGGGACCAGACCCAGGCACAGCACCTCGGTCTCGGGTACGGAATTCACAGTTGCCTGGGTGCGGCGTTGGCCCGCATGGAAAGCAGGATCGCACTGGAGAAGCTGCTCGACTTCATGCCGCGCTACGAAGTGGATTGGGATGGCCTGCAACGCGTTCACATGCAGAACGTCGCGGGCTACCAGAATGTGCCGGTGAAGGTGATTCGGTGAGGGTAGAAGTCGACTACGGTCTGTGCGAAAGCAACGGGGTGTGCATGGGCATCAACCCCGAGGTGTTCGATCTCGGCGATGACGACGTGTTGAGGATTCTCAAGCCGGAAATCACGCCAGAGACCGAAGAGGACGTGCGGCAGGCGGTTCGTCAATGCCCGCGGCAAGCCCTGTCGATCAAGGAATAGGGGTCGGGCCCTGGCATCTCCCGCGATGCGGTGTAAAAACAGGGTGACCGGGAGTGATTAAGGAAGGCGGCAACGATGAAACGATCAACCGCCGTGATCGCGGCGACGTTGTCGACTGTGTCGGTCGTCGCCGCACCCGCCGTGGCCGACGCCAATCCCGATGCTCACATGCCAGACGTAAAAACCGGCTACTGCCCTGGGGGTAGCGGCTCGGAACCCATCAACATCATCCCCGGTGCGGGCTATGCTGCGCTGGGCTACTACTGCGACGGCGTTCCCTACGCGGACGGTTCGCACTGGCGTTATGTCCAGTTCCCCATACCGTATTCGATGATGGGCGACCCGCAGCAGGTCGCTTCCTACGGACTCCACTGCGTAACCTCCGACGAATTGGTGCAGGCCTCGCTGGCGCCGCCTGGAGGCTGCGACGGTGCAGTCTAAGCCACGGTGCGTCCATCAGTGATCGCGGCCACGCGTGGTACTACGTCATCGTCCTCGACCTGCTGGTGCAGGGCTGGTCCGGCGGGGCTTCGTATCAGCTGGGACCCTAAGCCTGGAGTTATCCACAGTTGGCGCTTTATCCACAACGTACCGGGCGGGCGCGGGTTCGGGGCATTCGTGTCAGACCGTGCCGGCATCATCGAAGGCATGGCTGAAGCCGGTCGTTCTTCGTCTGCCGCAGCGGTATTGGTGGACCGCATGTGCGCGGCGTCGCGCGCCGAGAACCAAGGCGCCGGCCACCGGCTCGCGGCGATCGGCGAGCTTCATGTGTTGCGGGCGCGTGAGTCTGGGGGCTGTGAGGACTGGGCGACCGACACCTGGGACGCGGTGACCGCAGAGGTGGCCGCGGCGTTGCGGATCAGCCCCGCGCTGGCGTCGAGCTACGTCGGGTATGCCCGCAGCATGCGCAACGAGCTGCCCCGGGTGGGAGCGCTGCTGGTGGCCGGTGACATCAGTTATGGCACGTTTCAGACCATCGTCTACCGCACCGACTTGATCACCGATCCCGACGTGATGGCCGCTGTCGACGCCGAACTTGCCGCCAAAGTGCGGCGCTGGCCCTCGCTGACCCGCAGCCGCCTGGCCGCCCTGGTCGACAAGGTGGTGGCCCGGGCCGATCGCGACGCAGTGCGCAGGCGCCGCGAACAGCAGGCGGATCGGGAGTTCTCGATCTGGGACAGCGGCAATGGCCTGACGGAGGTCTTCGGCAGGCTGATCACCACCGACGCCCACGTGGTGGACGCGCGGTTAGATGCGTTGGCCGACACGGTATGTGCCGAGGATCCGCGCACCCGCAAACAGCGCCGCGCCGACGCCATGGGCGCGTTAGCCGCCGGAGCCGACCGGTTGGCGTGCCGTTGCGGGCGTGCAGACTGCTCTGCCGGCGCGACACCGGCGCCGGGACCGGTGGTGATTCACGTGGTCGCGGAACAGGACAGTATCGACGGCACTGGACAAACACCGGGCTCGTTGATCGGCGCTGATGCCCTCATCCCCGCCGAAATGCTCGCCGAGCTGGCCCGCTCGGCGCGGCTGCGCCCACTGGTTCATCCCACCGACGCACCACCAGAATCCGGCTACACGCCGTCGCGGGCGTTGGCCGATTTCGTCCGCTGCCGCGATATGACGTGTCGGTTCCCGGGCTGCGATCGACCGGCGGTAACTTCCGATCTTGACCATACAATCCCCTACGGCGACGACGGCCCCACGCACGCATCGAATCTCAAATGCCTTTGCCGCCTTCATCATTTGATAAAGACTTTCTGGGGCTGGCACGATACACAGCTGCCCGACGGCACCGTGATTTGGAGTTCGCCAGCTGGGCACATCTACGTCACCACCCCGGGCAGCGCCCTGCTGTTTCCCGGCCTCTGCGCCCCGACCGGCGAATTGGACCCGCCCAAGCCGACACGTACCGACCGCCGCGCTGATCGCGGTGTGATGATGCCCAAGCGACGTCGTACCCGCGCCCAGAACCGCGCCAACTACATCGCCGGCGAACGCCGGCAAAACCACAAAGCCCGAGAAGGCCGTCGCCTTGCCCAACAAGCAGCCCGGTTCGGCCCCGCAGCACCCGACAACGACGACGAGCCGCCGCCGTTTTAACGGCTCAGCCAGGAATCGACGGCATTTCGAATCCGCTGAGAATCACCGCATGGCAGTCGGCGGCCGCCTGTCGCAATTTCGCCGCCTTTTGGTAGGCCTCGGACTCGTACCAGGCGCGGGCCGCATCCACCGATTCGAATTCCAGCACGACGGTCTGGTCGCCGTGCCAGGTGCCTTCGATCACCTTGGGTGCGGTGTCCACCGCGAGTATGTTGACACCGCCCATCGCCGCTCCCGCGGCCTGAGCGTAGGCCTTCATACCCTCCGGGTCTTTGATGGCCTCGGTGAGGATGACATAGCCTTTAGCGGTCACCAAGTATCTCCTTGTTTTCCAAGTTAACTCGCCTCGATGGCCTGTTCGGGACACTCTTTGACGGCGTCGCGAACCGCATCCTCGAACTCGGCAGGAATCTCGGATACCGTCACCGTCGAATAGCCGTCCTCGTTGAGTTCGAAGACCGACGGGCAGATCGTGGTGCAGATCCCGTGGCCACGGCAGCGATCCTCGTCGACTCTGGCTTTCATGCCGGGTTCTCCGGAGAAGGCGTGAATTCCAGATGCAATTCGGTGAGACCGCGCAGGATATAGGTCGGGACATATTGGTAGCGACGCTCACCCGCCGGCCCGTGCTTGGCGTCCGAAATCCTGATCTCGTCAGTCCGATCGAGCAGGCGCTCGATCGCCACCCGGGTTTCGGCTCGGGCAAGCGGCGCGCCGGGACAGCTATGAATCCCCCGGCCGAATGCGATGTGTTGTCGCGCGTTCTTGCGGGTCGGGTCAAAGGTATCCGGGTTCTCGAACCTGCGCGGATCCCGGTTGGCAGCACCGTTGACCACCATCACCGTTGTGCCGGCAGGGATTTCGACTCCGCCTAAGGTGACCGGAACCCGGGAGAGCCGAAAGTCGCCCTTGACCGGACTCTCGATCCGCAGTGCCTCTTCGATGAAGTTCGGGACCAGGCTGCGGTCATTGCGCAACTGCTGCTGGATATCCGGGCTCTCACCGAGTACCTGAAGCGCGGCACCGAGCAGGCGCACGGTGGTCTCCTGGCCCGCGGAGAACACGTTGGTGGCCACCCGCGCCACGTCGGTCACATCGGGGACGGACCCGTCGGGGAACGTCGCGGTCGCCAGGCCGGTCAGCACGTCATCGTGCGGCGCGCGGCGGCGGTCTTCGATGTAGTCGGAGAAGGTCCCGTAGAGAAACTCCAACGGGCTGTGCGCCAACGACTTTTCCTCAGTGCTGCCGATGCCTCCGCCGGTGTGGCGGTGGATGTTGTTGACGAAGTCGTTCCGGTCCTCCTCGGGCACACCGAGCAGGTCGGCGATGACCAGTAGCGTAAACGGACCGGCGAAGCCCCGGATGAATTCGCCCTCACCCGACGCGAGAAACGTGTCGAGCACCCGGTCGGCGAGCACCCACATGGCGTCCTCGTTTTCCTTGAGGCGCTTGGGGGTGATCAACCGCATCAGCAACGCGCGATGGTTCGTGTGCGTGGGCGGGTCGAGTGTCGGCAACTGGTCGCTGAACGGTAGTTCGGCGCGGTGCTGCTCGATCAGGTCCGTCACGTCGTCGCCCTCGAGCGGTACCGGGAAGCCGGGGAACGGACCGGTCACCGAGATGCACGACGAGAACGTCTCGGCATCGTTGGCCACCTGGACCGCCTCGTCCCAGCCGGTCACCATCGTCACCCCGTGATGCGGCTCGCGGGTGACCGGACACTGCTGTCGCAGTGCTTCGAAGTACGGGTAGGGATTCTCGACTAGCCGCTTGTCCTTGAAGAAATCCATCGCGGTGCAGTCGTTCACCATCTGCCGCTCCCGTTCGCGCAATCTCGGCTAGTGAGAATGTTCCTCTCAACAATGAGTATTAGATTTCCACAGGGTACGCCTCGACGTCAACGGGGCCGTGCCGCTCGCGCTTAGCTGGCCGGAATGAGGTCGGCCGCGACGGAGGGGCACGCCACGACCCCGCTGCGGAATGTCTCGGTCGGCCCGACCTCGATTTCGCCGGTCGCCGGGACCGAGGCCGCCGCCATCGCCTGGGCCTTGAATGCCTTGGCTGCAGCACTCAGCCGGTGGTGGACCAATCCGACGCTCTCATCGAGCTCGGCGGGCCAGGTCTCGCCCCAGAGCGTAACTTCGGTGACGCCGCGATCGAGGGCCGCCAGCACGCCTCCCCGAACCCGTGAATCACATCCGACCAGGTCTGCGGCGACCGCGAGAGTCTGGGGCTTCGGACGTTGTCCCACCGACTCCAGCGCGTGTTCGAGGTCGATGATCGAAGCGCCGAGGATCTGCAATGGGCGTTCGTCGGGGTGCTCAGCGACCAGGACCGTCACGTCCCAGCCGGCCATCGCCCGGTCGAACAGCCAGCCGCCGGCGAACCTCACCACATCGATGACGTTCGCCGCCACGACGTCGAGCCGGTATCTCATGTCGTGCTCGGCGGCGTGAAGTCGCGTGCGAGCGTCTCCGCGTATTCCTTGAACACCTCGGTCAGTGGTATCGAGGGATCGAGCAACCATGTGGTTTCCATTCCGTTGACGAAAGCAATGATTTCTATTGCCTTGACGGCAGCGTCCATATCGGCGCGGTACCGGCCGGCCGCCTGACCGCTCCGAATGAGCGCGGCGACGATGTCGATCGCATCCCGGTACCGGGTAAACAGGCGATCGTGCAGCGGAGCGTCGGGAAGGATGTTCTCGACCAGCAGCACGGTGAACGCCCCCATTAGTTCGGGGGTGCGCTCGAACCGCTCGGGAACCCGCGCAATTTCCGTGACGAGGTCGCCGGCACGGTTGGCATGGGCGTCGTCGTCGGCGTCGCGGGCGTCGAGCACCGCGTGCAGCAGCTTTTCCTTGGACTCGAAGTGATGCAGCAGACCGGCGGGACTGACCCCGGCCTCACCGGCGATCTGGGCCAGGGTCGTATTGCGCCAGCCGTTACGGGTCAGCAGCCGCTTGGCGACCTCGAGAATCCGCTGTTTGCGGTCCTCACCTTTGGCCAGCAACGTGTCATACGGTCGTGTCACCGGACTCCCTCGTCCAACCAACCTGGTGAACACACAGTAGGTTGGATTGCCGCGTGTGACAAGGGTCTCAACCCGCCCAGTTGTCGCGACGGTCTGATCTGTTAAGCAACAAGTTCCACCAGTGTGGCGTTGGCGGTACCGCCGCCTTCACACATGGTCTGTAATCCGTAACGGATTCCGTTGTCCCGCATGTGGTGCGCCATCCGGGTCATCAACACCGCGCCGGAAGCGCCGAGTGGGTGGCCGAGTGCGATGGCACCGCCCAGCGGGTTGAGCCGGTCCGGGTCGACGTCAGTCTCGGCGAGCCACGCCAGCGGCACCGGGGCGAACGCCTCGTTCACCTCGAACACACCCACCTCTGCCAACGACACCCCGGCCTTGGCCAGCACCTTCTCGGTGGCCGGAATGGGGCCGGTGAGCATCAACACCGGATCCGCCCCGGTTACCGCCCCGGCCCGATACCGCACCAGCGGAGTCAGGCCCAGCTCCAGCGCCATGGCCGCAGTGGTGACCAACAGGGCCGCCGCGCCGTCGGAGATCTGCGAGGAGTTACCGGCGTGGATCACCCCGTCGTCGACGAACGCGGGTTTGAGTGTGGCCAGTTTCTCGACGGTGCTTCCCCGCCGCACTCCCTCGTCTTGGGTGACCGCGGTGTCGTCGACGAACACCGGGACGATCTGCTCCGTGAATGCGCCCCTGTCCTGGGCCCCGGCGGCCCGCTGGTGCGACAGCACCGAGTACTCGTCGAGTCGGCTGCGGGAAAGCCCCCATTTCTTGGCGATCATCTCGGCGGAAAGTCCCTGATTGAAGGAGAAATCGTTATAGCGGGCAAGGACTTTGGGCCCGTAAGGCATCCCCAGGGTCCGAGCCGCGCCCAGCGGCACCCGGCTCATCACCTCGACACCGCCGGCCACCACGACGTCCTGCTGGCCGGACATCACCGCCTGCACCGCGAAGTCGAGCGCCTGCTGGCTGGAACCGCACGCCCGGTTGATCGTGGTGCCCGGGATGCTCTCCGGCCAGCCGGCGGCCAGCACCGCGTAGCGACCGATGTTGCTGGATTGATCCCCGACCTGCGACACGCAACCCCAGACGACGTCGTCGATGATCCCCGGGTCGATGCCGGTGCGTTGGATCAATTCGTTGAGAACGATCGCGGACAGGTCAGCGGCGTGCATGGTCGATAGCCCGCCGTTGCGCTTGCCGACCGGGGTGCGCACCGCGTCGACGATGACTGTTTCACGCATTCCTTTGCTCCGATCTCGATACTGCCCATCGACCAGTAAACGACGGCTCCCGGCGCTCGGCGAACGCGGCCTAGGCTTCCGAAGCACACGGGTTCATCGGACGTCAGCGGTAGGCCGGTCCGATCGCGCCTTGCTCACGCAACGCGGTGATCTCGTCGTCGGCGATGCCGAGCTCGGCCAGTACCGAGTCGGTGTGCTCGCCGAGCCCGGGCACCGCGCCCATCGGGGGGCGGTAACCGGCGATGACGGGCGGCGGCAGCAAGGCCCGGATCGGGCCCGCGGGCGTGTCGACCTGAGCCCACCGATCGCGGGCAGTCAGCTGTGGGTGCTCCAGCACCTCGCTGGGCAGGTTGTAGCGGGCGTTGCCGATCCCGGCGGCATCCGCGGTTTTCTGCACGTGTTCGAGGTCGTGAGCCGCGCACCAGGCCCCGATGGCCTCGTCGAGGATGTCACGGTGCGCGACCCGGCCGGCGTTGGAAGCGAACCGCTGGTCGTCGGCCAGGTCGTCGCGTTGCAGAATGCCCCGGGAAAGCCGTTGCCATTCCCGGTCATTGGTGGTGCCCAGCACCACGGTCTGCCGATCGGCGGTGCGGTAGGCGCCGTAGGGCGCCACCGCCGGCGAGCTCATGCCCAGCGGCTGCTGGTCGATACCGGAGTGCTGGGTGTAGGTCAGCGGGTAGCCCATCAGATCGGTCATGGTGTCGAACAGGCTCACGGTGACCGATTTTCCTGCGACACGCCCACAGTCTCGCGAGTGCAGCAACGCGAGAATCGACAGCGCCGAGTACAGCCCGGTGCTGATATCGGCCACCGGCGGTCCGGATTTGGCCGGGGCGCCGAGCGCCCCGGTGACCGCGCACGCCCCGGCTTCGGCCTGGGCGAGCAGGTCGTAGGCGCGTTTGTGCGACAAGGGGCCACCGGCCCCGTAGCCGTCGATCTCGACGGCGATCAGGTCCGGGTGGCGTACCGCCAGGTCGTCGGGCATGATGCCCAGCCGCCCGGTTGATCCCGGGGCGAGGTTGGACACCAACGCGTCGGCGCGGTCGAGCAGCCGGTGCAGGATATGAAGCCCCGCAGTGGATTTCACGTCCACCGTGACCGACTCTTTGCCCCGGTTGGCCCACACGAAATGCGCGGCGAGTCCGTTGACGACGTCGTCGTAGTGACGGGCGAAGTCGCCGCCCATGGGGTTTTCCACCTTGATGACCCGGGCCCCGAAATCGGCGAGCACCCGGGTGCACATCGGGGCCGAGACCGCCTGTTCCAAAGCCACCACGGTGATTCCCGCCAGCGGCGCCGCCGAGCCGGCCATCAGATCACCATGCCGCCGTCCACCGGCAGCACCTGCCCGGTGATGTAAGAGGCCGCATCGGAGGCGAGAAACACGAATGCGCCGGCGATCTCTTCCGGCTCGGCCCACCGCCGCAGCGGGATGCGGTTCATCATGTTGGCCGCAAACTTCTCGTTGGTCCGGATGGTTTCGGTCATCGGGGTCGCGGCCAGCGGCGCCAGCGCATTGACGAGGATGTTCTTCGTGGCGAACTCGCGGGCACAGGACTTTGTCAAACCGATGATCCCCGCCTTGGCAGCGGAGTAGTTGACCTGACCGAGGGTGCCGGTCAAGCCCGCCGCCGACGTCACGTTGATGACGCGCCCAGTACCGTCGGTGGGAATGTACGGCATCGCGGCCTGTGTGCAGTTGAAAGCGCCCATCACGTGGATGTCGAACAACAACCGGAACGAATCCTGGGTGGTCTTGTCGAACATCGCGGGTTGCGTCACGCCCGCGTTGTTCACCAGAATGTGTAGCTTGCCATCGGCAAGTGCAGCCGCTTGGGCGACCGCGGCGTCCGCGGACTCGCGGTCCGAGACATCCAGCGCAGCAGACTCGGCGCGTCGTCCAGACGACGAAATCTGTCCTGCTACAGCAGCTGCGGAGTCCTTGTTCAGGTCGGTGACAAGCACGGCCGCACCCGCGTCAGCCAGGGCTTCGGCGACTGCAGAGCCGATACCTCCCGCGGCACCAGTGACCAGCGCTGCGCGGCCGGACAAATCGAAATACCGGCTCACCTAGTAGCTCCTCGGCAGTT
>NZ_JBOHHI010000198.1:0-15856 GCF_050700595.1 Mycobacterium sp.
TGTCTTCGTCGAACCGTTCGACGAACGCGCCCCGGTGGTATCGGGTGGACAGCACGCCGTCGCGTTCCAACTGAACGACGGCCTCTTGCACCGGGACGCGACTCATCCCCAGCTCCTTGGCGACCTCATTGCGGTCGACCCGGTCCCCGGTGCGCAGCTTGCCGGTCAGCACCAGGTTGAGGATGTAGGCGACGACCTGGTCCTTCTCTTTGGCCCCGTATTTCTTCGGCATTTCGCGGGCCAGTTTCTCACGCCGACGGCACCTACCGGTGTTTAACGGCGATCACGCCAGCGGCATAGCGCTTGTGCGCCGCTCAGGTCGTAGTCCGGACCGGAGGCGCCGATGGTCAGCACCGTCACGCCGAGCTGCGTCAGTCCCTCGGCCTCGGCGATCAGCGCATCGGAACCCGTCCCGCCGCCTGTTTCGCCTCCCACCGCGGCCGAGTGCTCGATGTCGGCCGGGTCACGTCCGATGGCGCCGCAGTGTTCGGCCAGCACGGCAGTCTTGTGGGGATACGTCTCAGCGGTGGCAAAACTGTGCCACAGGTCGGCGTGCTCGGCGACCAGGCGAAGCGTCTTGCGTTCGCCCTCGCCGCCGATCAGCAGCGGAATCTGGCCGGTGGGCGCCGGATTGAGCTTCGTCAGCCGGGACTTGATTCGGGGCAGTGCGGCCGCCAGGTCGTCGAGGCGGCTGCCGGCCGTACCGAACGGGAACCCATACTCGCGATAGTCCTTACGTTTCCAGCCGGCGCCGATACCCAAAATCAACCGGCTGTCGGAAATGTGGTCGACCGTGCGCGCCATGTCGGCGAGCAGTTCCGGGTTGCGGTAGGAGTTACAGCTGACCAATGCGCCGAATTGGATGCGCGATGTCTGCTCGGCCCAGGCGGCCAGCATCGTCCAGCATTCGAAGTGAGCACCGTCCGGGTCGCCGTAGAGCGGGAAGAAGTGATCCCAGTTGAACGCGACATCGACACCGATGTCTTCGCAGCGGCGGACGGCGTCGCGGATGGCTTGGTAGTTGGCAGCGTGCTGCGGCTGCAGCTGCACGGCGATCCTGATGGGCAAATCGGGGCGAGTCATACGACCACGGTAGGTCACCGTGTATCGAGCACTGTCCGCACGATGTCGATCAAGGCGCGCGGCTGGTCGCTTTGCACGGAGTGCCCGGAGTTCTCGACGATGTGCACACCAACGAAATGTGTTGCGCGCTGGGCGAGTTCGTCGGCGTCCTCGTCGGTGACGAAACCCGACCCGCCGCCCCGCACCAGGGTGATCGGCGCGGTCATGGCTGCCACAGCGTCCCATAGGCCGGCGAAGTCGGGCGTTGTGCGCATGGTGTCGTAGCGCCACGTCCAGCGGCCGTCGTCGAGCTGACGGGAATTGTGAAACACCCCGCGCCGCAACGACTTCTTGTCGCGGTGCGGCGCCGCCGCGGTAGTCAACTCCAGCATCGCGGCAAAGCTGGGAAATTCCCGTTCGCGGTGCATCAAGGCCACCGTGCCGCGCTGGTCGGCGGTCAGTTCGGCGTGTCGGCGCAGCGCCGACGGTGTGACGTCGACGAGCATCAGTTCGGCCACCAGTTCCGGTGCGGCCGCGGCCAGCCCGATCGCGGTCAGCCCGCCCAACGACATGCCGACGACAAGGTTGGCATCCGGAGCGAGCTCGCGCAGGACCGGCGCCAAGGCGGCCGCGTTGCGCTGCGGCGCGTAGTCACCATCGTCGCGCCAGTCGGAATGGCCATGACCGGGCAGGTCCACCGCCAACGCCGGCTCGCCCACGCCGACGATCACGGTGTCCCAGGTGTGCGCGTTCTGTCCGCCACCATGCAGGAAGATCAGCCGTGGCGAGCGCTCGCCCCAGCGCAGCGCGCTGACCGCACCCGCGTGGACGCGTTCCACACTGGGCAACGGCCCAGTTACGCCGGCCTGCTCGGCATTCTCGGGCAGAAACGCGAATTCGGAGAGCCCGGCCATAGTTATTCCGCCGCGAAAGTGCAAGTAGCGTCATGTTTTCCAAGAAGGGTCGTCGCCAGTTGCACTCTCGCGAGCATCAATCCGTGATGAACTGCTCGAGCCGGGTGCGGGCGACGTCGTCGGCCAGCTGCTGCGGCGGGCTCTTCATCAGGTACGCCGACGCTGCCACGACCGGCCCGCCGATGCCGCGGTCTTTGGCGATCTTGGCCGCCCGGATCGCGTCGATGATCACGCCCGCGGAGTTCGGCGAGTCCCACACCTCGAGCTTGTACTCCAGATTCAGCGGTACGTCGCCGAACGCGCGGCCCTCCAGTCGCACGTAGGCCCACTTGCGGTCATCAAGCCAGCTGACGTGGTCGGACGGGCCGATGTGCACGTCTTTGGTGTTGAACTCGCGCTTCAGGTTGGAGGTGACGGCCCGGGTCTTGGAGATCTTCTTCGACTCCAACCGCTCGCGTTCGAGCATGTTCAGAAAGTCCATGTTGCCGCCCACATTGAGCTGCATGGTGCGATCCAGTTGCACGCCGCGGTCCTCGAACAGCTTGGCCATCACCCGGTGGGTGATCGTCGCACCGACCTGGCTCTTGATGTCGTCGCCGACGATCGGCACACCGGCGTCAGTGAACTTGGCCGCCCACACCGGGTCGGAGGCGATGAACACCGGCAGGGCGTTGACGAATGCCACGCCGACGTCGATCGCGCACTGGGCGTAGAACTTGTCTGCCTCATCCGATCCCACCGGCAGGTAGGAGACCAGCACGTCTGCCTTGGAGTCCCGCAGGGCAGCGACCACGTCGACGGCCTCGACATCGGACAGCTCGATGGTGTCCGCGTAATACTTGCCGATGCCGTCCAGCGTCGGGCCGCGCTGCACGACCACGTTGGTGGGCGGTACGTCGGCGATCTTGATGGTGTTGTTCTCCGACGCGAAGATCGCATCGGAAAGGTCGAAGCCGACCTTCTTGGCGTCCACGTCGAACGCGGCGACGAACTTGACGTCGCGGACGTGGTACGGCCCGAACCGCACATGCATCAGACCCGGCACCGACGAGGCCTCGTCGGCGTTCTGGTAATACTGGACGCCCTGTACCAGCGACGATGCGCAGTTGCCGACGCCGACGATCGCGACCCGGATCTCCGTCGACGCCTCTGCCACAGTTTGCTCAGTCATCGGGCGTTCTCCTTCTACCTCTGTCGTGGTTCTGCCGGTTTGGTCGGATGGATTTAGGACTGTTCGGCGCGGCGTTGCGCCACGCGTTCGGCGGCGATCAGCTCGTTGAGCCAGTTGACTTCCCGTTCGCTCGACTCCAATCCGAGCTGGTGCAGCTGGCGGGTGTAGCGATCGAACGAGTTGCTGGCCCGCGCCACTGCGTCGCGCAGGCCCTCACGGCGCTCCTCCACTTGGCGGCGGCGGCCTTCCAGGATGCGCATCCGCGCTTCGGCCGGGGTGCGGTTGAAGAACGCCAAGTGCACGCCGAAGCCGTCGTCGGTGTAGTTGTGCGGGCCGGTGTCGGCCACCAGCTCGCTGAAGCGTCGCCGGCCCGCGTCGGTCAGCTGGTACACCCTCCGGGCCCGCCGCACCGGGGTCCCGGCCGGCGCGGCGTCCTCGGCGATCAGCCCGTCGGCCTGCATCCGCCGCAGCGCCGGGTAGAGCGACCCATAAGAAAAGGCGCGGAACGCCCCCAGCAGACCGGTCAGCCGTTTACGCAGCTCGTAGCCGTGCATAGGCGACTCGAGCACGAGTCCGAGGATGGCAAGCTCCAGCATCGAGTCACCTCCTTTACTCGGGTTGTTACGACAGATCGACATGTCGGGGCACAGCCTCGCGTCATAGTATCGCCCCGATATATTTGCCACCACACCAGCTGCTGTTTGTACAGCGTTCAGCCACTCAGGACGGGTAGTTCACCCGTTTGGCGGCGCCATCGCCGGCAAATTGGATGTAGCCGCTGCCGTAATCACTGGAGACATACACCGACAGCGACAGCGCGTCCGGTGTCGTCGGGTCGCGGGACGGCTCCACGATCAGGTAGGTGGATTTGACGTCGGACTGCTTGATGCCAAGCGTTTCCGGCGCTCCCCGCAGGATGCCAACTGTCGTCTTCGGGTCGAATTGCCCCAAATCGACCAGGACGCCGTCACCGCTCTTGGCTGAGCTGGTGGGATCACCCCACCCGCCGCGGTAGGTGTAGCTCAGGTACCGGCGCTCGTCTTTGGGATCGGGGCGATCCATCGACGCATAGTCGGGGTAGATCACCAGGCGATAGCCCTTGGTGTCGCCAAACTTCTTACGCGCTTGTTCCATCAGCCCGGTCAGACCGCCCAGCGACTCCAGTTGTCTGGGCGGTGTGAGCACCACCGGCGCGACGCCGTCGGGCTTGGCGCCGGGATCCGACGTGAAACTCAGCGGCGAGCTGGTGTTGCCGTAGAGCCCCCACCCGATGCCGACGCCCAGCAACACCGCGACGACCAGTGCTGCCGCGGCGATACCCCGGCCGCCGAGCTTAGGCGTCTTGGCAAGCGCGGGCAGCTGCACCGGGGCGCTCTCGGTCTGCAGATCAGTCACCAGTGCGTGCAGATCGCCGAGCGTGACGGCGTTAGTCGCCACGCCGACGCGTTCCCGGTGCTCCTCCGTCGACAGCTGGCCCTCCCTGAGCGCCCCGTCGAGAATCCGACAGGTGTCCTCCCGGTCGCTGTCTTTGGCCCGGGTCGCCGTCGTTTGCCGTATCGCCACGGCGATGATCGTAGAAGCCCGCGCCGCATGGTGATCTCCGAATGCGTGAGCCGGAAGCCGTCGTACTCTGGTGGGCGTGCGATTGCAGCGACAGGTAGTGGAGTATGCGCTTCGGCGTCGCTCACTGCTGGCCGAGGTCTACTCGGGGCGAACCGGTGTCTCCGAGGTGTGTGACGCCAACCCCTACCTGCTGCGTGCCGCGAAGTTCCACGGGAAACTCAGCGCGGTGATGTGCCCGATCTGCCGGAAGGAGCAGCTCACGCTGGTGTCGTGGGTGTTCGGCGACCACCTGGGCGCGGTATCCGGCTCCGCGCGCACCGCCGAAGAGTTGGTCCTGCTGGCGTCCCGGTACGAGGAGTTCTCCGTACACGTAGTGGAGGTATGCCGGACCTGCAGCTGGAATCACCTGGTCAAATCGTATGTGCTCGGCGCGTCTCGGCCGGCCCGTCCGCCCAGGGGGTCGCGGAGTGCCCGGACGGCGCGCAACGGCGTCCGCACGGCCAGTGAATAACGAAGGGCGCCAGGACCCGTCGGCCGCCGATGCCGGGAACGGCAGCGGTGAGTCCGAGGCTCCGTCCGGCGATGGCGACAACCGGTCGCGCCAGCAACCGCGGCCGGGGCAACGCCGGGCGGTTCCGCCCGACGACCGGTTGACGTCGATCCTCCCGCCCGTCACGGACGACCGGTCACAACGACTGCGAGATCCGATCGAGGCGGTCAAGGCCGCGCTGGACGGCACGGGGCCCAGGCAGCCGGAGCACGATCCGATCTCGCCGCCCCGACCGCCGCAACGGCAGCAGCCATTGAGCGATCGACGTCCGCCCGGCGGCGGCCCGTCCGGCGGCGGTCCGCCGCCGCCGCAGCTACCGGACTGGACCTGGCTTCGCCGTATCGACTGGAGATGGGTGCGGCGCGGGCTCTATGTGACCGCGGCGGTGCTGCTGCTGCTGCCGTTCGTCACCTTCGCGATGGCCTACTTGATCGTCGACGTGCCCAAGCCCGGCGACATCCGTAGCAACCAGGTGTCGACGATCCTGGCCAGTGACGGTACGGAACTAGCCAAAATTGTTCCACCCGAGGGTAACCGGGTCGACGTGGACCTCAACCAGGTTCCGGTGCACGTGCGGCAGGCGGTAATCGCGGCCGAAGACCGCAACTTCTATTCCAATCCGGGGTTTTCGTTTTCCGGATTCGCGCGGGCGGTGAAAAACAACCTGTTCGGCGGTGACCTCCAGGGCGGCTCGACCATCACCCAGCAGTACGTCAAGAACGCGCTGGTGGGCTCGCAGCGCAGCGGGATGAGCGGCATGATCCGCAAGGCCAAGGAACTCGTCATCGCCACCAAGATGTCGGGGGAGTGGTCCAAAGACGATGTGTTGCAGGCCTACCTGAACATCATCTACTTCGGTCGGGGTGCCTACGGCATCTCAGCGGCCGCCAAGGCGTACTTCGACAAACCCGTCGAACAGCTTGACGTCGCCGAGGGCGCACTACTGGCCGCGTTGATCCAACGCCCGTCCTCGCTCGACCCGGCGGTCGACCCGCAGGGCGCCCGGGCGCGCTGGAACTGGGTGCTCGACGGCATGGTCGAGACGGGTGCGCTGTCACCGAAAGATCGCGCAGCGCAGACGTTTCCATCGACACTGCCGCCGGATCAGGCCCGCGCGCAAAACCAGACCAGCGGCCCCAACGGTCTGATTGAGCGGCAGGTGACCAAGGAGTTGCTCGACCTGTTCAACATCGACGAGCAGACTCTCAATACTCAGGGGTTGCAGATCACCACCACGATCGACACGCAAGCCCAAAAGGCCGCCGAGAAGGCGGTGTCGCAGTACGTCGACAGCCAGGACCCCGACATGCGGGCCGCGGTGGTCTCGATCGACCCGCATAACAGTGCGGTGAAGGCCTACTACGGCGGTTCGGACGCCAACGGCTTCGACTTCGCACAGGCCGGCCTGCAGACCGGGTCGTCGTTCAAGGTTTTCACGTTGATCGCCGCGCTCGAACAGGGCATCGGGTTGGGCTATCAGGTAGATAGCTCTCCACTGACCGTCGACGGCATCAAGATCACCAACGTCGAGGGCGAAAGCTGCGGCACCTGCAACATTGCCGAGGCCCTGAAACGATCGTTGAACACCTCTTACTACCGGCTGATGCTCAAGCTAAAGAACGGGCCGGAAGACGTCGCGAAGGCGGCACACCAGGCGGGGATAGCCGACAGCTTCCCCGGCGTTCCGCACACGCTGTCCGAAGACGGCCAGGGTGGCCCACCCAACAACGGAATTGTGTTGGGCCAGTATCAGACCCGGGTGATGGACATGGCTTCGGCGTACGCGACGCTGGCCGACTCCGGTATCTATCACGCTCCGCATTTCGTGCAAAAGGTGGTCAACTCCGACGGCCATGTGCTCTTCGACGCTTCCACCCGGGACGACACCGACGAACAGCGCATCCCCAAAGACGTCGCCGACAATGTCACGTCGGCGATGCAGCCGATCGCCGGCTACTCGCGGGGTCATACCCTGGCCGGTGGCCGGCTGTCGGCGGCCAAGACCGGCACCACACAGCTCGGTAAGACCGATGCCAATAAGGACGCGTGGATGGTGGGATACACGCCGTCGTTGTCGACTGCGGTGTGGGTGGGCACTGTCAAGGACGACGAACCGCTGGTCAACAAATGGGGCTCGCCGGTATGGGGCTCGAGCCTGCCGGCCGACATCTGGAAAGCGACCATGGACGGTGCGCTAAAGGGCACCTCCAACGAGTCCTTCCCCAAGCCCGGCGCGATCGGTGGGTACGCCGGCGCGCCGG
Source organism: Mycobacterium sp. (assembly GCF_050700595.1). Lineage (GTDB taxonomy): Bacteria > Actinomycetota > Actinomycetes > Mycobacteriales > Mycobacteriaceae > Mycobacterium. The sequence goes on from NZ_JBOHHI010000198.1 coordinate 7,522, forward strand.
TCGCGCCGCCGCCACCGCCGAAGGAGGAAATGCCGGCGCCGCCGCTACCGGGGAACGTCATCCAGCCCACCATCGAAATCGCGCCGGGTATCACGATCCCGGTCGGTCCACCCACCACCGTTCCCATCGGACCGCCACCGGGAGCACCCGCCGGACCGCCGCCGCCGCCGTGACGCAGCGGGTCGCCGCCGAAGAACCCGCCCCGACAGACCGTGCCGCCATCTCGCCGGGTCGGTCGCTTGTTGATCTGCGCGCCGCCAGAGACCGTGATTGTCCCAGCCGCACCGACGTTTTAGGCGCGGCGCTGTCGGCGGTCGTCGGCGGTCCGGTGGGCAGACACGCGCTGATTGGCCGCGCGCGGCTACTCACCCCGCTGCGGGTGATGTTCCTCATTGCCCTGGTGTTCCTGGCGTTGGGCTGGGCGACGAAGGCGCCCTGCCTGCAGAGCACCGGGACCGGGCCGGGCGAAGCGCGGGTGGCCAACTGGCAGAACCAACGCGCCTACTACCAGCTGTGCTACTCCGACACGATTCCGCTCTACGGCGCGGAGCTGTTGAGCCAGGGCAAGTTTCCGTACAAGTCCAGCTGGGTCGAGGAGGATGCCAGCGGCAGTCCGAAGGTCCGCTACGACGGCCATCCGGCGGTGCGATACATGGAGTATCCGGTGTTGACCGGGGTCTACCAGTACGTGTCGATGGCGTTGGCCAAGACCTACACCGCGTTGAGCAAGCTGGTCCCGCTACCGATCGTTGCCGAAGTGGTGGTGTTCTTCGACATCGTCGCGCTCGGGCTGGCACTGGCCTGGCTGGCGACGATCTGGGCCACTGCCGGCCTGGCGGGTCGACGAATATGGGATGCGGCGTTGGTTGCCGCGTCACCGCTGGTTATCTTTCAGATGTTCACCAATTTCGACGCCCTGGCAACGGCTTTGGCGGCGGGCGGGCTGCTGGCGTGGGCGCGGCGACGGCCGGTGCCGGCCGGCGTGCTGATCGGTTTAGGGGTGGCCGCCAAGCTGTATCCGGCGTTGTTGTTGGGCCCGCTGTTCGTGCTGGGGATCCGCACCGGGAGGCTCCGTGAGCTGGCCCGCACCGCCGTAGCGGCGGTGGTGACGTGGCTGCTGGTGAACCTGCCGGTGATGGTGGAGTTTCCGCGGGGGTGGTCGGAGTTCTTCCGGCTCAACACTCGCCGCGGCGATGACATGGACTCGATCTACAACGTCGTCAAGTCGTTTACCGGCTGGCCCGGCTTCGATCCCAAGCTGGGCACGTGGCAACCGCCGACGGTATTGAACCTCGTCGCCGCGGTGCTGTTTGTATTGTCTTGCGGGGCTATCGCTTACGTCGCACTTACGGCACCGCAGCGACCCCGGGTCGGACAGTTGGCATTTTTGGTGGTGGCCGCGTTTTTGCTGACGAACAAGGTGTGGAGCCCGCAGTTCTCGCTGTGGCTGGTACCGCTGGCTGTGCTGGCGTTGCCGCACCGCCGGGTCTTACTGGCCTGGATGACGATCGACGCGCTGGTGTGGGTGCCGCGGATGTACTACCTCTACGGTGAATCGAACCGGGGACTGCCGGAGCAGTGGTTCACCGCGGCGGTGCTGGTGCGCGACATCGCGGTGGTGGTGCTCTGCGCGCTGGTGGTCCGCCAGATCTACCGGCCCGGCGAGGACCTGGTGCGCTGGGGTGGGCGGGTCGACGATCCGGTGGGCGGGGTGTTCGACAGGGCCGGCGATGCGCCGCCGGAATGGCTGGCGGACTGGCTACGACCGGCTCGGCTGCGACGATCGAGGCTGCCTGCCGAGCCCTCGGGGGCCTGACGACCTCAACGCAGTGTCGATGCCCTGGACGCACACTCGACGGCGGATTTCGCAAGCACAACCATCGTCCGGTAACCTTGTGCGGTTGCCGACGCAGGCGACCCTCCTGCCACGGAAAGCACCGTGGCCGCACACGACCATAGGAGGTGATGAGGTTCCCATGCGTCCATACGAAATCATGGTCATCCTCGACCCCACTCTTGACGAGCGCACCGTCGAGCCGTCGTTGGAGACCTTCCTCAACGTCATCCGCAAAGACGGCGGAACCGTGGAGAAGGTCGACATCTGGGGTCGGCGCCGGCTGGCGTATGAGATCGCCAAGCACGCCGAGGGCATCTATGCGGTGATCGACGTCAAGGCCGCGCCAGCGACGGTGTCCGAGCTCGACCGTCAGCTCAGCCTGAACGAGTCGGTACTGCGCACCAAGGTGATGCGCACCGACAAGCACTAACCTGTGAGCGAATAACCCCGGGACGTCAGAGCCGTTGCGTAGGCTCAGCGCAGTGACAATCCACCCGCCGATCCCAGGCGGACCCAGGAGGAAATTGTGGCTGGTGACACCACCATCACCGTTGTCGGAAACCTGACCGCCGACCCCGAACTGCGGTTCACCCCATCCGGTGCTGCCGTGGCGAACTTCACCGTAGCCTCCACACCGCGGATCTATGACCGCCAAAACGGGGAATGGAAGGACGGCGAGGCGCTGTTTTTGCGCTGCAACATCTGGCGTGAGGCGGCCGAGAACGTTGCCGAAAGCCTGACCCGTGGCTCACGGGTGATCGTTTCGGGCAGGCTCAAGCAGCGGTCGTTCGAAACCCGCGAAGGTGAGAAACGCACGGTGTTCGAAGTCGAGGTCGACGAGATCGGGCCTTCGCTTCGGTATGCCACCGCCAAGGTCAACAAGGCCAGCCGCAGCGCCGGCGGGGGCGGCGGGGGCGGCGGCGGCTTCGGCGGCGGCGGCGGGTCACGTCAGGCGGCGCCGGCTGAGCCCAGCGGCGGGTCCGGCGACGACCCGTGGGGCAGCGCGCCGGCGTCCGGCTCGTTCGGCGGCGGCAGCGATGAACCCCCCTTCTGATAACCGAACCTGCTGATACCCGAACTACAGAACGAAAGAGACCAACATGGCCAAGTCCACTAGGCGGCGACCGGCTCCGGAAAAGCCGGTCAAGGCCCGCAAGTGCGTGTTCTGCGGCAAAAAGGATCAAGTGATCGACTACAAGGACACTGCGTTGCTGCGCACCTACATCAGCGAGCGCGGCAAGATACGTGCCCGACGCGTCACGGGAAACTGCGTGCAGCACCAGCGCGACATCGCGATTGCGGTCAAGAACGCCCGCGAGGTCGCGCTGCTGCCCTTCACCTCCTCGACGCGGTAGACCCTGCAGAACAGAAAGCACGAAACATGAAGCTGATTTTGACTGCCGAGGTCGACCACCTCGGTTCTGTGGGTGACACCGTCGAGGTCAAAGACGGGTACGGCCGTAACTTCCTGGTGCCGCGCGGGCTGGCGATCGTTGCGTCGCGCGGCGCGCAGAAGCAGGTCGACGACATCCGCCGCGCCCGGGAAACCAAACAGGTGCGCGACCTCGACCACGCCAACGAGCTCAAGACCGCGATCGATACGCTCGGCACGGTGTCGTTGCCGGTGAAGGCGTCGGGCGACTCGGGCAAGTTGTTCGGTTCGGTGACGGCCGGCGACGTGGTGACGGCGATCAAGAAGGCGGGCGGGCCCAACCTCGACAAGCGGATCGTGCGGCTGCCCAAGACCCATATCAAAGCGATCGGCACCTACCCGATCACGGTGCGTCTGCACCCGGGGGTCGACGTCGAAATCGCGGTCGACGTCGTCGCAGGCGTCTAACTCTCAGCACCATCCAGTTCGATGGCGGCCACAGCGGCCTTCGGTGTTGCGCCGGCGAACTTGCACGCGCGTAAGGTCCGTTAGCGAACGTAACCGTCTGTTAACGCCCGCCATGGCTGGGCGAAACGCAACACGCCCGAAATGGCAACCGAACACGACACGCCGAAGAGATTCCCATCCACACAACTTGTATACCGTTGTGGTCCGCTTATCTGGGTAAATGCCGTAACAACACAGAGTGCTCCACAGGTTCTCCACATCCGCCTCAACACGGTACCGACGGCTATGCACAGCCGATGCACAACTTCATAAACAGTGGCGCTTGGAGACCTTGGCAGCAACCTTTAGCGTCAACCCGGCGCCCGGCGATGTCGGTGGCTTGTCCTAGCGTTCGAGACGTCGGATGTCGAACAGACGTTCGGCTGATGTGCCGAAGGAGGTGGGGAGCTCATGGCGGTTGTCGACGATCTCGGACATCCGACCATGGACGCCCCCAGCGAGGATTTCGGCCGCCAACCACCCCAGGACCTCGCGGCCGAGCAGTCGGTGCTCGGCGGGATGCTGTTGAGCAAGGACGCCATCGCTGACGTGCTGGAACGGCTGCGGCCGGGTGATTTCTACCGCCCCTCGCACCAGAACGTCTACGACGCCATTCTGGACCTCTACGGGCGAGGCGAGCCGGCCGACGCGGTGACGGTGGCCGCCGAGCTGGACCGCCGGGGTCTGCTGCGCCGGATCGGCGGCGCGCCGTATCTACACACCTTGATTTCGACGGTGCCAACGGCCGCCAACGCCGGCTACTATGCCGGCATCGTCGCCGAGAAGGCGTTGCTGCGCCGGCTGGTGGAGGCCGGCACCCGAGTGGTGCAGTACGGCTATGCCGGCGCGGAGGGCTCCGACGTCGCCGAGGTGGTCGATCGGGCGCAAGCCGAGATCTACGAGGTCACCGATCGACGGCTCTCCGAGGACTTCGTCCCGCTGGAGGACCTGCTGCAGCCGACGATGGACGAGATCGATGCGATCGCGTCCAGCGGCGGGCTGGCGCGCGGGGTGCCGACCGGGTTCACCGAACTCGACGACGTGACCAACGGCCTGCATCCCGGGCAGATGATCATCGTCGCGGCCAGGCCGGGGGTGGGCAAAGCACTGGCGCTCGATACGCCGCTGCCGACGCCGGCCGGCTGGACGACGATGGGCGACGTCGCGGACGGCGATGCGTTGCTCGACGCCGACGGGCAGCCGACCCGGGTGCTGGCCGCGACCGATGTCATGCTGGGCCGGCCTTGTTATGAGGTCGAATTCTCCGACGGCACGGTGATCGTCGCCGACGCGGCTCATCAGTGGCCCACCGGCTACGGGGTGCGGACCACGGTCGAATTACGCTGCGGGCGCGACACTATCGCGGCGGCCGGGTCGATCGGCCTGGACGCCGAGCATAACGTCGCATTGATGGCCCCGGCTCTGGAGTTGGCCTCGGTGCACCGGATGCCCAGTGTTCCGGTGCGGTGCGTACAGGTCGACAACGACGCCCGCCTGTATCTGGCCGGTCGCGGGATGGTGCCCACCCACAACTCGACGCTCGGGCTGGACTTCATGCGGTCTTGCTCGATCAAGCACCGGTTGGCCAGTGTCATTTTTTCGTTGGAGATGAGCAAGTCCGAGATCGTGATGCGGTTACTGTCGGCCGAGGCGAAAATCAAACTTTCCGATATGCGGTCGGGCCGGATGAGCGACGACGACTGGACCCGGCTGGCGCGGCGGATGAGCGAGATCAGCGAGGCGCCACTGTATATCGACGACTCGCCGAATCTGACGATGATGGAGATCCGCGCCAAGGCGCGGCGGCTGCGGCAGAAGGCCGATCTGAAGCTGGTTGTTGTGGACTACCTGCAGCTGATGACGTCCGGCAAGAAGTTCGAGTCGCGCCAGGTCGAGGTGTCCGAATTCTCCCGCAACTTAAAGCTTTTAGCGAAGGAGCTCGACGTCCCGGTTATCGCCATCAGCCAGCTCAACCGCGGTCCCGAGCAGCGCACCGACAAGAAGCCAATGTTAGCTGATCTAAGGGAATCGGGGTGCCTTACCGCGTCGACGCGGATCTTACGGGCGGACACCGGCGCGGAGGTGACGCTGGGCGAGTTACTACGCACCGGCGAGCGACCGCTGGTGTGGTCGCTGGACGAGCGGCTGCACATGACGGCCCGACCAATGACGAATGTGTTCCCCAGCGGCCGCAAAGAGGTGTTTCGGCTGCGGCTCGCCTCCGGACGCGAAGTCGAAGCGACAGGCAACCACCCGTTCATGACGATTGATGGCTGGACTCCGTTGGAGGACCTCAAGGTTGGTGATCGTCTGGCGGTGCCGAGGATGGTACCGGAGCCGGTAGACACGCAGCGGATGGCCGATGCAGAGGTGGTGCTTCTGGCCCACATGATCGGTGATGGGTCGTGCGTGAAGAACCAGCCGATCCGCTACGCCAGCATCGACGAGGCAAACCTGGCTGCCGTGACGATCTCCGCCGCGCACTTCGGGGTGACCGCGGCGCGAGACGACTACCCGGCTGCGCGCGTTACGACGTTGCGGCTGCGGGCGCCGTATCACCTGACGCACCGTCGACGTAACCCGATCGCGGCGTGGCTGGATGGGCTTGGGCTGTTTGGATTGCGGAGTTACGAAAAGTTTGTGCCGCAACAGGTGTTCGCGTTGCCTAACGATCAGGTGGCGCTGTTCTTACGGCATCTGTGGGCGACCGACGGTTCCGTTGCCTGGGATGCGAAGGTCGGTCAGGCGCGGATCTACTATGCGTCGACTAGTCGGCGTCTGGTAGATGACGTGGCGGCACTACTGCTTCGAGTCGGTGTATTGGGGCGCATCAAGCGGGTGCGCAAGGCGGGCTACCGCGACTGCTGGCACCTCTATATCTACGGTGCAGAGAACCAGACGAGGTTCCTTCGACACGTTGGCATGAACGGTGCGAAAGCAGTCGCGGCGCAGGAGGTGCTCGCCCAACTCGATGGGATCGTCCGCAGCACCAACCTGGACACGGTGCCAAAAGAGGTGTGGAGCCAGGTCAAGACATCGTTGGTGGGCCAACAGATGACGCATCGTCAGTTTGCCGCCGCAATGGGGACGAAGTTCTGCGGATCGACATTGTGGAAGCACGCGCCGAGTCGCGGGCGACTGCACCGTGTTGCGGCACTGCTCGAAGACCGGGAGATCCATGCACTGGCCACGACGGACGTGTTCTGGGATCAAATCGTAGACATCACTAGCATCGGCGAACAGGACGTCTACGACGGAACCGTATGTGAAACACACAATTTCGTCGCAAATGGGATCAGTGCCCATAATTCTTTGGAGCAAGACTCGGATTTGGTGATTTTGCTACACCGCCCGGATGCCTTCGAGCGCGACGATCCGCGCGGCGGCGAGGCGGACTTGATTCTGGCCAAGCACCGCAACGGCCCGACCAAGACCGTCACCGTCGCTCACCAACTGCACTTGTCGCGGTTCGCCAACATGGCGCGGTAGGGATTGTTGTCGAGATGCAGCAAGGATACGCAAACAGGTGCCCTTTGTTTAACAAGGAGACGGCTATGGTTGATGACAAGACGGCCCATCTGCAGTCAGAAATCAATCGACTCGCCGCAAAGCTGAACGCTCAACCAGTCGAGGTCGGCCACCTGTTGAAGAACGACGATCTGAACATCTTCATCGACGATGACGGCAGGTATCACTACAGCTACTGGGAGCGGGGCAAGCCGAACTTCGATCGCGTCGGCGAGATCGATGACGTCCTGTACTGGTTCGCCGAGGGACTAACCTTTGACGCCGGCAGTTCGTACTCCGCTAGACACAGCCGCCAAACCCAGGACTTCCGTATCTTGTTGTGGGCCAGACAATATGAGCTGCTAAACCAACTTAGCCCGCGCTGGGCCAAGCGCTGTGTACGCGAAACCGCGAACAAGCTACGGGGTTGGGGCAAAGACGAAGATATCGAGCTGTTACCAAACATCCCCGAACGCAACAGCTAACCGCACCAGGCTTCTGTAACATGCTGAACCATTGTCAACCCCGCACCGCCGAGTCCTGTCAATCGGCGCTACATCTCGACATCCGCCGCGCGTATTCGCCGCCGCAAAGCACAACGGTTGCAGTAGCAGCACCGCAGGCTCGCGCCGTCCGCGCACCAAATGCCCCTCCGTTAGCGAGGCACCAGCAGCGTTGCCGCCGACGTCGATAACCGGTAGTATAACCGGCAGCGAAACCGGAAGTTGAGGAGCGCCTCGTATGGCGGACACATTGGACCGGGCGGTCGAGGCCAGTGAGATTGTCGATGCCTTGAAACCGTTCGGCGTCACTCAGGTCGATGTCGCCGCGGTTACGCAGGTCTCTGACCGCGCGGTGCGCGGCTGGCGAACCGGCGACATCCGCCCCGACCGGTACGACCGGCTCGCGCAGCTCCGTGACCTCGTCCTCCTGCTTTCAGACTCGCTGACCGCCCGGGGCGTCGGCCAGTGGCTGCACGCCAAGAATCGTCTCCTAGACGGCGAGCGCCCTATCGACCTGCTCGCTGAGGAGCGCTACGAGGAGGTACGCGGCGCGGCCGAATCCTTCATCGACGGCTCCTACGTGTGACGCTCGCCGACGCGGTCGCGACC
>NZ_JBOHHI010000199.1:0-15146 GCF_050700595.1 Mycobacterium sp.
GCTTCAGCACGATCACCGACTTCGACTTGTCCACGTTGAGGATCGGCATGCCGTAGATCGGGCTGGACGCCTCGTTACGGGCCGCCGGATTGGTGACGTCGTTGGCCCCGATGACCAGCGCCACGTCGGTGCGGGCGAACTCGCCGTTGATGTCGTCCATGTCCTTCATCGCGTCGTAGTCGACTTCGGCCTCGGCCAATAGCACGTTCATGTGGCCGGGCATCCGGCCGGCGACCGGGTGGATCGCGTATTTCACCGCTACCCCGCGGTTCTCCAGCAACGTCGCCATGTCCTTGACGGCATGCTGGGCCTGCGCTACGGCCAGGCCGTAGCCCGGCACCACGATCACCTGGTTGGCGTAGGCCATCTGAATGGCGGCATCGGATGCCGAGGTGGACTTGACGTGTTTGTCGCCGCCGTCGCCGCCAGCCGGGGCGACGCCGCCGCCACCGAAGCCACCTGCGACGATCGCCGGGATGGAGCGGTTCATCGCCTTGGCCATCAGGTTGGTCAGGATCGAACCCGACGCGCCCACGATCATGCCGCCGACGATCATCGCGGTGTTGTTCAGCGCCAGACCGGCTGCGGCCGCCGACAGACCGGTCATCGCGTTCAGCATCGAGATGACGACAGGCATGTCGGCACCGCCGATGGGCAGCACCACCATCAGGCCAAGCACACCGGCGGCGGCCAGCAGGCCGATCCTCCACCACAGCGACACCCCGCCGCTGCCCGGATGCGCGTCCAGACCGATGACCACCGCAGCGGCAACAGACCCGGCCAACAGCAGCAGGTTGACCAGTTGCTGCAGCTTGCCGAGCCCGATCGGCCGGCCGGAGATGATCTCCTGCAGCTTCCCGAACGCGATGATCGACCCCCAGAACGAGATCGAGCCGATGATCGCCGCGAACAGCGACGCAACCACGACGTGCACCGTCGGCGTCTCACCATATTTGAAATCCGAAAAGCCGGTCGTCTCAATGAACTCCGACAACGCGATCAACGCGACCGTGCCGCCGCCGACGCCGTTGAAGAACGCCACCAACTGCGGCATCGCGGTCATCTTGGTCAGCCGCGCCGGTGGAACCCCGAGCACGACACCGAGCACCAGCCCGGCGATGATCAGCGGCCAGTGCTCGGTGTGCCGGATCAAGATCAGCGTGGCCGCCACCGCGATGACCATGCCGACGGCGGCGATCAAGTTGCCGCGCACCGCGGTCTTGGGCCCGGTCAGGCCCATAAGCCCGTAGATGAACAACGCGACTGAAACGAGGTAGAGGATGATGACGAGATAATTCATTTCACAACCGGCTCCTCAGGCTTGACCGGCGTCGGCTTTTTGCCCTTGAACATGCCCAACATCCGGTCGGTGACGATGAACCCGCCGATGACGTTCAGGGTCCCGAACACCAGCGCGACGAACAGGATGATCTGCTGCGCGAGCGTCGGATGCTCGATCCGTCCCAGCACCAGTAGCGCGCCGAGCACCACGATGCCGTGAATAGCGTTGGTGCCCGACATCAGCGGGGTGTGCAGCGTGTTGGGCACTTTCGAGATCACGGCCAAGCCGACGAATCCGGACAGCACCAGGATCGCCAGGTTGGCCAGGAGTTCGTCGTACATCTAGCTGTCCTCTCCGGTGCGTGTCACACACGCCGCCGCGACAACCTCGTCATCGAAGTCGGGGGCCAGCTTGCCGTCGGTGACCAACAACTCCAGCAGCGCGGTGATGTTCTTGCTGTAGAGCTCGCTGGCGTGCTCGGGCATGGTTGCCGGCAGATTCAGCGGTGCGGCGATGGTGACGCCGTGTTTGACGACGATGCGCCCGGGTTCGGTCAGCTCACAGTTCCCCCCGGTCTCCCCGGCCAGGTCCACCACCACACTGCCGGGCTTCATCCCTTGCACCGCCTCGGCCGTCACCAGCCGCGGCGCCGGCTTACCCGGAACCAGGGCGGTGGTGATCACCACGTCGAACCCGGTGATCGCCTCCTCGAGCGCTTTCTGCTGCTGCGCGCGTTCGTCTTCGGTGAGCTCACGGGCGTAGCCGCCCTCACCGGACGCGTCGATACCGATATCGAGCCACTGCGCGCCCACCGACCGAACCTGATCGGCCACCTCGGGACGCACGTCGTAGCCGGAGGTGCGGGCCGCCAACCGCTTGGCCGTCGCCAGCGCCTGCAGCCCGGCCACCCCCACCCCGAGCACCAACACGGTGGCCGGCTTCACCGTGCCCGCCGCCGTGGTCAGCATCGGGAAGAACCGGGTCGACTCCGAGGCCGCGAGCAGCACGGCCTTGTAGCCCGCCACGTTGGCTTGCGACGACAGCGCGTCCATCACCTGCGCCCGGGAGATCCGCGGGATCGCTTCCAGCGCGAACGCCTGGACGCCGGCCTGCCTCAGCGCCTCGATCTGGTTATCCGCGTTGCGCGGCGCGAGGAAGCCGATCAGGGTCTGCCCCGTGCGCAGCCGGCCGACCTCGTCGGCGGTCGGCGGCGCGACCTTGACGACGACATCGGCCGCCCACGCGTCCCCGATGGTGGCGCCGGCTTCCGTGTACAGCTCATCCGCCAGCAGCGCCCGCTCTCCGGCGCCGGATTCGACGACGACGGCCACACCGCTTTTCACCAGCGGCGCGACCGCCTTCGGCACCAGAGCGACGCGCCGCTCGTCGGCGCCGGACTCGGCGACCACACCGACCGTCGTCTGCGAATCTGTCATCGACTTCCTTAGTACTTTCCCTACCCCATCGGATCGGCCCTCACCCTAACCGTTGGAGCGGTTCGGGTGCCCGGCGCACCGCGCTACCACAACGGGATCTCCTGGCCGTGCTCTTCAGCCGGGCGGGGCCCGAAGTAACGCCGCTCGGATTCGGAGATCGCGACGTCGTTGATGCTGGCTTCCCGGCGCGCCATCAGCCCGGTGTCGCTGAATTCCCACAGCTCGTTGCCGTAGCTGCGATACCACTGGCCGGTCTCGTCGTGCGACTCGTACTGGAACCGCACCGCGATCCGGTTGTCCCGGAAACCCCACACGCTCTTGCGCAGGCAATAGTCGAGTTCCCGCTGCCACTTGCGGGTCAAGAACGCGATGATTTCGCTGCGGCCGACGATGTGAAGGTCGCGGTTACGCCAATGTGAGTCGATCGTGTAGGCGCCCGCGACGGTCTGCGGGTCGCGGGTGTTCCAGGCGTCCTCGGCGGACTGAACCTTCTGCATCGCGGTTTCGAGCGTGAACGGGGGCAGCGGTGGGCGAGTCTCGGTCATGACTCCATCTTGAATCACCGGCAACCCGACTACGACACCGCCGTTAGAGCGGAGCCCGTTCGGTTGGGGTGGCCGCGTCCAGGGCTCCGCGCGTTGCGAGATCAAGTTCGATCACCATCGACTCCAGCGCTTTGGCCCAGCTGTCGTAATAAGGGCGCTGCGGGTCCTCGGCGATCTTGGCTATCAGCCGACGGCGGAAGACGTCCCACGGCACGTCGAGCTTTTCGACCAGCGCCAACGCGATCGCCAGTGCGCGCGCCTGCCATGGGGCGTCGAAGACAAGTTCGCCGTTGTCGCGGGGAAGCGAGTCGTCGTCGGGTAGCGCACCTGTCACAGTCGCTGCACGCCGATCATCGAGTCGCGCGTGATGATTCCGGCGAGCTGTTCCTCCGACATGTCGTCGGTTCCCTCCGGACGCATCGGCATCACCAGGTAGCGCGCCTCTGCGCTGGAGTCCCAGACCCGGATCTCGACGGCATCGGGAATGACGGTCCCCATTTCGGCGAGCAGCTCGCGCGGTGCACGGACGGCACGTGAGCGGTAAGCCGGTGACTTGTACCACTTCGGCGGCAACCCGAGAGTGGGCCACGGATAGCACGAGCACAACGTGCACACCACGAGATTCTGGACCTCCGGAGTGTTCTCGACGACGACCATGTGATCGCCTTCCGGCCCCACAAAGCCCATTTCGTTGATCGCAGCGGTGCCGTTCGCGAGCAGGCGCTCCTTGAACGCCGAGTCCGTCCACGCTCGGGCGATCACCTTTGCGCCGTTCAGTGGACCCAGGTTGTCCTCGAAATGCCGGACGATTTCATCGACTGCGTCGACGTCAAGGATCCCCTTTTCGACGAGCACCGATTCGATCGCGGCGACACGCGCCTCGATCGGTGCCAATTCCGCCGGGTGATGGTGCCGCTCAGCCGTCATTCCGGCTCCTGTAGATACCGCTCGAACAGGTCGACATGCACAACTTCACCGTCGGCGCCACCGTCGCCCCAAAGCTCTCGGGACGTGAAGCCCACCGAGTAGACCGGGTCGGTCACAAACCCGCCGCCGTGTGCCTCGATGTCGGCAACGTTCGCGGCGCCGTCGCTCCGTGTGATCGTCCCGCGCTTGCCCTGCACGTAGCGCGGCGCACGCGTGTGACCGGATGGATGCCATTCGCGTACCCGAACTTGGTCGCCGACCGAGTACCGCGGCTCGGTGCGTGAGGTGAGGTCATCAGGCAGCAAGCCCCGGTCGGGATGTGACAGCGGAAACTGTCCGTCGGCGCGGCGCTCGAGTTCTTCGACGGTGGTCACGCCCGCCTCGACGGCGAGCGTCGTTACGCCCGTCAGCCAGTGCTCGTAATACGACGACGAAAGGTAGTGAGCGGGCTCCATGCGCTCGATCGAGTGCCGAAACATACCGCCGTTGACGCCCAACGAACCGATAGAACCAACCATCAGGCGAAACGTCCGACGCTCCCAATCTGCAGCGAAGACCGGCTCGACATCCTGGTGTTCGACTGGCCCAAATCCGTCAAGGCCGCCGAGATCATGCACGCCGTCCACACCGACATCTTATGGCGGCCACCTTCTTCTCCTCGGCCCTTCCGCCGGGCGACACCACCCGCTTGCGCGATATCGGACTGGCATATCGTGACGGCATGGACTTCGCGATGTCGGCCAAGGCGACCGACTACCACAAGCGGCTGTCCGACTTCATGACCGAGCACGTCTTCGGAGCCGAGGCCGAATACGACCGCTATCGCCACGAAGCCGGCCCGAACGACTACACGGTGCCGCCGATCATCGAGGAGCTGAAGACCAAGGCCAAAGAGCGGGGGCTGTGGAACCTGTTCCTGCCGGCCGAGTCCGGCCTGTCCAACCTGGAGTACGCGCCGCTGGCAGAGCAGACCGGATGGAGCATGGAGATCGCGCCCGAAGCGCTCAACTGCGCCGCACCGGACACCGGCAACATGGAGATCCTGCACATGTTCGGCACCGAGGAGCAGCGCCGCCAATGGCTGCAGCCGTTGCTCGACGGCCAGATCCGCAGCGCGTTCTCGATGACCGAACCCGCGGTGGCCAGCAGCGACGCCCGCAACATCGAAACCACGATCACCCGTGACGGCGGCGACTACGTGATCAACGGTCGCAAGTGGTGGACGTCGGGTGCCGCCGACCCGCGCTGCCAGGTCCTCATCGTGATGGGCCGCACCAATCCCGACGCGGCCAGCCACCAGCAGCAGTCGATGATCCTGGTGCCGACCGACACCCCGGGGGTGACGATCGTGCGCTCCACACCGGTGTTCGGGTGGCAGGACCAGCACGGGCATTGCGAGGTGATCTACGACAACGTGCGGGTGCCGGCGACCAACCTGCTCGGCGACGAGGGCACCGGCTTCGCGATCGCACAGGCCCGGCTGGGGCCGGGCCGTATCCATCACTGCATGCGCGCATTGGGTGCGGCCGAACGTGCGTTGGCGCTGATGGTGGAGCGGGCCCGCACTCGGGTGGCGTTCGGCCGGCCGCTGGCCGAGCAGGGCGTGGTGCAGCAATCAATCGCGAAGTCGCGCAATGAGATCGATCAGTCCAGACTGTTGTGCGAGAAGGCGGCGTGGACCATCGACGAGCACGGCAACAAGGCCGCTCACTTGTTGGTTTCGCAGATCAAGGCGGTAGCCCCGCAGGTGGCCTGCGACGTCCTCGACCGCGCCATCCAGGTGCATGGTGCCGCCGGCGTCAGCGACGACACACCATTGGCGCGGCTCTACGCCTGGCACCGCGCGATGCGGATCTTTGACGGACCTGACGAGGTGCACCTGCGCACCATCGCACGTGCCGAGATCGGCGGGGAGAAAAGCGCTTTCGCTGCGGCGGTCAACTGAAATGGTCATGAGCGTGCGGGATCTGCAGGGGGCCTGGAATTTTCGCGATGTTGCAGATAGTACCGGCGTGCTACGGTCAGGACGGCTATTCCGTTCGGGTGAGCTGAGCCGACTCGACGTCGGCGGCCGTGACGAGCTGCGCCGGTTGGGCATCACCGACGTCGCGGACTTGCGCTCGCCGCGCGAGGTCCAGCGTCGTGGCCCGGGCCGGATACCCGATGGCATCGACGTCCACCTGCTGCCCATCCCCGACCTCGCCACCGAAACAACCGACTCCGACGGCGAAGCCCCCCATGAGCACGCGTTCCGGCAACTGATGGCCGAAAAGCCCGGCGACGAATCGGTCAACGAGGCCTCCACCCGCTACATGATCGATGAATACCGCCGATTTCCCACCTACAACGGTGCGCAGCGTGCGCTGCACCGGGTCGTCACGCTGCTGGGCGCGGGCCGTGCCGTGCTCACGCACTGCTTTGCCGGCAAGGATCGCACGGGCTTCCTGGTCGCGCTGGTGCTGGACAGCATCGGTGTCGACCGGGATGCCGTCGTCGCGGATTTCCTGTGCAGCAACGAGGCCGCCCCGCAGCTGCGGGCCCAGATCCTGGAGATGATCCAACAGCGGTCGGACACCGAACTGACCCCCGAGGTGATGACGTTCACCGAGGCGCGGCTGTCCGACGAAGTCCTCGGTGTCCGCGAGGAATACCTGGAAGCGGCACGGCGGACCATCGACGAAAAGTACGGTTCGCTCACCGGCTACCTGCGCAGCGCGGCCATCACCGAGGCCGACGTCAATCGACTGCGCAGCGCGCTTATCGGCTGAGTTCCGATGAACGTCAGCTCATAGCGAGAACTTGGCCTGCTGCGCCCCGGACAGGTCGGTGATCGTCGACCACTGCGCGGCCACGTCGTCGACCGACGGCGGATCTTTGAACGTGACACCTTCGTTCTGGAATAGCGCCGTCCGCTGTACCTTGCCACCGCCGACGATGAAGATCGATCCGGTGTCGGTGGACTCCTCGGTGCACAGGTAAGCCACCACCGGCGCGACGAACTCGGGCGTGAGTTTTTCAAAGACCTCGGGGGGCAGGATGTCCTGGGTCATCCGGGTCGCGGCGATCGGCGCGAGCGCATTGGCATGGATGTTGTACTTGGCGCCCTCAAGTGCCAGCGTGTTGATCAACCCAACCAGCCCGAGCTTGGCCGCCCCGTAGTTGGCCTGACCGAAGTTGCCGAACAGCCCGCTGGTGGAGGTCGCGACCACGACGCGGCCAAAACTCTGCTCGCGGAAATGCGGCCAGGCGGCGCGCACGATGTTGTACCCGCCGTAGAGGTGCACCTTGAGCACGGCGTCCCAGTTCTCGAACGGCATCTTGTGGAAGGTGCCGTCCCGCAGAATCCCGGCGTTGCTCACCACGCCGTGGACGGCCCCGAACTCGTCGAGCGCCGTCTTGATGATGTTCGCGGCTCCATCCTCGCTGGCGACGCTGTCGTAGTTGGCGACCGCGCGCCCACCGCCATCTTTGATCTCGGCGACCACCTCGTCGGCCATCGCCGAACCTGCACCGGTGCCGTCGCGGGCTCCGCCGAGGTCGTTGACGACGACACTGGCACCCTCGCGGGCAACGGTCAGGGCGTATTCCCGCCCTAATCCCCCACCGGCTCCGGTGACGACGATTACGCGATCCTGCACTCCAGGCATGAACTTCCTTTCTCCGTCGGGGGGTTCGGACGCGGCTGGATCACAACAGCCGGCGCGCCAACTTCCACGCCTTTTCTGTATACGGCGGGTAAATCATCGCCGACACGTCGGGTCGGGTCGGCTTGGTCAACACCGACTTGCGGTGGCTGAACTCCTCGAAACCAAAGCGGCCGTGGTAGGCGCCCATCCCCGACATGCCAACCCCGCCGAACGGCAGCTTGGCGGTGGTCACCTGGAAGGCGAGGTGATTGACCAGCATCCCGCCCGCCGGCACCTCCTTGATCACGCGTTCCCGAACGGCGCGGGTCTTGGTGAACAGATACGCCGACAACGGCTTCGGGCGAGCGTTGACGAATTGTATTGCTTCGTCAAGAGATTGGACGGAGATCACCGGCAGGATCGGGCCGAAGATCTCGCTTTTCATCAGCGCGTCGTCGGGATCAGGGTCGACAACCACCGTCGGCTGCATGCGAAGGCTCGCGGCGTCGGACTCCCCGCCCAGCGCGATGGTCCCCTTCGTGTTGGCCAGATAACCGGTCAGCCGGTCGAATTGGCGCTGATTGACGATGCGCATTCCACTTGGCTCATCGGATCCGAACTTGGTAATGGCTTCGCCGATCTTGCCGACAAGTTCGTCGCGGATCTTGGCGTCGGCCAGCACGTAATCCGGTGCCACGCAGGTCTGGCCGGCGTTCATCAGTTTGACCCAGGCGATCCGCTTGGCGGCAACGTCGACGTCGGCGTCGGCGGCGACGATCACCGGACTCTTGCCGCCAAGCTCAAGCGTGACCGGAGTCAGGTGCGGCGCCGCGGCTTCGTAGACCTTGCGGCCGATCTCGGTACCACCGGTGAACAGCACCCGGTCGAAGCCCTGCGCGAGCAACTCCTGGCTCACCGCAGCGTCGCCTTCGACCACGGCGATTGCATCGGTATCCAGATACTGTGGCACCAACTCCGCCATCAATCGAGCCGATGCCGACGCGACCTCAGACGGCTTGAGTACCACCGTGTTTCCCGCGGCGATCGCCCCTACCGCCGGGCCGAGCGTCAGATAGAACGGGTAGTTCCACGCACCGATGACCAGGACGGTGCCGTACGGCTCGTATTCGATCCAGCCGCGGCCGGGCAACTGCGCAAGCTCAAGCCGGCGGTGCTTACGACGCATCCATTTCTTGACATGTTTGGCGGCGTAGCGCGCCTCGGCGGCGGTGGTCGCGGTATCGGCCATCCACGCCTCGAACGGCTTGCGGCAGAGATCTTCTTTGAGTGCATCGGCGATCTTGGCTTCGTTTTCGGCCATCATTTTCTCGAGCGCGCGGAGTTGGGTTTGCCGCCACTGAACTGGTCGGGTCTTTCCGGTGGCGAAGGTCTTCCGAAGTCGTGAGACCGTCGACGGAATATCCGGTCCAGTCGATGCGCCGGCGGCGGATGCAGTGTTTGGTGCGGTTTCGGTGGTCATGAGGTCCCCTTCCTGACCGGCGGAAACCCTATCCTAATCAACCAGTCGGTGGGGCAACAGGTGCGGTCAGGCTGGCCGCTCGGCGGAGACGAAAATAGCCCGGAACGTCGCCTCGATATCGGGGTCCTGGGGCGGCTGACGACCGAGCCGGGCCAGGTAGTCCGGCCCGGCCACCGACTCGACGCGCCAGCCGTGGGCGTTGAACCAGCCCGCCGGGTCGCAGCGCTCGTCGTCGGTGTACCACAGGTCACCGGGGTCGAAGACGCTATCGTCGCCGAGCCGGCGCCGCAGCTCGTCGGTCTTGGCGCGGCGCCTCTGGTAAGCCTCCCGAGTCGCGTCGTCGAAGGTGAATTCCTCGATGCACACCCGGCTGCCCTGCGCGCTGAGCACGTCGATGTCGGCGAACAGCCGCTCCTCGGCCTCTCCCGGCAGGAACATCAACAGGCCTTCGGCCAACCAAGCGGTGGGCTGTGAAGGATCGAACCCGTTGTCGCGCAGTACTTTCGGCCAGTCGAGCCGTAGGTCAGCCGGCACCTGGCGAAGGTCGGCGGACGGACGGGCGCCATGGGCAACCAGCGTCGCGTCCTTGTAGTCCAGCACCTTCGGCTGGTCGACCTCGTACACGGTGGTCCCGGCCGGCCAGTTCAGCCGGTAGGCCCGTGAATCCAATCCGGCGGCCAGGATGACGTGCTGACGGATGCCGGCTGCTGCCGCCGCGGTGAAGTACCGGTCGAAGAAGTGGGTACGCGCGGCCTGGTAGTCGATCATGTGTCGGTGAATGGCTTCTCGTTCGGGGTCGGCCGAGTATGTCGTCGACATCTTGGCGACCAACGCGGCGAGTTCCGGGCCGTCGATGAGGATCTGTGCGAACTCGTCGCGGATCAGCGGCTGTTCGCTGGCGGTCTCGGCCGCCCGCGCGGCGGCCACCATGACAGCGGTCGCGCCGACACTGGTCGCGATGTCCCAAGTGTCGTTCTCGCTGCGATCCGCAGCAGTCACGCGGTCTTCTCAGCTGTGACAAATTGGGCGAACGCGTCCTTGTCGTCGGCCATCGGTACGCCGTCCACCCAGCGGTCCAGCCGGCGCATTTCGTCCCCCGAGTTCTGCGCGGCGGCCCGCCAGCCGTGGTCGTCGAGCCAGTCGGCGACGTCCGCGCGATGCTCGTCGTGGTAGATCAAGTCCTGCACGTCGACGGTCTGCTCGAAGCCAAGTTGGTCGGCCACCCGCTGGAACCGCTCGCGCATCTCTTGGCGCCGCTCGTCGGCGTGGCTGGCCGCGGTTTCCGCCGCGATGCGGCTGCCCCGCGCGCTCAATTCGGTGATCTGCGCAAACAACCGGTCCTGGGCGTCGGCGGGCAAGTACATCAACAGCCCTTCGGCCAGCCAGGCCGTCGGCGCCACCGGGTCGAAGCCCGCACCGCGCAGCGCGGCCGGCCAGTCCTGCCGCAGGTCGATCGGCACCTCCCGGCGTTGCGCGGACGGCGCCACCCCGTGCTCTGCCAGCGTTGCGGATTTGTAGGCCAGCACTTTGGGCTGGTCGATCTCATACACCGAGGTGCCGGCCGGCCAGTCCAGTCGGTAGGCCCGGGAATCCAGCCCGGACGCCAGGATCACCACCTGCCGGATTCCAACCTTCACCGCGGCGGCGAAATGGGCGTCGAAAAAGTGCGTCCGCACGGCCTGATAGCTGCGCATGTGCTGGAAGATCGCCGCAGTCTCCGGGTCGAAAGACTCCACCTTGGCGACCATCGCATCGTCGAGCATGGTCTCCCACACCCCGGTGCCGGCGTTGCTGACCAGGATCTTCGCGTAGGGGTCGCGGATCAGCGGGTCGGGGTTATCGGTTTCGATGGCGCGCGCGGCGGCCACCATCACCGCAGTGGTGCCGACACTGGTGGCGATGTCCCAGGTGTCGTCGTGAGTGCGCAGTGTGCTCATTGTGTTTCCGCTTTCTGTGAATGCGTCGAACCATCAGTTGGCGGCATGAGACGTGCCCGCACCAGGGTGGTGCGAACTGCCTCGTCGAGGAGGTCCTGCGGTATGGGCCGGCCCAATCGGGCCATTTCGTCAGCGTTGTCCACGGCGCGCGCCTGCCAGCCATGCCCGGTCAGCCACTGCACGGCATCGGCGCGATCAGCGTCGCCGTATGTGAGCGTCTCGACGTCGATGTCCAGGCCCAGCCGTTGCTTGCGTGCCAACCGTGCCCGCCGGACCGCTTGGCGCCGGGCGCTGTTGGCCGGGTTGACACTGAATGCCTCGACGGCGATCTGACTGCCGGCCGCGCTCAGGTCGGCGACCATCTCGAAGAGCCGGTTCTGCGCGTCGGCCGGCAGGTACGGCAGCAGGCCCTCGGCCAGCCACGCGGCCGGTTGACTGCGGTCGAAGCCTGCGGCAGTCAGCGCGGCCGGCCAATCGTCGCGCAGGTCCACCGCGACGGCGTGCCGCGTCGCCGCGGGAGCCACGCCGGCCGATTCCAGCGTGGTCGTCTTGTATCGCAGCACCTCGGGCTGGTCGATCTCATAGACCGTCGTAGCCGCCGGCCAATCCAGCCGATACGCTCGCGAATCCAGGCCGGCGGCAAGGATTACCGCCTGACGGATACCGGCCTTGGCTGCGTCAGTGAAGTAGTCGTCGAAGAAATAGGTCCGTACGGCCTGGTAGTCGCAGGCCACTCGGTGGGCTCGCCGGCCTTGCTCGTCGTCGCCGATCCACTCCAGACCGGGGCTCGCGAGCCGCGCCCATGCCGGCCCGGCGGCCGAAACCAACACGTGGGCGAACTCGTCGCGAATCAGCGGATCGACGGAGCCGGTCTCGACCGCGCGGGCGGCGGCCACCATCACAGCTGTGGAGCCGACGCTGGTGACGACGTCCCAGCTGTCCCCTGCGGTTCGCGCCGAACGCACCTCATCCAGCTCAGTCATATCGGGCACCATGCTACCGAATAAGTTAGGCAAGCTATGTGCCGCTGTGCGCTATCTCACTGTCGCAGCTGCCAAAGCGTGCCGGCCAATAGCCGCCCCACCTGGTTGACGATTGTCGCCATCTCATGCGCGCTCTCGACAAAACCGGCGTAGAAGCCCACCCCACACAACATCGCCAGCAGCAACTCGGTCAGAGACCCGGCATCGGTATCGGTGGTGAGCTCGCCGCGCCTGATCGCGTCGGCGGTGACCCACATCAGGAATGCGCGGGTATTGCGCACGGACTCGTTCTCGCCGTCGTGAAGGTCAGGATGCCGTTGCGACTCCAGCATCGAGGTAAGCAAAAACCGTGCTGCCGACCGGTTTTCAGAATCGGCCTCGATCGCGGCAGCAACGAACGCCGACATCCGACCGACAAACGTCGTCTCGCGCTGTGCGCGAGCGACACTGGCCTTGACGACGAGCTCGGTGGTCTGGTCCATGACTTCCCGATACAGCACTGCCTTATTGGCAAAATAGTGATTGATCGCGGGTCGGGTGAGGTCGGCGCGCAGCGCGATCTCCTGGAAGGTGGCGGCGTCGTAGCCTCGTTCGCTGAATACCTCACGAGCCGCGAGCACGATGCGCTTACGGGTATCAGCGGCCTTCGCTGCGGGGGGACGACCGGGCCCCCGGCTCGCGGGATGCGGCACGGCTCAATTCTGCCACAGATCGCGCTGTCGACTTCCCGGTCGAACGACGTCAGCCGAGTTTGCGGCCTCCGACACTGTGCGGCATCAATGCGTGGGGCGGGACGGTGCCGAACTTGCCCGCACTGAAGTCCTCGAGCGCCTGGATCAACTCGCTCTTGGTGTTCATCACGAACGGACCGTAGTGGAACACCGGCTCTCGAATCGGTCGACCACCGAGGATCAAGACCTCGAGCAGCGGCCGATGCGAATCCTGCGATGGCGCGGCGGCAATCGTGATCCGATCACCGGGCCCGAGAACCGTCAGCTGACCCTGGTGAACCGGGTGCAGTACCGGACCGACAGATCCACGACCTGCCAACACGTAGATCACGGCGTTGAAGTCTCGGTTCCATGGGATATTCAACCGTGCACCGGGCTGGATCGTAGTGTGCACCAACGTGATCGGCGTATGAGTAACGCCCGGGCCACGGTGGCCGTCGACGTCGCCCGCAATGATGCGAATCAGCGCTCCGCCATCCTCGGAGGCCAGCAGCTCGACATCGTCGCCCTGGATGGCCTGATACCGCGGCGAAATGAATTTGTCGTTTTTCGGCAGGTTCACCCATAGTTGGACACCGTGGAAGACGCCGCCGCTCTCGACTAGTTCGGCGGGCGGAGTCTCGATGTGCAGAATGCCGGAACCGGCCGTCATCCATTGCGTGGCGCCATCGGTGATCAGACCGCCGCCGCCATGGGAGTCCTGATGCGCCAACCCGCCGTCGATCATGTAGGTGACCGTTTCGAATCCGCGGTGCGGATGCCAGTCGGTGCCTCTGGGCTCGCCCGGCAGATACTCCACCTCGCCGATCTGGTCCATATGCACGAACGGGTCCAGCGCGGCGGTGCTGACTCCGGCGAACGCCCGAACGACGGGAAACCCCTCGCCTTCGTAGCCGCGTGGGCCGGTGGTGATCGATCGGACCGGCCGCTCGGTGTCGGTGGGGTCCGCCGCGCTCACCCGCGGCAGGGTCAATGTATCGGCGGTTACAGCGGGCACTTGCTACCTCCTTGCGCGTTACCCGCTGTAACCGGACCGCAGTCCGATTATTCCCGGATAGACGTCTTGCGGGCAGCGCGCGCAGCCTCCCGTTCGGTGGGCGAGCGCAATCAGAGGGAGCCGATGTCCTGCACCGGCAGGCGCGGGCCGTGGCGCGGCTCGTAGGCCAATCCGCTGGCCTCCAGCAGTCGGACGACCCGGTGGCGATGCGGGCGCATCGGTTCGAGAAGCTCAACCATGGCGTCGTCCAGAATCGGCCGCCCCAGCAAGGTCCAGCCGATCATCTTGGAGACGTGATAGTCGCCAACCGAGAGGGCATCGGGGTCGCCGAATGCACGTTGCGCGGTCTCGGCCGCGGTCCACACCCCGACTCCCGGCAGTGAAGTCAGCGCTTGCCGCGCTTGCGGCGCCGGACGCGACACCAGCCGTTCCAGCGATCCAGCGCGCCGTGCGCAGCCGACGACGGTACGGGCGCGACCGGGGTCCACGTTGGCGCGGTGAAACTCCCACGACGGGATGTGTCGCCACATTTCGGCCGACGGCGGCACTCGCATCCGCACCGGTGCCGGCCCGGGTGGCGGTGTGCCGAATTTGGTGACCAGCACCCGCCAGGACCGGAATGCGTCGGCGCCGGGTACCCGCTGCTCGAGGACCGCGGGAATGAGGGCTTCGAGCACCTGCCCGGTGCGGCCCAGCCGTAGGTGCGGAACTCGCCGGTGTGCGGCGGCGACCGTCGGGTCCTGCGGCACGAAGTCCGATGCGTCGTCGTCGGCGCCGAGGAGCGCCGGCAGCATCTCAAGAAACTCTGCAGCACCGCTGCCCCAGGCTCGGCACTCGACCGCGCTCGGCGCCGCGTGGCGAATCCGTGCGGTGACCGGGCCGGTGGCTAACAGGCTGGTGCGCCATATCGCGCCGTCGCCGGAAACCTGAAAGCACGGATCACCGGGACCTCGGCGCAGCGGCGCCAGCGTGATCCCGGGGCTCGCCACACCCGGAAACGTGACGGTGCGTGCGTTGTTCACGGTTCGACGATCATAGGTTCAGCTGGCCATGATTGACCGCCAACTGTGTTCCGCGACAGGATGGCGATGTGACGACCGCGCCGTTCGACGATGCAGTGGGGGTACCCCCAGCCGCGCAGCGGCGAGGGGGACGAAGCGATGAGGAGGAGCGGCGCAAATGACGACGCCGTTCGACGACCC
>NZ_JBOHHI010000200.1:0-14668 GCF_050700595.1 Mycobacterium sp.
ACAACGTCTTGCCCAACGACGGCGCGGCCGTGGGCGAACTGGAAGTCCGTGGCCCGTGGATCACCGGCTCTTATTACGGCGGCGCCGACGAGTCCAAGTTCGAATCCGGTTGGCTGCGCACCGGAGAGGTGGGCCGCATCGACGAGCGCGGCTTCATCACGTTGACCGACCGCGCCAAGGACGTGATCAAGTCCGGCGGGGAATGGATCTCGTCGGTCGAACTGGAGAACTGGTTGATCGCGCACCCGGATGTGATCGAGGCCGCGGTGGTCGGGGTTCCCGACGAGCGTTGGCAGGAGCGGCCGCTGGCTGTCGTCGTCGCCACGGAGGGAACGTCACCCGACGCTCATGAGCTGCGAAACTACCTCGCGGACAAGGTCGTTCGGTGGTGGTTGCCCGAACGCTGGACGTTTGTCGAGGAAATCCCGCGCACCAGCGTCGGCAAGTACGACAAAAAGACCGTCCGGGCCCGGTACGCCGAGGACGCCTATCAGGTGACCGAGGTGCGCGACTAGGAGCTCGCGGGAAAGGGTGACATGGCTCTACGGGTAGTGCAATGGGCGACCGGGTCGGTCGGGGTCGCGACCATCAAGGGTGTGCTCGAGCATCCTGAGCTCGAACTCGTCGGCTGCTGGGTGCATTCGGAAGCCAAGAGCGGCAAGGACGTCGGCGAGATCATCGGCACAGCGCCGCTTGGAGTGACCGCGACCAACAACATCGACGACGTGCTCGGGCTGGACGCCGATGCGGTGATTTACGCGCCGTTGGTGGGCAACGTGGAGGAGGTCGCCGCGCTGCTGCGATCCGGCAAAAACGTTGTCACCCCGGTTGGCTGGGTCTACCCCAGCGAACGGTCGGCTGCCCCGCTGGAGGTGGCCGCGCAGGCCGGCAATGCGACGCTGCATGGCGTCGGCATCGCGCCGGGCGCCGTTAGCGAACTGTTCCCGTTGTTGCTGTCGGTGATGTCCACCGGTGTGACTTTCGTTCGCTGCGAAGAATTTTCGGATCTTCGTACCTACGACGCTCCGGATGTGTTGCGCCATGTGATGGGCTTTGGCGGCACACCCGATATCGCGTTGACCGGGCCGATGCAGAAAACGCTCAACAGCGGCTTCATCCAGTCGGTGCGATTGTGTGTCGACCGGTTGGGCTTCGCCGCCGACCCCGAGATCCACACATCACAAGAGGTGGCCGTCGCGACCGCGCCGATCGACTCGCCGATCGGGGTGATCGAGCCGGGCCAGGTCGCCGGGCGCCGCTTCCACTGGGAAGCGCTGGTCGCTGACACGGTGGTAGTCCGGGTCACGGTGAACTGGCTGATGGGCGAGGAAGACCTGGACCCGCCTTGGTCTTTCGGTCCCGCAGGGACACGCTACGAAATCGAGCTACGTGGAAACCCGGACGCCTTCGTCACGGTCAAGGGCTGGCAGCCCGAGAGCGTCGAAGCCGGCCTGAAAAGCAACCCCGGTGTTGTCGCTACCGCCGCGCACTGCGTCAACGCGATCCCGGCGACGTGCGCGGCGCCGGCCGGCATCCAGAGCTTCTTCGATCTGCCGCTGATCACCGGGCGGGCCGCACCCGGGCTGGCGCGCTGATGGCGAGGCCGCTGACCGTCGAGCAATCGCGGACGGTCCCCGTCGCTGCCGGGGACACGTTCAGCCGCACCCTGCCGCTGCCGCTGCCCACGCTGTTTCGTCACCGGTACGGGCCGATTCCGCCGATCAAAGCGGTCCGCGACCAGGACGGCGAGTGGGGCACCGTCGGCCAGAGCGGGACCGTGATGTTGGTCGGCGGGGACAGCATGCGCGAGCAGCTGACCGCGGTGCAGCCGCCAGACTCGTTCAGTTACACGCTGACCGAGATCGCCGGCCCGCTGGCGCCGCTGGTCAGCCGGGTCGAGGGGCAATGGAGCTTCGCCCCGGCCGGCACCGGAAGCACCGTCACCTGGCGATGGACCATCCATCCCCGGTCCGCGCTGACCGCGCCGGTGTTGCCGGTGCTGGGCCGGCTGTGGCGGGGCTATGCGCGCCGGTCGCTGGAGGAGCTGTCGAGGCAGCTGGTGGGTTGAGGCGATGTGCCGACTGTTTGGGCTGCACGCCGGAACCAATCTCGTCACCGCCACGTTCTGGCTGCTCGACGCCCCTGACAACCTGGCCGCGCAAAGCAGACGGAATCCGGACGGCACCGGGGTGGGAGTTTTCGACGGTGCCGGCCGACCGCAGCTGCGGAAGCAACCGATCGCCGCGTGGCGTGACGCCGACTTCGCCACCGAAGCGCAGGACATGACCGGCACCACGTTCATCGGGCATGTCCGCTACGCGACCACCGGGTCGCACGACCTGGTCAACACCCACCCGTTTCTGCAGGACGACCGGATCTTCGCGCACAACGGGGTGGTGGAGGGTCTGGATGTGCTCGACGAGCGGTTGGCCGCGCTCGGTACAGCGGATCTTGTGCTGGGACAGACTGATTCCGAGCGGGTGTTCGCGTTGATCACCGCCTCGGTCCGGGCACGCGGCGGCAACGTGGCAGCGGGGTTGCTCGACGCCATGGGCTGGCTGGCTGCCAACCTGCCGATCTACGCGATCAACGTGCTACTGAGCACCGCCACCGATATGTGGGCGCTGCGCTACCCGGAGCCGCACGAGCTCTACCTGCTGGACCGCCGCAAAATTCTGCCCGGCTCCCGATTCCATCTGCGCACCAACCGGATTCGGACCCACTCGGATCAGCTGGGGTCCCGGCCGTCGGTGGTGTTCGCCAGCGAGCCGATGGACGACGACCCCCGCTGGCAGCTGATCGCCCCCGGCGAGCTGGTCCACGTCAACGCCGATCTGCAGATCAGCCGTGACGTGGTGCTGCCGGATCCACCGCGACACCAGCTGCACCGGGCGGACTTGAGCTCGGCGGTGCAGGCCGCCCAACACACGTGACGGCCAGACGTGCGCTGGTGCTGGCCGGCGGGGGAGTGGCAGGAATCGCCTGGGAGACAGGGGTTTTGCGTGGTATCGCCGATGAATCGGGTGCCGTGGCGGACGCGCTGCTGGCTTCCGACGTGCTGGTGGGGACATCGGCCGGCTCGGCGGTTGCGGCGCAGATCAGCAGCGGATTGTCGATCGATGAGCTGTTCGCCCGGCAAGTCGCGGGGGCCTCCGCCGAGTTGGATCCGGGTGTCGGCGTCGACGACATCACCGACCTGTTTCTGGCGGCGATGGCCGAACCGGATGTCGCGCGCAAACGCCAACTCATCGGCGCGGCGGCCCTGGTTGCCGAGACCGTGCCCGAGCCGGTCCGCCGAGAGGTGATCGCCCAGCGGCTGCCGTCGCATGGCTGGCCCGACCGGGAGCTGCGCATCACCACCATCGATATCACCACCGGTGAACTCGTTGTGCTCGACCGTGGTTCGGGTGTGCACCTGGTCGACGCGGTGGCGGCCAGTTGCGCGGTGCCGGGAGCATGGCCGCCGGTGACGATCGGGGACCGGCGGTACATGGACGGCGGGATCGGCAGCACGATCAACCTGGAGGCTGCTGATGATTGCGACGTCGCGGTGGTGTTGGTGCCCGCGGGCGTATCGGCGCCGTCGTCGTTCGGTGCCGGACCCGCCGCCGAGATCGGCGCGTTCGATAGCGCGGCGCTGGGCGTGTTCGCCGACGACGGGTCGCTGGCCGCATTCGGGTCCAACCCGCTGGATCCACGCTGCCGGACCGCGTCAGCGCTGGCCGGTCGCGCTCAGGGCCGCCGCGAGGCGGCGGCGGTCGCGGCGTTCCTGGGCGGCTACGTTAGCGGTGGGTCACCGGAGTGAGGAGCCGCACGAGGAAGTCTCCGTTTTCATCCGATGAGCTTGTGTGCCAACGACGTCCACGCCCTGATTAGACCTCGGACGCGTCTTCGAGGTGCTCCGCTGCGCGAGGGTGATCAGTTCCGGCAACGCATCGCTTCGGACAGATTGTTCCGTTCCGCTAATCGACCGAAGCGTAGTCTCGATCTGGTCGCGCTGTGGGGCCGCGCGAAGGGAGACACCATGACTGTCATTGTGGTCGACGCGGGACCCGGTCGGGTCAGCCGATCGGTGGACGGATCAGGCCACGGTTCGCGACAACGTCAAGGCGCCGGCGGAACTTACTGTCGGGTCGAAGTTTTCGACGCATATGAAGATGTACGGCGTGCCATACCGCATCACCACCCGAGTGACCGCGCTCCAGCCGAATGAATTGGTTGAGTGGCGCCACCCGGAGGGCCACCGCTGGCGATGGGAATTCGAGTCGCTCTCACCGACACTGACCCGGGTCACCGAGACGTTCGACTATCACGACGCCGGTCTGCTGCGACGGAAGTTCTACGAGCTGACAGGGTCCATCAAAGCCAACAAGAAGGGTATCGAGGCAACCCTGGCCCAGCTGCGCGACCGCTACGCCGCAAAGTAGGTCACGATGGGTCGTCCGACTGACGGGGCTGAAGCTGGACAACGCATAGAGCGTTGGTAATTTACTGCCATTATGGCAACGCTGTGGTAAAGTACTGCCAATGTATGTGACGGTAGACCAGGTGGGACGGGTTGTTATCCCCAAAGCGCTGCGCGTCGCGCTAGGGATCACACCCGACACGCAGCTCGAACTGATTCCAGACGGATCGGGTCTGCGGATCGAGCCTGTTCGACGGCGCCAACGCTCGATCGATACCAGCGACGGGCTACCGATACTCGGCAACGTCGAGGGTGCCGTGCTGACGGACCACGACGTGCGCCGGCTTCGCGATGACGCCCAACGGTGACCTATGGGCGTGCGACACCAGCATTGCCGTCGCAGCACTCGATCCGACCCACGAAGCGCACCCGGCCTGCCGCCGGGCCCTGGTTGAATTTCGTCCCGCGCTCGCCGGGCACGCCGCGTTCGAGACGTATTCGGTGCTGACCCGGCTACCACTTCCGCTGCGCTTGAGTGCGGGCCAGGCAGCCTCGGTACTGGCTGCGGCTTTCCCGGAAGAATGTTGGCTCGACGCACCCGGAACCCGCGACCTTCGCGCGCGCCTTGCCGGCTTGGACATCGTCGGTGGATCGGTCTATGACGCCCTCGTCGCTCAGGCTGCTGTCACCAATCACCGCACCCTGCTCACCCGTGACCCTCGGGCTGAGCGCACCTACCGCTCGCTCGACGTCGAGTACCGGTTCGTGGACTGATCGCAATTCCCCTCGGCCGAGCACTACGGCGGGCGGGCCGCCTAGCCGGCCAGTTCACCGCGTGAGGTTTGATGGATGACAGAGCATGCGCGATCTGGCCGTTCGAAGGCCGCAACTTGGGTGTTCAGCGGATCACCGGAACGAGCAGGCGCGCACCGTGTTCCGGACCCCAGTGCAGGGTGGTGCCGCCGCGTGCCGGCAAAGCTGATATTCGAACCCGTCGTATTCGGTTGTGTCGTAAGCAGTGGGGTAGCGGCGTGGTGCTGCCGGACTGTGTCTCTTGGGAGCTTCTTCGGTCGCTGCAGCCAAGTCTTCAGATCACGTCGTAGCCGAGCCGCTGAGCGCCGCCGGCGATGCGTCGTGCCAACCCCGGATGGTTGAGGGGTTCGGAAAAAATGGGTTGGCCCGGCATCGCTGTGGCTGCTGGCAGGAACAGCGCTATGCAAGCTGTCCCGGCGAAGCGGCTGTTGTGTCGCAGACCGTCGAGGTCGGGAAATGCATCGACAATGCGCTTAGCCCAGCGCTGGGTGATCGAGTGCGGGGCAGTTGACATGGCGAAAGTGCCGCCTGCCCTGGTCGCCCATGCCCCGGTGCTGTCGGCGGCAACATCGAGCAAGTGAAGTTCCCGCGTGAAACCTAGACCGGTCAAATACGGTGCGTCGCGAAAGCGATCTATCGTCCGGTCGGCCTGAAACGTCTCGGCTAGCGCGGCATCCGGGGTCCAGGCTCCGTACCAAATCCCGCGATCAGGGTGGACGCGCCGCGGCAGCGGGTGCGGATCAAACCGCAACACCGGCCCGAAGCGCCGAAATGCGTTCCATGCCAGGACGTTAGGACCATCGGTGCGATGCACTCGCCACCACAGCTCATCGGTACTGATCGTGTGGTACTCGTTGTCACGGATCCCGATCCCACAGAGTTTGTCCTTGGAGGGCGGATCAGGTAGGCGCGTACGGGCAGTCACCTGCCGTACCAGTCGGTGGTTTCAGCGACCGCGACTACCGCAGCAATGTCACCCCCGCTGCGCAGCCAATCCAGGGGCGACATCGTGTTGCCGTCCACTTGCAGATCGGGGTGCGGTGCGTGAAGGAATCCGTCGACGGCCACTGGATGCAAGTCGGCCGGCAACGCTTGGAACACCCGGTCTAATCCTCGAATCTGCTTTGTCGGGTCACCGTTTGCGTCACGTTCGAACTGTGTCAATGGAAAAAGCCAAGTGGCGCCCTCCTGGATGGCCCAGAGGCCTCGGTCCAATCGCCGCTGACGCACCCTTGAAGATGAGATGCCCAGGCCTTCGGCCACCTCGTTGGTAGTGAACGCCGTGTTGATCAGCCGCCCGAGGTGGGCTGCAGTGTCAACTGCGGCCTTGGCATAGGCTCGCGGGTCCTCGCTGAACCCCACCTCGTCGAGCAGCTGGGCTTCCGCAGCGGTCAGCTGGGCAGCCCAGGGCCGCAGGATCGGCAACGTTTTGAGCGCAGCCACAACGTCATCGCGGCTTACGTCGTAATGCTCACGCAGCAGCTGATCCAGTTCATCGCGCATAACGACCTCCGGACTAACGGTTACTAACACCGTACCATTAGCGTTAGTCAACTGGGCACCCGGTGATATGGACGCGGCTTGGTGCGGTAGACAGTTGCCATGTTCGCGGGCTTCGACACCGTCGACGTCGACATCGACGGCGTGCGCATCCACGCCCGTGTCGGCGGCGAGGGGCCGCCGGTCCTGCTGCTGCACGGCTACCCGCAAACCCACGTGATGTGGTACCAGGTGGCGCCCGCGCTGGCCGATCTGCACACGGTGGTCGCCGCCGACCTGCGCGGATACGGCGACTCGGGCAAGCCGGCGTCGGTCGCCGACCATGCGTCGTATGCCAAGCGTGCGATGGCCGCCGACATGGCTGGACTGATGACCGCATTGGGCCATGAGCGGTTCACCCTTGTGGGCCACGACCGCGGCGCACGAGTGGCCCACCGGCTCTGCCTCGACCATCCCGACCGCGTTGAGCGAGCCGCGGTGCTCGACATCGTTCCGACCCGGCATGTCTTCGCAAATGTCGACCGCGCCCTGGCGACCATCTACGACCACTGGTTCTTCCTCGCGGAGCCATCCGACCTGCCCGAGGTTCTCATCGGGGGCGCTCCCGAGTACTTCCTGCGCCGCAAGCTCGAGCAGTGGTCCGGGCCCGACGCTGCGTTTAACGAGGAGGCGATGACCCAGTACGTCCGTTGCTTCTCCGATCCCGAGACGATCCGGGCCAGCTGCGAGGACTACCGGGCGGCCGCCTCCATCGACCTGGACCACGACAACGCGGACATCGCCGCGGGTCACCGTATGCTCTGTCCGCTTCTTGTCCTGTGGGCAGCCCGCGGGTACGTCGGTGCGGCGTATGACGTGTTAGAGGTATGGCGTGAGTACGCCGACGACATCCGTGGGCAGGCGGTCGACTGCGGGCACTTTTTACCCGAGGAGGCTCCCTCGGAGACCGTCATGGCATTGCGCGACTTCTTGGCTTAGTCGTCCTAACGCTTTGCACCATGAGATGGCCGGCAGATGGTTTTACTGGTGGTCCGGCTGGAATACGGCGGCACCGAGCCAATGGCAGATCAGCAGTGCGAGTTCGACGTCGAGACGGTCATCGGTGACCGGCCGGCCACGGCGCTCGTTCGCCCGCAACACCCGGTACTTCACCGAGTTGAAGTGCAGATTCAGTTCCTCGGCCGCTGTCTTGTAGTTGCCGTGGCGCAGGAAGGTTCGCAGCGTTTCGCGCAGCCGCGCATCGTTGTCCGTGTCGGCGGCCAACGCGCCGAGCGTCTCATGCACCCACGCCCGTGCCTCGGCCACGTTGTCGCACAGCAGCGCCGCTGCTGAGAGCCCAGGGTCGGTCGCCGCGGTGACGTGTCGCACCGGCGCTCCCGCGGCGATGGCGACGCGGCGGGCACTCAGCGCCTGGCGATGTGATCGTCGAAAACCGGCGATACCCGGCAGGGGGGTGCCGACGGATAGATACGGCGCCTCTGGGTGGTCGGCAATTACCCGGCGGATGTCGGCCGCCAAAGCTCCTTCGCGGGCCATTTCGATACCGTTGGGCCCCAGCGGAATCCACGCCCATCCGCTGACCCGGTCCACCGCGACGAACAATGCTGCGCCTTGGGTGTTCATCGATTCGGCAAGGTCGGAGACGGTCCGCTCCAGCCGGGCCAATTCGCTGCCGGAGTCCTCATCGTCGGGAAACCACAAGACCAGCGCGAGATGCGTGCGCCGCAGCGGATATCCGAGTGCGGCAGTCGCCGAGTCTATGTCGACGTCGGTGGCGTCGAGCATTTCGCGGACCCGCACCGCGCGCAGGTGGTTGCGGTTTTCCAGCCAGCGGTCCCGTTCGGCCTCGTAGGCGGCGACAACTTGTTGAGAGATCCAGTCGATGTAGCCGGAGACGATCTTCGTCAGTTCCGCGAACACGTCGAAGCCGGCGCCGGGTGGCAGGGCGGACTCACGGATGTCGAGCAGGATCAGATCCAGTAGCGCTTGTTGGCCGAGGCGGTAGGCGCGCACCAGCGCGTTGGCGGCGACACCGTGTTGCGCCAGTCGCCGCGCATACTCCAACGCCGCGGTCGGCGGCTGGACCCGGTCCAGCGGGATTTCGTGTTGCAGCGCGTGAAAGATGGTGGCGACGTTGCCTTCGACGCTGGAGCGCATCAGTTCGAGCAGCTGCGCGTCGCTGCGCAGCTCGGATATCTCGGTGCTCAACTTCTCGTAGATGGTTTGCGTGACATCGGTCAGCCGGTCGCTGAGCCGAGCGATGACCGCGACCGCGTCCACGCTGACGACCGAACCGGCGTGTTGGCTTCCCACCGCCATGCCCCGACGATAACCCGCATGTTGTGACCAGGGGGTTTGTTTGTCGTCAACAACCGCCGCGGTGAATTTGGTCGACCGGCGACCATGCGCAGGTCGGCACCGGATTCCTATGGTTGAAGCCTCGCTCCCAGACCGTCGATTCAGGACCGCAGATGACCCTTTCGCCGTTACCTCAATTGCCCGACTGCCGCGCCACTCAGGATCCGCAGGGGCCGTGCCTGGCCGACGACGACGTCGAGTTCGACAACGAGCAGTTCGCCGCGGCCGTCCGGCGGGCTGCGGCCGCACTGCAAACGCACGGCGTTTGCCCCGGTGACGTGGTCGCGGTGCTGCTGCCCAACACCAGTGCCCTGGTGGTAACGCTTTTCGCCGCATGGCATCTGGGCGCGGCGGTGACCCCGGTCAACCCGGCTCTGGTCCCCGCGGAGGTGGCCTACCAGGTCTCCGACGCCGCCGCGAAGGTGTTAGTCGTCGATACGGTGCCCGACTTCGAGGTTTCGGCGCCCACCGTGTTGACCACCTGTGATCTGGCCACACATCCGGTGATGGCCGACGCGCCGACGGAAGCGTCCGACGAGGCGCTGGCGCTGCTGATCTACACCAGCGGGACCACCGGCCGCCCCAAGGGCGTGATGCTCGATCACGCCAACCTGAACGCCAACTGCCGCATGGCGATCGATGCGGTGAAGTTGACCAGTGTCGACCACAGCCTGCTGATCCTGCCGCTGTTCCACGCCAATGGGATCGTGGTGGGCACGCTGTCGCCGCTGCTGGCCGGCGGCCGGGTCACCATCGCGGGCCGGTTCAGCCCGAAGACGTTCTTCGACCGGCTCGAACGCAGCCGGGCCACCTATTTCTCGGCCGTTCCCACCATCTACACCATGCTTGCCGACCTGCCGCCGCAGGTGCAGCCCGACACCTCGTCGGTGCGTTTCGGGATCTGCGGTGCGGCGCCGGCCAGCATCGAACTGCTGGACAAGTTCTACGACCGCTACGGCATCCCACTCCTTGAGGGCTACGGGTTGTCCGAAGGAACCTGCGCGAGCACGCTCAACCCACTCGACGGCGTACGCAAGCCCGGCACCGTCGGACTACCGCTGCCCGGCCAGACGGTACGCATCGCCGACGCTAACGGTGAGCCGGTTCCCGACGGGAAGACCGGGGAGGTGCTCATCGGTGGACCCAATGTGATGCGCGGTTATCTCAACCGGCCCGAGGAGACGGCCAAGACGCTGGTCGACGGGTGGCTGCACACCGGGGACATCGGCCGCCTCGATGAGGACGGCTACCTGGTGCTGGTCGACCGCGCCAAGGACATGATCATCCGCGGCGGGGAGAACATCTACCCCAAGGAGATCGAAACTGTCATCTACCAGCTGCCGCAGATCGCCGAGGCGGCAGTCGTCGGCCGCCCCAGCGAGAAGTACGGCGAAGAGCCAGTGCTGTTCGTGGCACTCAACTCACACGCAACGCTGACCGGCGATGAGATCGCCGAACACGCTCAGCGCAACCTGTCGAAATACAAGCTGCCCGCCACGATCACCATTCTTCAAGAGCTACCTAAGAACCCTGTCGGCAAGATCGACAAACCCTCGCTGCGAAAATCGCTGACTCACGCCGGCGCAGTCAGCCCTTAACCAACCCGCCAAGAATAAGGAGTAACTCCCATGGGATTCGTGAAGCCCTACCTGCCCGATGTCGATCCGGACGAGCTACTGCGGAGACCGCTGCTGGAACGGCTCCGGTTCTACGCGACCGATTGGGTGGAAGAAGGGTTCGGGACACCGAAGATGGTGCACTGCATCTACATTGCGAAGACATTCTTGTTCTTCGCGCTGGTTGGCGCGATCATCGCGACCGCGACCTCACCCGGGGTAGCGCCATTCTGGCGGGTGAGCGAGTGGTGGAACCAGCCGATCGTCTACCAGAAGGTGATCCTGTGGATCGTGCTGTGCGAGATCCTGGGCATCGCCGGCACGTGGGGCCCGCTGATGGGCAGGGTGAAGCCGATGACCGGTGGCGTGCGGTTCTGGACGAAGCCGGACACGATCAGACAACCGCCCTGGCCGTGGCTACCGGGAACCAGCGGGGATCGCCGTACCCGAGGTGACGTCGGTCTCTACGTGGCGGTCCTGGTCAGCCTGGCGGTGCCGCTGATGCTGCCCGGTGTGCCCAGTGCGTCGCTATCCGAGCGGCTACCGGGAAACACCTCCGGGCTAGTCAATCCGGCGCTGGTCGCCGTGGCGGTCGGCCTGCTGCTCCTGCTGGGCCTGCGGGACAAGATCTCGTTTTTGGCCGCGCGCAGCGACCAATACCTGGCGGCGCTGATTTTCTTCACCGTGCTGCCGTTCACCAACATGATCATCGCGCTCAAGCTGCTGATCGTGGCGTCGTGGACGGGTGCGGCCTTCTCCAAGATCGGCAAACATTTCTCCAATGTGGTGGCACCGATGGTGAGCAACGCCCCGTGGACACCCAAACGAATGCGTCGTGCGGCGTACCGTGACTACCCACGGGATCTGCACCCCTCAGGGGTGTCCCATTTCATGGCCCATGTCCTCGGTACCGTCTTGGAGTTCGCCTCCCCGCTGATCCTGTTGTTCTCCACCAACATGACCCTCACCGTGGCGGCGGTCGGGTTGGTGTGGGCGCTGCACGTGTTTATCATCTCCGTTTTCCCGCTGGCGGTGCCGCTGGAATGGAACGTCGTCTTCATCTACGCGGCCGCGTTTTTGTTCCTGGGCTTTCCGGCCTGGGACGGCTACGGCGTCACCGACATGTCTCCGCCCTGGCTGGTGCTGGTGATAGCAGCCGCTCTGCTGTTCTTACCGGTGCTCGGCAACATCCGGCCGGACAAGGTGTCGTTTCTGTGGTCGTTTCGCCAATACGCCGGCAACTGGGCCTGCAGCCTGTGGACGTTCGCGCCCGGCGCCGAGGAGAAACTCGACCGGATCACCAAGCCGACCCGCAACCTAGTGGACCAGTTCGCCCAGGTCGGCTACGAGCCGCCGTGGAATGAGGCCACCCTGCAGCGGACGTTAGGCTTCCGATCCCTCAACCCGCAGGGCCGCGGCGAGTTCTCGGTGCTGATCTCCCGCCTGGCCGACATCGAGACCCGCACGATACGGGAAGGCGAGTTTCACTGCGGCCCGACGATCGGCTTCAGCTTCGGCGAGGGACACCTGCACAACGAGGGCTTGATCCGCGCCCTACAAAGCCGGGTCGGGTATGCCCCTGGTGAGTGCGTCGTGGTCTGCGTCGAATCGGAGGCCGTCGGCAGCGGTATCCAGCACTACCGGCTGGTCGACGCGGCGCTCGGGGAACTCGAGCGCGGCACGTGGAACGTCGCCGAGGCGGCCGATGCGCAACCCTGGCTGCCCGACGGGCCGATCCCGTTGACCGTGACCGGGCGCGCGGCCCGGTTGCCCGAATGGTTCCGTGGCGCCCGGGAAAGTGGCCGCGAAGCGCTGGCGTGAGCATCGCGACCGTGGTCGGCGGCGGGCCCAACGGGCTCGCCGCCGCCATCGTCCTCGCCCAGCACGGTGTGCACGTCACGGTGCTGGAAGCGGCCGACGAGATCGGCGGCGGCACCCGATCCGGTGAGG
Source organism: Mycobacterium sp. (assembly GCF_050700595.1). Classification (GTDB taxonomy): domain Bacteria; phylum Actinomycetota; class Actinomycetes; order Mycobacteriales; family Mycobacteriaceae; genus Mycobacterium. The sequence goes on from NZ_JBOHHI010000200.1 coordinate 12,643, forward strand.
CCATCGTGCCCGGTCTGCTGCACGATCACTGCTCGGCCATCCACCCGATGGCCGTCGGCTCGCCGTTTCTGGCCGCCCTCGGCCTGGAGCGCTACGGCCTGTCGTGGGTGCAGCCGGAGATCGACTGCGTGCACCCGCTCGACGACGGGTCTGCCGGGGTGCTGCACCGCTCGGTGCAGCAGACCGCCGCCGGGCTGGGCCGCGACGGACCTTCGTGGCGGCTGCTGTTCGGCCGTCCGTCGGCACGGTTCGACGCCCTGTCCGAGGACGTCATGCGGCCGCTGCTGCGGTTGCCGCATCATCCGCTGATGCTGGCCCGCTTCGGGTTGCCCACCGCGTTTCCCGCTTCGACGGTTGCCCGGCTGTTCCGCACCGATGCCGGACGAGCACTGTTCGGAGGTGTTGCGGCACACGCATTTCGGCCGCTGCACTACCCGCTGTCCGCGGCGGTCGGGCTGGGCATCGGTGCTGCCGGACACCGGCACGGCTGGGCGGTCGCCGCCGGCGGATCGGGATCGATCACCACCGCGATGGCGTCGCTGCTGACCGACCTGGGCGGCAAACTCGAAACCGGAGTTCGAATCGGGTCGGCGTCGCAGCTGCCCGCCGCCGACGTGACGATGTTCGACTTGGCGCCGGAGGCGGTCGGGGCCATCCTGGGCGAACGACTGCCCCGGCGGGTCGCCCGTGCCTTCACCCGGTTCCGGCGCGGCCCGGGCGCCTTCAAGGTCGATTTCGCGGTCGACGGCGGGGTCCCGTGGACGAATCCGGATGCGCGCCGGGCCGGCACCGTGCACCTGGCCGGAACCTACCGCGAGCTGGCGGCCACCGAGCGCGGTATCCACGCCGGGCGCATGCCGGCGCGGCCCTTCGTATTGGTCGGACAGCAATACCTGGCCGACCCGCAACGCTCGGTGGGCAACATCCATCCGGTCTGGACGTACGCCCACGTCCCCAACGGCTACACCGGGGACGCCACCGCGGCGATCATCGCCCAGATCGAGCGGTTCGCGCCCGGCTTTTCCGGGCGCATCGTCGGGCAGGCGGTCCGTTCCACCACCCAAATGGCCGCTTACAACCCCAATTACGTGGGTGGTGACATCATGACCGGGTCGAAGGACATCCGCCAGCTCGTGTTCGGGCCGCGACTGACGCTCTCGCCGTACCGGATCGGCGTCCCCGGCATATACATCTGCTCGGCGGCCACACCACCGGGGCCAGGCGCGCACGGCATGTGCGGCGCCAACGCTGCACGCTCCGCGCTGAGCTACCTGGCGCGGCGGCACTGAGCTGCAAGCGGACTACCACGGGCCGGCGAAAATCGCTCAAGCCATCCCTTGGAAGCCACCACACCACGGCCATCTCCCCACCGGAGGTCCTCTGCGCCCGCCGGGCTATATTCTGGTCTTGACTTCGTTGCACCGTTGGGGGCGGATGAAGGGAGACATCATGGTTGTCACGGTTGTCGATGCGGGAGCCCGGCAGGTCAGCCGGTCGGTTGAGGTGGCCGCGCCAGCGGCCGAATTGTTCGCGATGGCTGCTGATCCCAGGCGTCACCGTGAACTCGACGGATCGGGAACGGTCCGCGACAACATCAAGGCACCGGCGGAACTTACTGTCGGGTCGAAGTTTTCGACGAATATGAAGATGTTCGGCGTGCCGTACCGCATCACCAGCACCGTGACCGCCTTGACACCAAGCGAATTGGTTGAGTGGCGCCATCCGGAGGGTCATCGCTGGCGATGGGAATTCGAGTCGCTTTCGCCGACCCTGACCCGGGTCACCGAGACGTTCGACTATCAACACGCCGGTACGCTCAAACTGAAGTTCTACGAGTTGACGCGCGCCATGAAAACCAACGCGGCGGGCATCGAGGCCACACTGGTCAAGCTGCACGATCGCTACGCGCAAAGTAGGTCGTGATGGATCATCCGCATTCCACCGGACCGCGCCGGGGGGAACAGGGTGTAGACCTGCGGGCGGTCAATGATGGCGAGCGTGCGTGTTCCCGGGCGCACGCCCGGGG
>NZ_JBOHHI010000201.1:0-27587 GCF_050700595.1 Mycobacterium sp.
ACCGTGGCGCGCCGGCTGGAGGAGTTTCCCCGCTGCGCGGCGGGCATGGCCGAGGGTCGACTGTCGCTGGATCAGGTCGGGGTCATCGCCGCACGGGCCGGCGAGGGTTCCGATGAGCATTACGCGGCACTGGCGCGGACCGCTACGGTCAACCAGCTGCGCACCGCGGTGAAGTTGCAACCGCGACCCGAACCCGATTCTCGGCGGCAACCGCAGCGCTCGATCACCAAGACCTGCAGTGAGGAGTCCACCTGTTGGCGGATCAAACTTCCCCACGACGACGCGGCGAAGTTCGACGCGGCACTGGCGTCTCATCGTGATGCACTGTTCGCCGAGTACAAGCAGGATCACGGCAATGGCGAGCCCACATCAGAGAATTGTCCCTCGCTGCCTAGCACCGTCGAGGCGTTTATGCGCCTAGTCGAGAGCGGATGGGACGCCGAGGCGGCCCGCCGGCCACACGGGCAGCACACCACTGTGGTGGTGCACCTCGACACCGGCCAGCGCGCCGCGGCGCTGCATCTGGGTCCGCTGCTCACCGACGCCCAACGCCGATACCTGAGCTGTGATGCCACCTGCGAAGTCTGGTTCGAACGTGACGGGCAGGTCATCGGCGCCGGCCGAGCAAGCCGGGTGATCAACCGGCGGCTTCGCCGCGCGCTCGAGCACCGCCATCCCACCTGCGCGGTTCCCGGCTGCGGGGCCACCCGCGGTCTGCACGCACACCACATCCGGCACTGGGACGACGGTGGTCTGACCGAGATGTCCAACCTGGTGTTGGTATGCCCCTATCACCATCGGTGCCACCACCGGCGCGTCATCACCATCGCCGGACCCGCCGACGATCTCATCGTCACCGACAGCTGCGGTCGACGGCTCAGCGCAGGATCGCTCGCGCGTGCGCCGAACCTTCCCCCGCCCGCTGTCGCGCCGTGCCCCGGGCCCACCGGCGAGCGCGCCGACTGGCGGTGGTACGAACCCTTCCAGCCGCAGCCGCCACCAACAAACAACTAGGTCGGCTACCGGAACCGGTCATTGCGCCGGCACTGTACCCCGACTTAGGACAATTTAGTGTGCATGGCCGGCGTCGATCTTGGCGAGCGCGTTGCGGAGGTCGTCGGGTAGCGGGTCGGCGGCGGTCAGTAGTTGTCTGCCGGCCTTGATGCGGACGGTTCGGTAGCGGCGTGCGGTGCGCACGAATTTCTTGATGCTCCAACCTGTTTGGTGCTCGATCCAGTGGCTGATAGCCAGGGCAGTGAACACGATCGTTAGGTGGGCGTCGATCGATTCGCGTTTGTGGTGGTAGACCGGGCGGGCTTGCAGGTCGTGCTTGGACATGCGGAAACTTTTCTCGATGCGCCACAACTGGTGGTAAGCATCGATGACGAACTCGGGTGTTTGGTTGGTGAGGTTGGTGGTGTATCCCTTCAATCCGGCCAGGCCGCGGGCTTTGGCCTCCAGATCCCGGTTCACCGACTTCGTGGCGGCCTCGGCGAGCACCCGCAGCGAGTCGGCCTTGCTGGTCGGTTCGATGATCCGCGCCAGCACCAGATCGCGAAAGACCTCGTCCCCGCCGGTGGCGGCATCAAAGCCCAGCGCCTGGTAGGCCCGGCACAAGCCGTCCCACAGGTGGCTTGCCTTGGAGGCGACGATCTCCAACGGTTCGCCGTCGACGCCGACGGTGTTCAGCCCCAGATCCAGCGCACCCTGGCCTTCGGAAAGCCGTTGACGGGCAGGAGCCTTGAGCGCTTCGACCTCTGCGTCGTCGTGGGCTGAGCCCAGGTGCTCGATCTGGCGCGAACCACGCCGCGTCGACCACACGATCTGCACCGCCGTGGCTCCCGAGCTGGTCTTCACGGTGCGCACGTAGGCCACCACAGCACCCTACGAGCCAGAACTAGCTAGTGTTGTAGTCCATGCCCGATCGCACTGCCGGCCTCGACGCCGCCGCGCAGCACGCAAAAGTATTCCTTGACACCCTCGACGGGCGGTCGGTGAGCGCCCGGGTTGACGCGGCCGACGTGCGCGAGGCGCTGGGCGGGCCGGTGCCAGAACACGGCGAGGACCCGAACGCGGTCATCGACACGCTGGTGGCCGGCGCCGACCCTGGTCTGGTTGCCAGCGCCGGGCCGCGGTATTTCGGTTTCGTCACCGGCGGTGCCCTGCCTGCGGCGCTGGCCGCCGACTGGCTGGTCTCGGCGTGGGATCAGTGCGCGGACTTTGATTCGCACTCACCGGCGGCCGCGGCCATCGAAGAGGTCACCTCGGCGTGGACCCTGGACTTGCTCGGTCTGCCAGCTACCGCCAGCGTCGGCTTCGTCACCGGTGGTCAAGGCGCCAACACCACCTGTGTGGCGGCTGCCCGCCACGCTGTGCTGGCCCGGGCCGGCCACGACGTCGAAACCGACGGACTCATCGGTGCACCGCCGGTCCGCGTCCTGTGCGGCGAGCAGGCGCATGTCACCATCTACACCGCCCTGCGCCTACTCGGATTCGGCGCGCCCATGTCGGTCGCTGCCGACGACCAAGGCCGGATGAAACCCGAAGCGCTGCGTGACGCACTGGCCCACTGCGACGGGCCAGCGATCGTCTGCGCCCAGGCCGGCAACGCGGCCACCGGCGCCTTCGACGCGTTCGAGCCGATCGCCGACGCCTGCGCCACCCATAACGCCTGGCTGCATATCGACGGCGCGTTCGGCCTGTGGGCTGCCGCAGCACCGGCCACCCGACACCTAACCCGCGGTATCGAGCGTGCGGACTCGTGGGCCGTCGACGCCCACAAGTGGCTCAACGTGCCCTACGACGTGGGGATGGCCATTGTCGCTGACCCTGAAATGCACGTCGCCGCAATGCGGCTCGCGGCGCCCTACCTCGTGGTCGATGCCGGTCAGCGCGACAGCACCAACTACGTGCCCGAGTGCTCGCGCCGGGCCCGTGCGGTGCCTGTCTATGCGGCTATCCGGTCGCTGGGCCGTGCCGGTATCGTCGAGTTGATCGAACGCAACTGCGCGCAAGCCCGACGAATGGCCCAGCGCCTGGCCGCGATTCCCGGCGCAACCGTGCTCAATGACGTCGTACTCAGCCTGGTGCTCCTCCGGTTGCCCGGCGGAGATGACGCCAACCGGGCCGCAGTTACCGCCGTCCAGCGCGACGGCACCTGCTGGGTATGGGGCACTACCTGGCACGGCCAGTACGTACTGCGCGTCCCGGTTTGCAACTGGGCGACCACAGACGACGACGTGGACCGCTCGGCTGGGGCGATAGCGCTTGCTGCACAAGCGCTTACGGCACATTGAAGACGGGGCCATCCATTGACGCCACGCTCAGCTATGGTTGGTTAGCTAGTGTGCAAATATCGGCTCGACATGGATCAAAACCGCAGATCAGCGACTCGCGCCGACATCAGCAACCGAAAAATGTCCTAAGTCGGGGCGCGTGCGCCGAACCTTCCCCCGCCCGCTGTCGCGCCGTGCCCCGGGCCGACCGGCGAGCGCGCCGACTGGGGGTGGTACGAACCCTTCCAGCCACAGCCGCCACCCACAAACAACTAGGTCGGCTACCGGAGCCGCTCATTACCGGCACTGTACCGAAGCCCAAACGGGTTGAGGCATAGAGAAATTCGTTCGCGATACCCGCTGCTATCGGATCTTGATAATCAAGGCCGGCAACCAAACCCGCAACTCCGCCGGGCCGCTACCCGACGATCTCCGCCACGCCCTCGTCAAGATCCCCGCCGACGTACGCACTAACTTGAGCCAAGTCGAGTCAAACTGGCTCTTCGACAACTACGTTGCCGCAGTCAATCACGTGATCGGTGAACTAGAAATGGGAACTGTGCTGCCGAGTGGCCACCGGCACCAGCTCGATCGAGTCTGTCCGCACGGCCGACCCCCCGGACGAAGTGCGCATACCGGCTAGGTCAGTGCGCCGGCAACTGCAACGCCTCGGTGTCTTCGGGCTGTGTATGAGCCGCGATCCCGCGCACCTTGTTGGGACCGCGGGGGTTGACAACCTGCGGCCACCAGAACCAACGCCCCAGCAGGGTGGCAATCGAGGGCATGAACAGTGCACGCACCACAAACGTGTCGAGCAGCAGCCCGATGCAGACCGTGGAACCGAACATTCCGATCGCCAGCAGATCGCTGCCGAGCATCGCGGCCATGGTGAAGGCGAACACCATGCCGGCGGACGTCACCACTCCACCGCTGCCTGCCATCGCACGGATATATCCCGTCTTGAGTCCGACGTGAATCTCCTCCGCGAATCGGGAGACCAGCAGCAGGTTGTAGTCGGACCCGACCGCCAACAAGACGATGACCGCCAGCACCAGTGTCACCCAGTAGATGTGCTGGCCGAACACATCCTGCCAGATGAGCACCGAGAGCCCGAACGACGAGGCGATGGAGCTGGACGCAGTGCCGACAATCACCAGCGCGGCCACCAAACTTCGGGTCAGCGTCGTCATGATCAAAAAGATCAGGGTCAGCGCCGCCACGATCGCGATGATCAGATCGTATTTGGCGCCGTCGTGCATGTCCTCGTAGAGGCCGGCCATGCCACCGACAAACACTTTGGCATCCGACAGGGAGGATTGTTTCAAGGCGTCCTGCGCCGCCATTCGCTCCGGCTCGACCCGCTCGATTCCCTCCGGGGTAGCCGGGTACGTCTGGTGGGTGACGAAGAACCGGGCCGATTTGCCGTCAGGCGACAGGAACAGCCTGAGCCCGGTCTGGAAGTCCTTGTTGTCGAATGCCTCCGCGGGCAGGTAGAAGAAGTCGTCGTTCTTGGAGTCGTCGAAACTTTGGCCCATCATGATCTGGGTGTCGGTCAGGTCCTCCAATTGGTCGACGAATGACGAGAACGTGCTGTGCACGGTTACCACCAGCGAATGCATGAGCTTCAGGGTGTCGACCACCGCCGGCAGCAGCTGGACCGCTTGCGGCAGTTCGAAATCCAAGCGGTCTATGTCGGTCGAGAGTTTGTGTAGTTGTTCGCTGAGTTGGTCCACGCCATCCAGTGACTCAAATGTGTTTCTGAACGCCCAGCAGATGGGAATGTTGAAGCAGTGTTTTTCCCAGTAGAAGTAGCTCCGGATCGGCCTGAAGAAGTCGTCGGTTTCCGCAATGTGATCCCGGATTGTGTCGGCAACACCCACGGTATCCCGCGTCACACCGGCGAGATCGTGAGTGATATTGTCGACTTCCACCAGATGGCCATAAAGCTGCAGTAGTAGGCTGATGTCCTTGTCGAGCTGATCAGATATCGTATCTATATCCCGCACGCGGTCTTTCAGCGTTTTCATATTCTGCATGATCAGCTGGTTTGCTGCGCTGAGCTGAAAAGGTATCGAGCTGTGCTGAAGTGGAATACCCAATGGCCGGGTAATGTCCTGGATCATGGCGATGCCGTGGACACGCATGATACTTTTCGCGACTCGGTCCAAAACGAGCATATCGGCCGGGTTTCGCATATCATGATCGGACTCGACCATCGTGATGTCGGGAGCCATCCTTGCGGGAGAAAAATGTCTCTCCGCGGCCGCGTAGCCGACATTGACCGGGGTATCTTTGGGCAGATACAAGCGGTCGTCGTAACCCGGCTTGAACCCCGGGAGGGCAGCGAGCCCGACCAGTATGACCGCGCCGCTGGCCGCCGTGATCGGCGCGGGCCAGCGGACGACGCCGATGCCAATCCGCCGCCAGAAGCGACCCCGCTGCAACCCTTTGGGCACCAGCAGACCGAACCGGCTGGCCACCACAACGACCGCCGGTCCCAAGGTGAGCGCGGCCGCCACGACAACGATCATGCCCACCGCGACCGGTATGGCCATGGTGTGGAAGTAGGGTAGCCGGGTGAAGTAGAGAACTGCCGATGCTCCGGCGATGGTCAGCCCCGAACCCAAGACAACCGGGGTGACACTGCGAACGGTTGTGTAGTAGGCGGTTTCGCGATCTTCACCAAGCACCCGGGCTTCTCGATAGCGGCCGATGAGGAATATCCCGTAGTCGGTGCCGGCCGCGATCGCCAGCATCACCATGATATTGACGGCGAACGTCGTGAGGCCCATGACATTGTGATACCCGAGAAACGCGACAACTCCGCGAGCGCAAGCCAATTCCAGTAGTGTTAAGAAAAGCTGCGCCAACATGGTGGTAATCGATCGGTAGACGACCAGCAACATGATCGTGATCGCCCCGAGGGTAAACAGCGTGATCTTCACGATGCTCGAGTCCCCGATTTCGCGCAGATCAGCGGTGAGCGCCGCCGGGCCCGCGACATACGCCTGCACCCCGGGTGGTGCCGGGGTATCTTTGATCGCCTCCCGGACCGCAGTCACAGATTCGTTGGCGAACGTGGTTCCTTGATTACCGGCGAGATTGAGCAGGACGTAGGCGCTTTTAGCGTCAGAGCTCTGGACGCCCGCTGCGGTCAGTCGATCACTCCAGAAATCCTGGATGTGCTCGATATGCTGGTGATCTTTTTGTAGTTTACCGATTATCTCGTCGTAGTAGTGATGAGCGGCCTCGCCAAGTTCTTTCTGGCCTTCCAGGACCATCATCACCGTGCTGTTGGAATTGTATTCCTTGAAATTATGACCGAGACGCATCATCGCTTTCATCGACGGTGCATCCATGGGTGCCAGTGGTACCGAGTGTTCCTCGGAAATCACTTCCAGTTGGGGGACCGCCACGTTCACGAAGACAGTGAGCAGGACCCAGAACAGGATGATCGGCACCGCGAACAGGCGTAGCGCGTGTGCGAAGAACGGCCGTTTGGCATGCGTAGTGGTGTCCGCCTCGGTGCGGGTCGTCATCCGGATTTCACCAGGCAGAAGGTCTGGGCGTTGCCACCGACGGCGCGTCGTTCGTCTTTGAGCTCATCGTCGATTTTGATGCGGCAGCCGATTTGGTTGCTGTCGCCCTGCACCATCATGTTGGCCTGAACCGCCGGCAGGACCGTCACGATGGTGTACGACCACGGCAACGGGACGTCGTTGAGCTGGTGGACGTTCGCCTCGGCGTCCCAGTAGTTGATGTCGGCCGTGGTCCCGGGTGGGCCGAACGCCTCGTAGCCGATGTATTTCGGGTTGAACTGCACGATCTCGATCCCCGCGCCGGCGTTGGCGTTGAGGTCCCCAGACGCGAATATTCTGTGCAGCCGTGCGACGACCACGGTCGAAACCGCGAGCACCACCACGAAGACCACCGGTACCCAGTGTCGTGCCAGCACTCCGGGCAGCCGTTTGAGCGTTCTGCTCACTGGAATCGTCCGCATTTCACCGCCTTCGAGGCCAACAGGACCTTCGCATAGCTAAGTATCGTAGAGGCTACGCCAGCGTTCGTACGCCGGACCTAATGGGTTAAATGACTGCGGCACAACCCCGAGCAGATCGCCGGTTGGCTGTGGGAGGATTTCCCCGATGGGCAAGGTCGCCGCGGGGTTGCGCCGCAGGGACGGGTTCAACGAAAACATCAGGGTCGCAACGTAGCCGGTGAACTTTGGCAGGCCCGGTCAGACCAGAAGCTCGACTTCCACTTCGAGCTTGCGATACACGTCCAGTGCGCGCCGGTCGCGCGTCACGAGTGTGAGCTGATGCTCATTCGCGGTAGCGCCGACGAGCGCGTCGTAGACCGAGCCACCAGCGATCCCGGCCGATCCGAGCGTGGCCACCAGTAATGTCGCGGCCCGAGTTCCGAGGAACCTGGTCTCAGGGAACGTATTCGCGAGCAGCCGCGTGACCGTCGCCGGAGTCCTACGTGCCGGTGGCGGTAAGCGGGTCAGCACCGAGAAGGTCTCGAATACGGCGTGGCCGGCCAGACCGAGTGTCCGGCCGTGCAGCGCTTGGAGGGTTTCCTCGTGATGATCATGATCGGCGACCACCAGTGCCACGGCGGCGCTGGTGTCGACAAGGACCGTGGATGATCTACCGCCGGTCGGCATCACGCAGTGTCCGCACCATTGCGTCGCTGATCGGCGCCCCGCTCGCGGGTATGACAAACCGCCCGTCGCGCTCATCGAGAGACTCGCCGGCGAGCGGTTCGACGCGCAGGCCGGCACCGTCGGCGGTGACTTCGACCTCGCCAGATCGCAGCCCAAGATGGTCGCGCAACGGTTTTGGAATAACCAATCGCCCTGCCTTGTCAATGGTTGCGCGCATGCCTAAAACCTACCATTCGATTACTGACGTCACCTGAGCTGCATTCCGCTGCTCAAGTAAGCTTGGCAAACCATGCAAAAGCGCCGTCGCCGGCTGGGCGTAATGGGTGGGACGTTCGATCCCGTCCATAACGGTCATCTGGTCGCGGCCAGCGAAGTTGCCGACTTGTTCCACCTCGACGAAGTGGTCTTCGTGCCGACCGGACAGCCCTGGCAGAAGGACCGGCGGGTGAGCGCCGGCGAAGACCGCTACCTGATGACGGTGATAGCCACCGCCGCCAACCCCCGCTTCTCGGTAAGCCGGGTCGACATCGACCGCGGCGGGCCCACCTATACCAAGGACACCCTGGGCGATCTGCACGCGCTCAACCCGGACTCCGAGCTGTACTTCATCACCGGCGCCGATGCGCTTGCCTCCATCCTGTCCTGGCAGGACTGGAAGGAAATGTTCGCGATGGCGCGGTTCGTCGGAGTCAGCCGGCCCGGCTATGACCTGGGGCGCGAACATCTCACGGACGACGCACTTGAGGGGTTGGCGGATGACGCGTTGACCTTGGTCGAGATCCCCGCGCTGGCGATCTCGTCGACCGACTGCCGCCGCCGCGCCGAAGAGGGCCGGCCGCTGTGGTATCTGATGCCGGACGGCGTGGTGCAGTACGTGTCCAAGCGTCAGCTCTACTGCAAACCCCGGGACCAGACATGACGGCCACCCCGGAAGCCATCGACATGGCGACGGTGGCCGCCGGCGCCGCGGCGGCCAAACTCGCCGCCGACGTCGTCGTCATCGACGTGTCGAAGCAGCTGGTCATCACCGACTGCTTCGTCATCGCCTCGGCGTCCAACGAACGGCAGGTCAGCGCAATCGTTGACGAGGTGGAGGAGAAAATGCGCCGGGCGGGCTACAAGCCGGCGCGGCGCGAGGGGATCCGCGAAGGCCGCTGGACACTGCTCGACTACATCGACATCGTCGTGCACATCCAGCGCCAGGACGAACGCGACTTCTATGCACTGGACCGGTTGTGGCGGGACTGCCCGGTGGTCACCGTGGATCTGGAGGGCAGGTCGTGAGGACGCGCCGACTGGTCATGCTGCGCCACGGCCAGACCAACTTCAATGTGGGCAGCCGGATGCAGGGCCAACTGGACACCGAGCTGAGCGAGTTGGGCCGCGCCCAGGCCGTCGCCGCGGCCGAGGTGCTGGCCAAACGCCGGCCGCTGCTGATCGTGTCGTCGGACCTGCGGCGCGCCGCCGACACCGCGGCCGCATTGGGGGAGCGCACCGGGTTGCCGGTGCGGGTGGACAGCCGGTTACGCGAGACCCACCTCGGCGATTGGCAGGGCATGACCCATGCCGACATCGACGCCGCCGCGCCGGGCGCCCGGTTGGCCTGGCGCGAGGACGCCGGCTGGGCGCCACACGGCGGCGAAAGCCGGGTCGACGTGGCCGCCCGCAGCGTGCCGCTGGTTGCCGAGTTGGTCGCCGGCGAGCCGGAATGGGGTGGCCTCAATGAACCTGAGCGCCCGGTGGTTCTGGTCGCGCACGGCGGGTTGATCGCCGCGCTAACGGCCGCGTTGCTGCGGCTGCCGGTTGAGAACTGGCCCGCGGTGGGCGGGATGGGCAATGCGAGCTGGACACAGGTGTCCGGATACTCCTCCGACGACGCGGACGAGCTGGACCCCATCAGGTGGCGTCTCGACGTGTGGAACGCTTCGGCGCAGGTCGCAAGTGATGTCCTCTGAGTCGCGGCCGGTGCTGCTGATCTTCGCCGATTCGCTGGCCTACTACGGACCCAGCGGCGGCCTACCTGCCGACGACCCACGCATCTGGCCCAATATCGTTGGTGCACAACTTGGTTGGGACGTCGAACTAATCGGTCGTATTGGCTGGACATGTCGCGACGTCTGGTGGGCTGCCACCCAGGACCCGCGGGCCTGGGCGGCGCTGCCCCGGGCGGGCGCGGTGATCTTCGCCACCGGCGGCATGGATTCGCTGCCATCGCCGTTGCCGACGGCGCTGCGTGAGCTCATCCGCTATGTACGGCCGCCGTGGCTGCGGCGCTGGGTCCGCGACGGCTACGGGTGGCTGCAACCACGGCTCTCACCGATGGCCAGGGCTGCGCTGCCGCCGCACCTGACCGCCGAGTACCTCGAACAGACCCGCAGCGCAGTCGATTTCAGCCGGCCTGGTATCCCGGTCGTGGCATCGCTACCGTCGGTACACATCGCCACAACTTACGGCAAGGCCCACCGCGGCCGTACCGGGACCGCCGCAGCCATTACCAAATGGGCGCAGTTGCACGATATCCCGTTGGTCGACCTGAAAGCCGCGGTCGCCGAACACATTATGGATGGGAACGGTAACCCCGATGGTATCCACTGGAATTTCGAGGCGCACCAGGCGGTTGCCGAGTTGATGCTAAAGGCGCTTGCCGAAGCCGGCGTGCTCAACAACGAGAAGCCGCACTGAATTCATGGCTGTCGTCGTGGTCACCGACTCGTCGTCGCGCCTTCCGGACGAGTTGCGCCGGAAGTGGGCGATCCGTCAAGTGCCGTTGCACATTCTGCTCGACGATGTCGACCTGCGCGACGGCGTCGACGAGATTCCCGACGACCTGCACTCGCTTGCGCAGGCCACCACTGCGGCGGCCACCCCGGCCGAACTGTCCGACGCGTATCGGCGGGCACTGGCCGACAGCGGTGGAGACGGCATAGTGGCCGTGCACCTTTCGGCGGCGCTGTCGGGAACCGTCGGCGCGGCCGAGACTACCGCGGCCGACATCGGTCCGGCTGTGCGGGTCGTCGACTCGAAGTCGACCGCAATGAACACCGGATTCGTCGCGCTGGCTGCGGCCCGGGCGTCGGCCGACGGGGCCGACTTGGACGCCGTTGCGCGGGCGGCTGCTGCCGCGGTGAACCGCAACCGGGGGTTCATCGTCGTGCACCGACTGGACAATCTGCGTCGTAGTGGGCGGATCGGTGGCGCCGCGGCCTGGCTGGGCACCGCGCTGTCGCTCAAGCCGCTGCTGCGCATCGATGATGGCAAACTTGTTCTGGCACAACGAGTCCGTACTGCAAGCAAGGCGGTGGCAGCCATGATCGACCGGGTCTGCGACGTCGTCGGTGACCGACCCGCCGCGATCGCGGTGCACCATGTCGCCAACCCGGACGGCGCGGCGGACGTGGCGGCCGCTCTGGCCGAGCGACTGCCGGCCTGCGAGCCGGCGATTGTGACCGACCTGGGTCCGGTGCTGGCGTTGCACGTCGGCGCCGGAGCGCTCGCGGTGTGTGTCGACGTTGGTGACTAGCTCGCTACACCAACTGTGCAATAACCTGTCTCAGGTGAAGCTTCAGCATTCGGTGCAGTTACCGTATATGTATTCGTAGCGGGGTCTGCCTTGACGTCACCGTCAGTGTGAATGGTCATGAGTTCGCCGCCATCAGGCTCCGCGATACACACGTAAGTGTCGGTCTCGGCGTCATACCCGAAGCTGTCCCACGCCAACAGATACGCTAGGCAATTGCCCTGGTGATCCAGGACGACGAGCTTGTGGACGCCAGACTCCTTCAACAGCTTGGCGTCCTGCGCACGATCTGCAGCGGTCTGGTCCTTGTACTTCGTCGTAGCGTTGTGCATCTGTGTAACCCCTTCGTTGTGCCACACACGTAGAACTACTTGGTTCTGTTCCTATGTGGTTGCGAGAGCCCCGAGTTTGGCACGCTCGCAGGGCGTGCGGCGGGCGTCAGGAGGGCTTCGTACTCGGCTGGGGTGAGGTAGGGCGCTGGGCATAGCTTTCCATCGTGCTCCAAGGTTCGGCATTCCACGAGGGTTTTCAGTTTTCGGCCTATCGCAAACGACCTCACGCAAACACAATTGTGGGATGGACGCTTTCGGAGGCTTGCTCGACCGGCCCTGCGCGGACGGTGACCACCGCGGCGGGAAGTGATCGGTGGGTTCAGCCGGTTGGCGCCAGCATCTCCTTCCACCCGTTGTCGCCGATATTCGTCGAATTGCTGAAGGTGAACTTGGCACCGTCGGGCGCCACGACTTCGCCGCTCTGCGGGCTGTAGATCGCAGTCGGGCTCGGTGCCGGCGTGTAGATACACGGGTTGGGTTGTTGCCCGCTGCATTGCACGGTGCCCTGCCCGGGGCGGGTCAGCGGGTCGCTGACCGCAGGTGGTGTTCCGGTGACCTGGTCGGCGGGCGCCGGGTTCATTCCGTTGTTGATCGTCGGCGCCGGGATGACCTGGCCGGGGTTGACGGGCTGGTCGCAGCGCGCACCGGGGGCCGGGCAGTTGCGGATCTGGTTCGGGTCGCCGTACCACGGGTTGGTGCCCAATGGCACGTAGGGTTCGTCGCTTCGGCACTCGCGCGGGGTGGCGGCCCGCTTGCCGGGCACATCAGCGCACGAATAGTTGCGGGCACCACGAACAACATTGCCCTGAGTGTCCTTGGGAATCTTGCAGTAAGTGTTGGCCGGCAGATCCGCCATATTGGTATCCGCGGGAGATCGCCACTGCGATGGCGGCAGGAAGCCGGTGAGACATGCCGGCGGCTGGTTGATCAGCACCCGGCCGTCCACCATGATTTTGCCGGGGTGCAACACTATCGCGGTTTCGCCCTCCGTGACGATTTGCGGAAGCCCGGCCAGAATCTGCTCGACGTTCTGGTGGTAGCGCTTGAGCATGTCGATCACGATCTCCAGGTTCGCCAACGTCTGCGGCAGAGAATCTCGAACATCGCCGAACACGGCGGTCAGCTCATCGACGGTGGGAGCGGCCTGCTGTAGGGCGCTTCGCAGCGCTTGATCCTGGCCGGCGGCTTGGGTGCCGATAGCATTCAGATTGGCCGCCCACCGTCTGATCGGGTCGCTGGAATTAACCTGGCTGTCCAGGATCGGCGCGCTGTGCGCGATGATGTCGTCAACATCGTTGAGGTTGTCTTTGAAGTCATGAACGATCGCCTGCGTCGAGTCGCCTAACCGCTGCAGCGAGGGCCCCAACCCGCCGAAGGCCTGCGAGGTTTCGTCCAGCAGCGTCGAGATCTTCTGCCGCGGCAGCGCCTCCAAACTGTGGTTCGCGGCGTCGAGCGCCGGGCCGATCTCGGCGGGCACCGTGCTTTTGGTGACGGTTTGCCCGTTGGCGAAAAACCGGCCGGGGTTATCAGCTGACACCAGGTCGAGGTATTGTTCGCCGATCGCCGAGACCGAATGTACGTTGGCCGTCGCGTCGATGGGAATCTTGTAGCGGTCGTCGATGCTCATCGCCGCTCGCACGCCCTGTCTGGTTGGTTGTACGCTGGTGACCTTGCCGATCTGTTCGCCGCGGTAGGTCACGTTGGCCGTCGCGTACAGCCCGCCCGACCGGGGCAGCTGGGCGTAGAGCGTATAACGACCGACGCCCAGTAGCGAAGGTAGCCGCAGGTAGTACCAGCCGAGTGCGATCAGCACGATGATGGTCACGATGCTGAACAGCGTGAGTTGGATGCGAATCAAGCGAGTCAACATATGCCGCTCCCTCGTTCCACCAGCGGTCCGTTGGGCGCGTCGTGTGGATTGGGGGTGAACCGCACGTCGGGGATCATGGTCTCGGGGTCGCGGCCCCACGACTGCTCGAGTGCACGCAGCATGCCCGAGATACCGGTCCCGGATAATGACGCGTTGTCGATCCCACTGAGCGTCAGGTCGACCACGGCCGACGCGTTGATGTAGTCACCGCGAATGAATTTCGGTACGGTGTCGATGTTGAACGGGAAGCTCAGTACCAGCTTCACTGTGTCGAACAAATACGGCGAGGCCTTGCTGAGTTCGCACAGCGGTCGCTGCAGCAGCTGCAGGTTGGTGTGCAGAGCATCGCTTGATGGGCCCACGGCATCGTCGGCGGCCTTGCTGGCTCGGCCCAGCGCCTCCACCGCGTCGGCGAACATATCCCGCGTGTCGGCGAAATGCTGGGCCAGCGGCGGAAGTTCGATCAGCAACCGGTCCAGGGTGTCGTTGCGGTCGGCCACGATGGCCAACAGGCGGTCGGTGGAATCAACGACACGGACCAGGTCGTCGCGCTGGTGGTTTACGTTGTCGGTGAACGTGTCGAGCCTGTTGAGGAACTCGCGGATCTGGTCGGCGCGCCCGTTGACGATGTTGTAGACCTCGTCAGTGATCACTTCCAGGTTTGAGATGCCGCCGCCGAGCAGGATCGTCGCGATGCTGGCCAATACGCGTTCGGTTGTGGGATAGGCCGACGAGTTCTTCAGCGGGATGGTGTCGCCGGGCCGCAGTGCCTGCGGCGACGGGTTTTTCGGCGCGGCAAGTTCGACGTGCTGGGAGCCCAGCAGGCTGGTTTGGCCGATCTTCGCTATCGCATTGGCCGGCAGCTTGACGTTGGGCTCCAGGCCTACCGTCAATGTCGCCACCCAGTTCTTCATGGTGATAGCCCGAACGGTTCCGACGTTCACGTCGGCGACCTTGACTTGGCTGTTGACGTTGAGCGCCAACGTATTCGGCATCTGCACGTAGATCCTCATCGCGTGAGATCCGGTGCCCGGGCCGCCGGGTACCGGCACGTTGGCGATGCCGCGCCACCCACACGACGTCAACACCGCCGCCGCCGTCAACAGCGCCAACCCTCGCCGCACCCAGCGGGCAAACCACGCCCGGCGCGTCATTGGCCCGGTCCTGCCCCCGGGTCACCGGGTATCACGCCGGGTGCCGGCGCCGGCGGTGGGCCGGGTTGCGGATACCAGGGCGGCGGCAAGGGGTTAGTCTCGTCGTAGTCATTCGGCGGACCCGTCATGTGGGTCCCTGCCGGCGCCGGTGCGATGTCCGGGCCGCCCAGCAGTTCGGCCAGCGATTCGGGTGTCAACATGTTCTGGGTGGCTGCTTGTACCTGCACACCCTGCATGCCCGGCGCGACAATCCAGCCCGGCTCAAAGTTGCCGTGCGAGAACGGTGTGTCACGCGACCAGATCCCGGGGACGGTGGTGTCCTTGTAGCCCGGCGGTGGCTGCAGTCGCGGCTCCGAGTAGGCGACCTGCTTGGGCAGCACGCTGGCGGCGGTGATCGGGGCGAGGCCGAATGGGGCGTAGTTGAACTTGATCGCATCGGCGATCGGCGCCAAGTACTGCGCGCACAGTTCGGCGGATTCCTGGTAGCCCAGCCGGCTGCCGGCCTGAATCGCACTGCAGATCGACGCCAGCGGGTTGGCGAAGTTCGGCAGGGCCAGCTCACCGGCGAAGCCGCCCACGACCGGCGAGTAGAAGTTTTCGAAACCGGCGACGAGCTGCGGGAAGACGTGCAAAGCGGTCTCCAGCCCGTCCCGCGGCGCCGGCTGCAGAGCCGTGTTGGTCACGTCGGCGAGGTTGTCGACGTTGTGCGCGAGCACTTTTCCGTTCTTGTCGACGAACTCCTCCGTCGTCGCCAGCAGACCGTTGAGATCCCGGACCACGTCGGAGACCTCGTTGTCGGTGTTGGTGAATTTGTTTGTGACGCTGGCCAGGTCGCTGTTCAGTGCCACGAACTGCTGATCGCTTCGATACAGCGCGTTGACGAACACCGCCAGGCTGTCCACGATCGAGAACAAATCGCCGCGGCCATCGCCCAGTGCGCTCGCCGCCTCAGACAGGCTGCGCAGGGTTTCGTTGAACTGCTTACCTTTACCGGCAAATCCGGTGGCAGCCGACTCGATGAGGTCGCCCAACGGTCCCTTGGGCTGTTCGGGCGTTGGGCCTAAACCTGGAAGGATGCGGCTGATCGAGTTGCGCACTTCATCCCATTCGACCGGCACCTGGGTGCGCTCGATCGGAATGACCGCGCCGTCCTTCATCACCGGCCCACCATCGTAGGGCGGCGACAACTGGACGACCCGGGAGGCAACCAGACTGGGGTTGAGGATCGACGCGCTGGCGGCGGCCGGCACCTGGTACTTGTTGGCGTAGTGGAAGGTGATCTTCATCTTGTCGCCCGCCGGCTCGATCTTGTCGATCGAGCCGACTCGCACGCCCATGATCTGAACCTTGTCGCCCGGGTACAGGGCAAGCGCCTCCGAGAAATAGGCGACCACGGTGTTGTTGGTCAGCTTCTCGTAGAGCCGCCAGCCCACAAAACCCGCCACGGTGGCAACGACCGCGACCAGCGATCCGACGATCAGCGCGGTGCGGGAAACGCTGGGCAGTTGCAGGTTACGGACGTTGAAGATCGTCGACATCGGTTACATTCCCCCTTGCGACCCGGGCGGCAGGTAGGGCGGGTTGCCCGGCAGCGGCGCCGTCCCGGCCGGCGGTAACTGCGGCCCGGGTCCCGGTGGCGCGGGCGGCCGCGGTCCAAGCGGCGGCGCAAACGTTGACGGTGGCGGAACCGGACCGGCCGGTGCCAGGTTTTCGGCTCGGGCCCCCGGCGGCGCATTTGGCGGCAGCGGCACCGGTGCGCCCGGAACGTCAGGTGCCGGCTCGCCCGGCCGCCCGGCGATCGGGATGCCCGGTGTCGGCGGTAGACCGTTGGGGCTCGGCGGCGACGTCAGCACGTCGGGCAGCCCCGGATAAGGGCCCGATAACGGACCGAACAGGCCTTGTTGTTGGTCGAGGCCCGCGCATGGCAGCGGGTTGTCCGGCCGTGGCAGCCCGTCGAGCGGCGGCACGTAGGAGCACGGCGATCCCGGCGGCACCGCGGGCCCGGGATGGTCTGGGGTGCCCTCCAGCGCCGGCGGTGCCGACGGCGGGGCACCGTTGGGGAATCTCTTGCCGTTCGGGTCGGGGAACCGGAACGCCGGCAGGCCAGCGCTGCGCCAGAACTGCTCGGGGTCGATCCCGCGCTTCTTGAACGCCGCGTCGACCCACGGCTGCAGGGCCCAGTACGGCAGCAGGTTAGTGACAAACGCCTTGAAGTACGGGCCGGAGGCCAGGCCCTCGCCCAGTGACGCGGTGAAGCGACTCAACAAGACCAAAGTGTCGGCGAAGTCATGCTTGCGGTGCTCCAGCACGTCGGTGATCGCGCGCAGCTGTTCGAGCACGTGGTTGAGGTTCGGGTTGTCGTTGATGAGCCCCTGCACCTGGACCTCCACGGCGTGCGCTCGTTCCAGCAGATACGTGATCGCCTGTCCGCGTTCGTTGATCGCCGCCAGCAACGACTGGGCCCCCGTCAGCAGTGCGTTGATTTGCTCGCTGCGGTCACCGAGGATCGTCGCGATCTTTCTGGCGTTGGCCAGCACGTGCTTGAACTGGGCGTCGCGCTTGCCGATCGTGTCGGCGAACCGCTTGATGCCGTCGAACGCCGCGCTGAGGTGGGGGGAGGTCTGGTCGATGGTCTGCGACAGCATGTTCAGTGACCGCCGCAGCGCGTCGACGTCCCAGCCGGCTGCGGCCTTGGTGATGTCGGTGAACGCGTCGTAGATCTGGTAGGGCGTGCTGGTCTGGGCCAGCGGCAGCACCCCGCCGGCGTGCAGCGGCTGCCCGCCGCGGGTTTCGATCTCGATGTTTCTGCGGCCGAGGATGGTGTCGGTGCGAATCGCGGCCCGGCTGGCGGTGCCGATCCGCGTGCTGCCCAGGGTGAATTCGACCAGAACCTTTTTGCCCTGGATTTGTAGCCCGCGCACCCGACCGACGTCGATCCCGGCCATCCGGATCGTGTCGCCGGTCTGGATGCCGGCGGTGTCGTTGAACTGCGCGTAGTAGCTGGGCTGCGCGAACAGCATCGGGATACTCGCGAAGGTTTGGCCCACGCCGACGACGAGCGCCACGATGACGATGGCCATCAGCCCGTTGCGAACCCGGTTGGAACCCTCCAACGTCCTCATTGCGGCGTGCACCTCCCCGAGGGCTGCTGCCAGAACCTGATCGTGCGCACCGGGCCGCCGGGCTGCAATCCGTTCACCCGGAGCGCTATGTCACACAGGTAGAAGTTGAAGAAGTCGCCGTAGATGCCGCCGGCACGCCCGATGGTCCGGAAGGTGCCCGGTACCCGCTTGAGGACGTCGTTGATCTCGCCGATGTGGTCGACCAGTGGCTGCACGGTGGTTTCCAGACGGGCGACGGCGTTACGCAATAGCGGCCGGTTGTCGGCGAGCAGGTCGCCGAGTGTGCCGGCGGCGTTGCTGATGTTGGCGATCGAGTCGGCGACCGAATCCTTGCGGTTTTTCAGCCCGCTGATCAGCACCTCGAAGTTGTTGACCGTTTCGTCGAACTGTTTCTGGTGTTTGACGGTGGTGTTCAGCACGGTGTTGAGGTTGTCGATCACCTCGCCGATCGCCTGGTCGTGATCGGCCAGCGTCGCGGTGAACTGCGCGGTTTGGTCGAGGATGTCGTTGATGGTGCCGCCCTGACCTTGCAGCACCGTGAGCAGTGATTGGGCGATTGCGTTCACCTTGTCCGGATCGAGCGCGCGGAACAGCGGCCGGAATCCGCCGATCAACGCGTCCAGATCGAGCGCTGGCTGGGTGCGTTCGATCGGGATGGTCGAACCGGCCGGCAGCCGCTGGTTGCTGTCACCGCGGTTGAGTTCCAGGAAGCGGTCACCGATCAGATTCAGGTACCGGATCGACGCGGTCGTTTCCTGATACAGCGGCAGATCCGTGTCGATGCGGAATTCGACGCGGGCCCGCGTGCCGTCGTCGATGAGCTGCACCTTGGCGACTTTGCCGACCTCGACACCGGAGGCGTGCACGAACTGGCCGGCGCGCAGCGCGCTGGCATTGCTGAAGATCGCCGAATACCCGGTGGTGCGGTCGAACCGGATCTGGCCGAACACCACGATGATGATCGCGGTGAACAGCAGCACCACCAGCGAGAAGGCGCCGAGCTTGATTGCGGTACCACGGATTTTCATGGGTTGATCGTGTTCTCCCCCATCTGACGGCCCCACACGTATTCGGTGGCCCACGGTGTGCCGATGCCCAGCTGGTTGTACGGGGTAATGGCGGCGCCGTCATCCATCACCAGAAGCGGCGCCGGCCACAGATCGTGGGAGATGTCTTGCCAGCAGCCCGGTCGGCCCTCCGGACCACCGTGGGCGTTCACCCGCGGCAGATTGTCCGGATAGACATAGGCGTTGGCCGCGCCACCGAGCTCAATGTAGGAGCGTATCGAGTAGCCGTTACCGCCGGCGAGATCGGCGATCTTGGGGGCGGCGATGGCGAGCTTGCGCACGACGCAGACCAGCTGCGGGCTGTAGTAATCAAGCAGCTCCGCGGTGGGAACCAAGTCCTTAACTCCCTGCCGAAGATAGGGGCCACCGCGTTCGAAAATGTCGGCGGTGGTGTTGCCCAACCCGATCGAGGCCATCAAGGCGGCATCAAGGTTGGCCTGGTTGTCGTTGAGTGCGCGCGCGATGGTCACCACGTTGCGCAGAGCATTCCACAAATCCGGTGATGCATCGGCATACACGTCGACCAGCTCCGCGACCGCATGGACGTCGTGGCGGATCTGGGGCATCCGTTGATTCAGGTCGCCGAGAATGTCGTTGCCGTTGGTGATCGACTTCCCGACCTTGTCCCCTAGTCCGTCGAGCGCCTGCGCGGCGGCCGCCAGCGTCGCGCTGAGCTTGACCGGATCGACCTTCTCGGCGATGTCGACCACCGTCTCGAACAGGGTGTTGAATTCGGTGGTCACATGCGACGCGTCGATCACCTGGGAGCGGCTGATGTGCTGGGCCACCGGGTTTTTTGGCGAGGAGAGACCCACGTACTTGTTCCCGAACGCCGTGCTCGCGACGACCTCCGCATGCACGTTGGCAGGAATCACGTCCACATATTTCGGATCCAGCGCAAGGGTGAATTCGGCCTTGGGCTGCCCGTCTTGGGTGATTTCCGCAATCTTGGCGACCCGCCCGACCTGCACCCCGTTGTAGGTGACCTTCGCGTCAGGGTCCATCGACAACCCCGACCGCGCGGCGATCATCGTCAGCCGGGTGCTCGGCGACAGATCGCCGCGAAACTGCAGCCACACCAACGCCAACACCGCCGCGAGGATGACCAACCCCACCAGCCCCGCACGGTAATAGGGGGGTGTCCGCGGCGAATTCAACGGCGCAGTCATCGCCGCTACACGGTGAGGTTGAAGTTCGGATTGATGCCGTAGAGCGCCAACGACGCCAACAGGACCACAAGCACGACGGCCACCAGCGACGCGCGCATCGACTTCCCGACGGCCTCACCGACACCCACCGGGCCCCCGCTGGCGTTGTAACCGAAGTAGCAGTGGTTGATCATGACGATCCCCGAGATGAGCACCGCTTGGATGAACGAGAACAGCACATCGCTGGGCCGCAGGAAGGTACGGAAGTAGTGGTCGTAGGTTCCGATCGACTGCCCGTAGAACAACGTCGTAACAACCTGCCCGGCCGCGAACGACATGACGATCGCCAGCGCGTACAGCGGGACGATCACCATGAATCCGGCCATGATCCGGGTGGACACCAAATACGAAATCGACTTGATACCCATCACTTCCAGCGCATCGATCTCCTCGCTGATCCGCATCGCGCCCAGCTCGGCGGTGGCACCGGCGCCCACGGTGGCCGCCAGCGCCACCCCGGCGACCAAGGGTGCGACAACGCGCACGTTGGCCAACGCCGCGAAGAATCCGGTGAACGCCTCGACCCCGAGATTGCCCAGCGAGGAGAAACCCTGAACCGCGATCAGCGACCCGCCCGAAAGGGTGACGAAGCCGACGATCGTGGTGGACCCGCCGATCACCGCCATCGCTCCGGTGCCCATCCCGATCTCGGCGATCAGCCGCAGCGCTTCTCTGCGGTAGTAGCGCACCGCATGCCCGATCTGCCCGACGGCGACGACGGCGAACCAGTCGACCTGCCCGACGCCGCGAACTAACCGCGCCGGTGCGCCGCCAAACTGGCTGGTGCGGGCGAAAGTACGCGGGTAACGAGCACGCAGGACGGTTGCGGTCGACATGTCAATGCCCCGTGCCGAACCGGACGCCGATCGTGGTCAGCACCACATTGACGGCAAACAGCGCGATGACACACAGCACCAGCGTCTCGTTGACCGCCGTGCCAACGCCTTTGGCGCCGGCGCCGGTGGTCAGGCCGCGGTAGCAGCCGACCAGGCCGGCGATCAAGCCGAAGATGGTCGACTTGACGATCGAAATCACGACCTCCGGCAAGCCAGTGACCAGCGTCAGGGTGGACAGATACGCGCCGCCCGAGACGTTTTGGATGTAAACGCTGAAGATATAGCCGCCCACCAGGCCGATCGTGATCACCGAGCCGTTCAGCAGAAACGCGACGAACGTCGAGGCGACCACCCGCGGCGCCACCAGACGGTGGATCGGATCGATGCCGAGCACCTCGAGCGCATCGATCTCCTCGCGAATGGTGCGCGCACCAAGGTCAGCGCAGATCGCGGTCGAACCTGCCCCGGCGACGACGAGCACGGTCACCAGCGGGCCGAGTTGGGTGACGGCACCGAGCGCCGCACCTGCGCCGGAGACGTCGGCGGCGCCGAATTCCCGGAGTAGCAGGTTGAGGGTGAAGATGACGAGCACGGTCAATGGGATGGAAACCGCCAGAGTCGGCAGGAACGCCACCCGCACCAAAAACCAGCTCTGCTCGATGAATTCACGCCATTGAAAGGGCCGCAGCAGCGCCTTTCCGGTGAGCACGCACATGCGCGCAAAACCGCCGACAGCGGCCAGCGGCGGGGTCGCCTGATCGCGCAGGTACCCGGCTATCCCGGTGACTCCGGTGGACGCTGTCATGCTTTTCTCCGGTCGGTGACTGCGCGCACAGGGCAGTAGGACCACGAAAGACTAGTGTCCAAACGCGATTTCGAAGCTCCTGTCGCCGCCGTCCCCAGCGTCGAGGTCGGCTCTGTGCTTGCGCAGGCCATGGGGTGACTATCGCACTGTCCGTACGTACAGTCAATACTTTGGCAGCAGGCGTTGTCAGAGAATTCCATCGCAGCGAGACGATGGCCGATCGCGTAACCACCTTTACTGCCAGGTGTTTTGGCTTTGGGCGTGCTCGGCGGCTTCTGCACGTCCGTCCTGTGCTTGCCGGGCAGCAGGCTCCACCCTGTCACGACGCATCACCCGGTGGTAGCTGCGTCTGGTGCAAGACAGTCACGTACCACGGCGACGATATGCCCGTCAGGATCCGCCCATCGGCTCAGACCGAGGCGGTCAAGCAGCAGTCCGCCAAGGAATATGTCAACGAAAGCGCGCCCGACTTCCTCCGGTGTCCAAGTACGATCCCGGTCGAACCACACCCACATCCACTGCATTGATCCCCACAACTGCAGGGCTGCGAGTTCGACGTCCACACTGCGGAATACGCCCGCCTCGACCCCGTTGCGGATTTCGCCAATCATGAGCGCTTGGAGTTCGCGGCGCAGCTTGCGCACTTCCTGCATGGCCGGATCATCCGACAGTTGCACGACCTCGCGCTGGCTGGCCACTGTTTCGTCGCGTGAGAGCGCCTGCATCAGGACCGAGGTATAAATGATCGCGGCGATACGCTCCTGGGGGCTGTCCAGACGGTCCCATACCATCCGCATCGCCTGCAGCAGGCGGCCGAGGTGGGCTTCTTCGAGCTCACGTAGCATCTGCGCTTTGGTGCCGAAATGGTGGACAATGGTGCCCTTTGACATGCCGAGCTCGTTGGCGATGTCGCCCATATTCGTTCTGTCGTAACCACGTTCGGCGACGTGTCGGACAAACGCATCAAGTATCTCGGTCCGCCTCCCCACCGATCTAGGCATCCCGACCTCCGGAGTGAAACTAACCGTACGAGCGGTCAGTGTAGCACTCGAGCATCAGTCAGGGTAGGGACGACTCGTCAACCATCTCGGGAGCCGGCACCGCCAGGGGAGTGGTGTCGTCGCTCACCGGTTCACGCCGACGCGCGTTGTCGCCGCGGGGGTGGACGATCTGCGGCCACCAGAACCAGCGTCCGAGCATGACGGCGACCGACGGCATGAACAAAGCGCGCACCACCAGCGTGTCCATCAGGAGACCGATGCAGACGGTGGAGCCGAATTGGCCGAGAACCCGCAACTCGCTGCCGAGCATGGCTGCCATCGTGAAGGCGAACACCAGACCCGCGGCGGTCACCACGCCACCGCTGCCGCCCATGGCCCGGATATACCCCGTCTTGAGCCCCGCGTGAATCTCCTCCTTGAACCGGGAGACCAGCAGCAGGTTGTAGTCGGATCCGACGGCCAACAGGATGATGATGGACAGCACCATCACGATCCAGTGGATCTTGATACCGAAAAGGTCCTGCCAGATGAGTACGGACAGACCGAAGGCTGCCGCGATCGAACTTCCCGCGGTGCCGACGATCACCAGCGCGGCAACCAGGCTTCGGGTGATCAGCAGCATGATCATGAAGATCAGCGTGAGTGCCGACACCACCGCGATCATGAGGTCATATCTGGCGCCGTCGTGCATGTCCTTGAACGTTGCGGCGGTACCGCCGAGGTAAACCTTGGCCTCCGACAGCGAGGACTGCTTCAGTGCCTCCTGCGCGGCTGTCCGCACCGGAGCGACCCGTTCGATTCCTTCCGGGCTCATCGGATCGCCCTGGTGGGTGATGAAAAAGCGGGCAGATTTACCGTCCGGCGACAGGAACTGTCTGAGCCCGACCTGGAAATCCGGGTTGTCGAAGGCCTCCGGGGGCAGGTAGAAGAGATCGTCGTTTCTGGAGGTGTCAAAGCTCTGCCCCATGACGATCCCGGTATCGGTCAAGGCCTCCAACTGGTTGATCATCGCGGTGAAGGTGCTGTGCAGTGTCAGCGTCAGCGCACGGGTAGTTTTCAGCGATTCGATCTGCGGCGGCAGCACCGTGAGCAACTCGCGTGTCACGGCATCGAGGTCATCGAAGTCACTAGCGAGCGTGTGGAACTTATCGTCGAGTTCGTCGATGCCGTCGAACGAGTCCCATATCGACTTCAGCGAGAAACATATGGGGATATCGAAACAGTGTTTTTCCCAGTAGAAGTAGCTGCGGATGGGCCGCCAGAAGTCCTCGAAATCAGCCAAGTGGTCGCGCAACTCATCGGTAATCTTGGTCAGTTCATGGGTGTCCAGGTCGGTGCGGTGCGTTGCCGCACTGAGCCGGACCTGGATGTCATAGGTTTTCTGCAAGTAGTCGATCGTTATCCCGAGCTGATCCGATATCTTCAGGATGTCGGCCAGGCGATCTTTGAGAAAGTCCATGTTCTGCATGAGTGTCTGGCCCTGCACGCTGTTCTGAAATGCGATGGAGCTGTGCTGAATCGGGATTCCCAGCGGCCTGGTGATGTCCTGGATCATGGCGATACCCACGGTGCGGATGACGTTTCTGGCTACCTTGTCCAACACCAGCATGTCGGCCGTATTGCGCATATCGTGGTCGGCCTCGACCATCAACATGTCGGGATTCATTCGGGCCTGCGAGAAGTGCCGGTCCGCGGCCGCATATCCGAGGTTGGCCGGCGCTGATTTCGGCAGATAGTGGCGGTCGTTGTAACTCGTCGTGTATCCGGGCAGTGCGACCATGCCGATGAGCACGACTACGCCACTCGCGGCGAAAACCGCTGTGGGCCAACGCACGACCGCGGTGCCTACCTTCCGCCACAGCTTGCTCTTGGCCGGCCGCTTGGATTCGAAAAGGCCGAAGCGGCTGCCGACAAAGACGACAGCGGGACCGAGCGTGAGACCGGCCGCCACCACGACCAGCATTCCGATCGCCACTGGCGGCCCCATTGTGGAGAACCAGGGCAGCCGGGCCAGGCTGAGGCAGTACGTCGCTCCGGCGATGGTCAGACCGGACCCCAGGACAACCGGTGCCACTGAACGAAACGTCGTGTAGTAGGCGGTTTCCCGGTCCTCGCCGGCCCGGTGCGCTTCTTGGTAGCGGCCGATCAGGAATATTCCGTAATCTGTTGCGGCCGCGATCGCCAGCATCGTGAGGATATTCGCGGCGAATGTGGTCAGCCCGTATGCGTCGGCGTTCCCCAGAACCGCGACAATTCCCCTGGCCGCGCTCAAAGCGACGAAGGTCATGAACAGCTGGATCAGGGTGGTGACGATCGAGCGGTAGACCAGCAGCAACATCAGCGCGATCGCCCCCAGGGTGAACAGCGTGATCTTCGCCAGGCTTTTGTTGCCGATGATGTGCATGTCGTCACTGAGCGCAGCGGGACCGGTGACGTAACCCTTCACGCCGGGTGGCGCGGGTGTTTTGTCCACCACCTCGCGGACGGCATTGACCGAGTCATTGGCCTGAGTGGTGCCCTGGTTGCCGGCGATGTTGATCATCACGTAGGCGCTCTTGGCGTCGGCGGCCTGCACGCCCGCTGCCGTTAGTCGATCGCTCCAGAAGTCCTGGATGTGCTGGACATGCTCACGATCCTGCGACAGCTGACGAATGATGTTTTCGTAGTAACGGTGTGCGGCATCGCCCAGCTTGTCCTGGCCTTCCAGGACGACCATGATCGTGCTGTTGGAATCGAATTCCTTGAAGTTGTGGCCCAGTCGCATCATCGCGACCATCGACGGCGCGTCCATCGGCGCCATCGGTGCCGAGTGTTCCTCGCCCACCACTTCCAATTGCGGGACCGCGACGTTGACGATGACGGTCAAAGCCACCCATCCGAGGATGATCGGCACCGCGAACAGGCGGATGAAGTGCGGGATGACCGGCCGACGGGGGTGCTTGTCAGTTGTCTCGGTCATGCAGACTTCACCAGGCAGAAGGTCTGGGCGTTGACGCCGTGGATGGTTTTCTCCTCCCGTAGCACACCGTCCACGATGATCCGGCAGCCGATTTGATCGCCGTCACCTTGCGCCACGAGGTTGGCGCTGACCGACGGCAGGGTCGTGGTGACTGTGTAAGACCACGGCACGGGCACGCGATTGATTTGGTGCGTGTTCGCCTCTGCGTCCCAGTAGTTGATGTTGGCGGTGGTTCCGGCGGGGCCGAAGACCTCATAGGTCACGTCCTTTGGGTTGAACTGCACGATCTCGATCCCGCCGCCGGCGTTCGCGTTGAGGTCCTCAGAGCCGAAGATGCGGTGCAGTCGTCCCACGATCAGTCCCGAGACGGTGAACACGACCACCAGGACCAGGGGAATCCACGCGCGTTTGACCAACCTGGAAACCGCAGTCGCCTTCACCACGTCTCCTCCCGCTCACCGATTCGTGTCAGGGGAACCTTCGCCTGGCTAAGTATCGTAAACGTACGGTGCGTCAGCGTTCTGTCCGGGTGCCAGGTATGGCTAGCCGGCCACGTGGCCGGTGATCGGCGGCAGATCCGCCAGCGTCACGATTCCAGGCCGGGCCGCGACAACCGCGGGCACAGCGTTGGTGACCGGCATCGCGGTGTAGATCATGCCCAGGCCCATGAAACCGGGCTCGGCCCAATCCTTCGGCGGCAGACAATGAATCACCGTGCGCATATTGGGTAGACCGAACACCTGGATGACATGGCCGTGTTCGAGCGGCTTCGGCGGTGTGACGTGGTCTCCCATGATCCAGTTGAATCCGACGCTGACGACGTTTTTGTCGCCGGCCCAGCCACGGTGGTAGCCGTAGACGCTGCCGACGGTTCCGGCCGGGATCTTCATGAAGCCCAGGTCGGTGTCGGCGGTTGCCGCGGTGAACTGGACGTCAAAGGTCATCTTGTCCAGCGTCGCCCCGATCGCGTCGGCCATCATCGCCGCCGCCTCGGCGAAGACTTCGCTTTCGGCCCGCACGCTTTCGGCCAGCCCGCCAGTGTCGGGGTCTTGGGAGAAGCCCATCGCGGTCTGGGTGCCCGCCGATTCGTAGGTCGAGCAGTCGACCGACTCGGTGATCCGGATTTCGTCGACCCGCTCGCACGAGGCCGACAGCACCATGCCGACCAGGTTCGTCATACCGGGATGCGCGCCACTGCCGAAGATCGTCGACCCGCCCCGCCGGCAGGCGTCCGCGATGCGTTGCCGGTCCTGCGGGGTTTGCTTGCCGCCGGTGATCCACGCCGCGCTGGAGCACACGTTCACGCCGGCCTCCAGCAGCCACACCAGCTCATCGATGTTGGGCCACAACGGGTTATAGCAGCAAGCGTCGGGTTTCAGCACGAGCAGCGCGTCGATGTCGTTGGTGGCGGTCACGCCGGTCGGCTCCGGCCAGCCGGACAGCTCGGCGGCGTCGACGCCCACCTTGTCCGGGCCGTGTGCATACACACCGACCAACTCCATGTCGGGTCTGCCGATAATGGCGTGCAGTGATCGTCGCCCGATGTTGCCGGTGGTCCACTGGATCACGCGCAGGGGCCGGTCAGTGGATGGGTTCATGAGTGCTCCTCCTCCTCGGTGACGGTGGTTGTGACTTCTCCGACGGCTGCAAGCCGTCGGCTTCTTTTACGCCGCGGTTGCGGCGTGTAGGGCCAGTCCAGCCCTAAGTATGTTGCGAGCAGCATGTTCGTCTGCCGGTGCGGTGTGACCGCAGCGTTGGCAGACGAATTCGGCTTG
>NZ_JBOHHI010000202.1:0-15207 GCF_050700595.1 Mycobacterium sp.
CGTCGAGTGTGAATCCTTGGCATCGAGCGTGAATGTGCGGCGGGATTTTCGCTTCGGAGCCACCCTGATTACACACTGAAAACCCTCATCGCACACTCGATGAAGCCACCGCACGGTCGGCCTATCAAGACGATCCGTAACGCTAGGCGCCTAAAGTCAGTTCCACCGCCAGCGCAGCTGCACACACCGCGAAGGCGATCAACAGGGCCAGCCAGTCGGCCAGCTTCGGCCGCGACGGGGCGGCCGAAATCTGGCCTGCACCGCCGCGCGCGGTGATCGCGTCGCCCATCTCGTCAGCGCGACGCAGCGTGACGGTGATGGCCGTGGCGAGCAGGTCGATCAGTTCCAACGCGCGGTGCCTGCGGCGAGCCCTGCGCGTGCCCGGTATCCGCTTAGGCCGCAGCCGCCGTGCAGCGTAGAGCACCCGGAACTCGTCGATCAGCATCGGAAAGGCGCGCAACGCGAGCGCCAACGCAACAGCCCAGTCCTCGATGGGTATCCGCAGCCGGCGCAACGGTCGCCCCAAAGTGGCCACGGCAGGCGCGATTTCGGCGATGTTGGTAGTCCACGAAACCATCGCTCCCACACCGAGCAGTACGATCGACAGGGCGGTGATACGCAGGAAGTGCAGCAGCCCGCCCAGTCCGAGCGAGGTTGTGCCCAGCTGGATTACCGGACTGCCACCGGCCAATGCCGCAGTGCCTCCGCCGATGGCGAGCAGGATCCAAAACCAGCCCGGCACCGACGGCAATGCGCCGCGCGGAATGTGCGCAATCCGCGCCGCCGCCAGCACCAGCGCGGCCACCAGCCCGATCGCCGCCCACCCCGGGTAAAACGTCAACAACACCGAAATCACGGCCACCACGATCAGTTTGGTGCCGGCCCACAGGTCGTGAACGGCCGAGCCGCGGGGCACCGGACACAACAGCACCACCGGGCGGGGAGGACGGCGAGGCAGTGAGGAAGTAATCATCATAACGTGCCCCTCGTCGCCGTCGATGCCGGTTCGAGCGTGCCGTCGCGCAGATACAGGGTGCGCGAGCACAACTCCGCCAGGCCGGCGGAATCGTGCGAGATCACCGCCACGGTCAGACCCCGGTCCCGGCGCAGATCCTCCAGCAACCGCAACAACCCGCGCCGGCTGGCGGCGTCCAGCCCGGCCAACGGCTCGTCGAGGATCAGCGCTCGCGGCGACCGCGCTAATAGGCCGGCCAGTGCCACCCGACGAATCTGACCGCCGCTGAGCTGGTCGATGCGCCGGTTGGCAAGCGAACCATCCAGGCCTACGACAGCCAGCGCGGCCACTACCCGGTCCAGTTCCCGAGGCGAAAAGCCCGCGGCCGAAGCGACTTCCAAATCCACCCGACTACGCATCAACTGCAGCCGGGCCGCCTGGAACGACAATGCCACCGCGCCAACCTGCTCGTGGGTGGGCCGGCCGTCGAGCAAGCACGTGCCGGTAGTCGGCGTCGTCAGCCCGGCAATGATCCAGGCCAGCGTGGACTTGCCGGACCCGTTACCGCCGTGGATCAGCACGCCATCGCCTTGATAGACCGAGAAGCTGACGTCGCGCAGCGCGGTCTTGGCCCACGGAGTGCCACTGCCGTATTCGTGGCCGACCCCGGCCAGTTCGAGCACCGGCTTGTCGCCCTGGTGATTCGCGACGGTGGCCACCGGCGCGACCGTCGTCTCGACCATGTCGGTGTTATCCGGCGAATCGCTGAGTTTGATGGTGTGGTCCGCGGAATCGGCCTGGTCGCTGTGGTGGGTGATGTGAATCAACGCCGTGCGGTGGAGCTTGGTCAGGCTCGACAGTGTGCTCAACAGCGCCTCGCGACTCTGCTGGTCGACCATGCTGGTGACCTCGTCTGCGATCAGCAATGCCGGCTCGCGCGCCAGCGCCGCAGCCATCGCCAGTCGCTGCAGTTGACCTCCGGACAGGCTTCCGGTGTCGCGTTCAGCGAGCCCGTCGAGCCCGACCTCACTGAGTAACCGGTCGACGTCGGTGGTACTGCCGGGCGGCAGCCCCCACACCACGTCATCGGCAACCCGCGTGCCCAGCACCTGGCTTTCTGGATGCTGCATGATGACCGCGGTACCGCCCGGCTTGCCCAAGCCGATCGCACCCGGCCGTTCGACGCTGCCCGACGTCGGTTCCCGGCCGGCCAGGATCAGCATCAAGGTGGTCTTTCCCGAGCCATTGGCACCGGTGATGGCGACATGTTCGCCGGCCCGCACCTGAAGGCTCACCGGGCGCAGCGCATCCTGCTGAGCGCGCGGGTAGCGGAAGCGGACCTGACTCAACCGCACGGGGATCGGTGCGATCGGCCCGCTTTCGATCCGCGCGTCCAGTTTGTGTACGTCGGGAATGCCGCGCATCCGCGCCAGCACCCGTGCCAGCGCCCACCACCCGATCAACGACACGACCATGATCGCGGCGACCGAGGAGCCGAACATCAGCCACGGCCAGTAGTGCAGCGCGACACTGACGAACCGCTTGAGGTCCCCGGCGGGCCGCTCCAGGCCGATCTGCGCCATGACCCTCGCGACCCCGGTGACATTGGCGGTGAACGCGTCGAAGATCAGGTGCCGCAGCCGCTTCAGCACGGCCAGCGCGACGACCACCGCACCGCCGAACATCGCGCCGGCCAAACACGACGCGGCGACCACCGTCGGGGTGCCGTGGCGGCGGCGTTTGACGATGCCGGTCAATCCGCCGATATAGGCGCTGGTGAAGACCGTCATGAATCCACCCAGGCCGGCAATCAGGAAGGCGATCACTCCGGCGACCACCGTCGCCGCGATCAGCACCCGCAGGCGATAGCGGAAGGCCAGCAACCCCATCGGGACGGTGCCCAGCAGCGCCAGACCCGCCGCGAACGGCACCACCACCGAGATGATCGCGGTCGCCGCGCACAGCGCCGCCATGATCGACGCCTGTGCAAGTTCATCGGGACGCAGCGATTGAGTCCGTCGGGGCGGAGCCGCTGCGCCGATCGATGTCATTTCACCTATTCTGCCAGTCGTCGAGGGGTATTCCGGCGCACCAAGGCCGCGTGCCAACTGGCGTAGATAGCCAAGCTATGCAACTATGGATGTTATGACGCCGTCCGTGACCACGGAAGCCGGCCCCGGCCTGGGGGCGGACGTGCTGGCTGTGGTCGCCCGCCTC
Organism: Mycobacterium sp.; assembly: GCF_050700595.1. Classification (GTDB taxonomy): domain Bacteria; phylum Actinomycetota; class Actinomycetes; order Mycobacteriales; family Mycobacteriaceae; genus Mycobacterium. The sequence goes on from NZ_JBOHHI010000202.1 coordinate 3,173, forward strand.
AATCGATATGCCACCCAACGCATCCAGATGCCGTTGCCGTCCGCGCAAGCCCGACTGTTGGCGACGATCGAAGCCCACGGCGAAGCACGGATCTGTGATCTGGCGGCCGTTGACCACTGCTCGCAGCCGACGATGACCACGCAGGTCCGGCGGCTGGAAGACGCCGGCCTGGTCACTCGGGCCGCCGACGCCACCGATGCACGTGCGGTCCGCATCCAGATCACACCGGAGGGTGTCCGCACGCTCAAGCGGGTGCGCGCCGACCGGGCGGCCGCGATCGAGCCGCAATTGGCCCGGCTGCAGCCCGCCGACCGCCAGACGCTGGCCGAAGCCGTCAAGGTGCTTCGCCGGCTTCTGGAGGATTCCGTACCCAGCCCCCGGCGGGGCACCGTACGGTAACAACCCGCGACGCGACGTCCGCAGGGATTGCGGGCGCATCATGGGGGGTAGACAGACGTTGTTTAACCCAACTTGATGGGTGCGGAAGGTGGCTGCCATGCGGACGGAGGCGTTTGCGTCCCCGTTGACTGTCTGGGTCGGACCGAGCCACTACACCTTTCCCGCCGGTCGCGACGTGACCGTGGGCCGCGACCGCCGGTCGGACGTTCGTCTCGACGGCGCTGACCAGTCCACCTCGCCGACTCACCTGGTGCTGCACCATGACGGCAGGCAGTGGGTGGCCATCGACCGCAGTCAACACGGGATCTACGTCGACGGCGTGCGGATGTCAACGGTCTCCATCCGAGACGGCCGGGCGATAACCCTCGGCGATCCGCGACACGGGCTGCGACTGGTATTCCAGCTCGGCGTGCCGGCCACCGCACCGCCGGGGCAGCGCAACGTACCCCCGCGCGGCGTGCGGCCCGCGCCGCCCCGACAGCTGCCGCCTTGGCCAAGTCAGCCGCAACGCCCAGCTCAGCGACCGGGCAAGCCGGTCATGCCGGTGCAACCCAAGCAGCCCCGGTCCGGCGCATCGCCGCGATCGCATCGCCCCTCGCAGCTGCCCACTCAACCATTACGGTCACCCCCGCCACCGCAACCCCAATCCCATCCGGCCGGGTCGGCACCGCCGTCGCAGCTGCCCACCCAAGGATTTCGATCACCCGAGCCGCCCCCGCCACCGATGCCCCCGCCGCCGGTGGCGCAGCCGGAACCGCCCCGGCCGCAACCCGAACCACCCCGCGATATGCCCAAACCCGCGCCGGCCCGGCTGGCAGCTGCGCAACGTAAGGGACACCAGCTCCTCGTACGGATGACCGGTGCCGTGAGCGGTGCGATGAAACGGCTGATCCCGAAGCGAGCCGAGCCCCGCCCACATGACGAGGCGCCCACCGGTCCGTTGCCACGCGGCGACGTCTCCGCCGACCAGCCGCCGCAGCCGCGTCCCGTACCGCGCCTCGGCGCGCTGGCGGTACATCGGCTGGGGTTATGGGTCGACGGGCAACCGATGCTGGGCGATGTGTCGTTCACCGCACAACCCGGCACACTGACTGCGGTCATCGGGCCGTCGGAGGCAGCCCGAACCGGCCTGGTCAACATCATCGGCGGCGTGGTCCGGCCCGACACCGGCGGCGTCACCATCGGCGGGCACGACCCGCGCATCGAGGACGCCCGCCGCCACATCGGGATGGTGCCCCAAGACGACGTTTTGCACCTGCAACTCACGATCGAACAAGCCCTGGGCTACCTCGCCGAATTACGGCTGCCGCCAGACACTTCCGCCGAGGACCGCCGTCGGCTGGTCGACCAGGTCATCGGCGAGCTGGAGCTGACCCGGGTGCGCACCATCCAGGTCGGCAGCTTGTCGCGCGAACAACGCAAGCGTGCATCGATGGCGGCGGAACTAATCACCGGACCGTCGCTGCTCGTCCTTGACGAGCCGACCGCCGGACTAGACCCGGCGCAGCAACGGCAGACCATGGCGACGCTGCGGCGCGTCGCCGACGCCGGCCGCGTTGTGGTGGTGTCGACGACATCGGTGGACCACCTCGATGCGTGTGACCAGGTGCTGATGCTCACCGCGACCGGGATGACCGCCTTCGCCGGGCCGCCCACCGAGATCGAAGCGGCGTTGCACACCACCAACTGGCCGGAGATTTTCGCGCAACTCACCAGCGACCCCGAACGCGCCCACGACACGTTCTTGGCCCGCCGGCAGGAAACCCCGCCGGAGCAAGCCCCGGCCGCTCCGGTCGAGCCGCTGGAACGTCCGGCGCACATCGGCCTGGGACGCCAAATCGCCGTCGCGGCCCGTCGGCAGGCTTGGCTCATCGTCGGTGACCAGCGTTACTTCATCTTCCTGACGCTGCTGCCGTTGCTGTTCGGCGGGTTGGTGCTGGCGGTGCCGGGCCATGCCGGTCTCGGCCAGGCCGACCCGTACGGGAACAGTCCCGATGAGGCCCTCGAGATTCTGGTGGTGTTGAACATCGGCGCGATCATCATGGGCACGGCGTTGACGATTCGCGACGTATTCGCCGAACGGTTCCTCTTCCGCCGTGAGCAAGCCGACGGATTGTCGACGGTTGCTTACCTGGCCGCCAAAATCGGGGTATCGAGCCTCGTAGCGATCGTCCAGACTGCCATCATCACCACGGTCGCGGTCGCCGGCAAAGGTGCGCCCAGCCGCGGCGCCGTCCTGCTCGGCTCCCCGGCGCTCGAGCTCTACCTGGCCGTGGTTGTCACGGCCATCGTGTCGGCGATCGTGGCGCTGGCGCTGTCGTCGCTGGCAAAATACACCGAGCAGCTCGCGCTGATGGCGGTGCTGGCGGTTCTGATCTCAGTTCTGTTCTCCGGCGGCGCTTTTCCGCTTGCCGGCCGGTTCGGCCTGGAACAGGCCTCCTGGCTGCTGCCGTCGCGGTGGGGGTTTGCGGCCTCGGCTTCCACCGTCGACCTGCATGCGATCAATTCGCTGACCGCCTACGACGCGTCGTGGAGCCACTCGGCGGGCTGGTGGCTGTTCGACATGGCGGTGCTGATCGCCCTCGGCATGGTGTGTACCGCCTTCCTGCTGTGGCGGCTGCGGCGCATCCGGCAGGCCGCGGACGCGGTGACCGGCGGTGGGCGTCCGACACTCACGTCACACGACCAACGCAACGAGCCTCCCGACGAGGTAGGTCGCGGCGATGGCGACCGCGCCGAACAATAACTACCGCGATGCTGCATGCGGAGACAGCACCGCGTTACCGTCGGGTATGGCGCCCAACATGACAACCACTGCCGAGCATCTGCGCAACACGCTGGACGGGCGGTGGCGCGATGTGAAGAACCAGATGCGGGTGCGGCTGACCGACGAGGTATTCCGTCCGCACCACACCCCGAACACCGTGATCGCCCGCACCAAGGTGGCGGAACAGATGAAGATCATGGCCGACGCCGGCGCCGCCGACGACGGCTTCCGCAAGGAACACGGTGGCACCGGCAACGTCGGCGCGGCGATCACGATGATCGAGATGCTGGCCATGTCGGACCTGTCGCTGATGGTCAAGGCCGGTGTGCAATGGGGTCTGTTCGGCGGTGCCGTCGAGAATCTGGGCACCGAACGTCACCACGAGGCGTATGTGAAAAAGATCATCAACCTCGAGTTGCGAGGTTGCTTCGCGATGACCGAATGGGGCCACGGCAGCGACGTCCAGTCGCTGGAGACCACCGCGGCCTACGACGCGGCCACCCAGGAGTTCGTCATAGACTCATCCACCCCGTCAGCGCGCAAGGAGTACATCGGTGGCGCCGCCGAAACCGCTATGGTGGCGGCGGTATTCGCGCGCCTGATCACCTCAGAGGACGGCAAGCCGGTGGACCACGGCGTGCACTGCTTCATCGTGCCGATCCGCGACGACGACGGCAACGATCTACCCGGGGTGACGACGTCGGATAACCACTACAAGGGCGGTCTGCCCGGCGTCGACAACGGCCGCATCGTGTTCGATCACGTCCGGGTTCCGCGGGAGAACCTGCTGAACAAATTCGGCGATGTCGGCCCGGACGGCACCTACACGTCGCCGATCGAAAACCCCAGCCGCCGGTTCTTCACCATGATCGGCACACTGATCCGCGGGCGGGTCTGCGTGGGCGGCAGCGCAGGCAACGCGGCCCGCTTGGCACTGGATATTGCCACCCGATATGCATTGCAGCGCAGGCAATTCAGCGCACCCGATGACGACGACGAGGTGCTGATCATGGATTACCTGGTGCACCAGCGCCGGTTGTTTCCGTTGATCGCCAAGTCCTACGCCTTGCAGTTCGCGCAGAACGAACTGGTGGCCAAATGCCACGATCTGCAGACGGCGGATGCCCCGGACGCCGAGGAACAGCGCGAACTGGAATCGCGGGCAGCCGGTTTGAAGGCCGCCAACACCTGGCACGCCAGCCGGGCTATTCAGGAAGCCAGGGAGGCTTGCGGCGGAGCCGGTTACATGGCGGAGAACCGGCTGATCGCGCTGCGGGGCGACACCGACGTGTTCACCACCTTCGAGGGCGACAACCACGTGCTGACCCAGTTGGTGGCCAAGGAACTGCTGACCGCCTACGCCGACGACATCCGCAGCATGAGCCCGGTGGAATGGGTTCGCTTCGCGGCCAACGCCGTTAGCGATCGGGTGATGAAACGTACTGCGGCAGAGACTATCATTCAAAGGATCGTGGACGCCCGGCAGGACAACGAAGAAGAGGGCAGTTTGTTCAACCGGGGGACCCAGGTGACGATGTTCGAGGACCGTGAGGAGTACCTGCTGTCGTCGGTAGCGCGCCGGCTGCAGGGCAAATCCAACGAGATGTCCGCGTTCGACGCCTTCAACGCCGTGCAGGATCACGTGCTGCACGCCGCGACCGCGCATATCGATCGGGTGCTGTTGGAGTCGTTCGTTGCCGGGATCGACTCGTGTGAGGACGAAAAGGCCCGCGAGATCCTGGACCTGGTCTGCGACCTGTACGCGTTGTCGGTGATCGAGGACGACAAGGCGTGGTATATCGAGCACCGGTATCTGTCCACCGACCGGGCCAAGGCGGTTACTCGCGGAATCAACGAGCGGTGCCGGCAGTTGCGGCCGTATGCGGAGACGCTGGTCGGGGGGTTCGGCATCCCCGAGGAACTGCGCTACGCAGAAATGCTGCACCCGGAGAATCTGCCGGACTGATGGGCTTGGTCGTGGCTCCCCCGCCTGGACTCGAACCAGGAACCCTTCGGTTAACAGCCGAATGCTCTGCCAATTGAGCTACAGGGGACTGCCCAGCTCCCGTGGAAGCAACCGCACGACGAGGGATGACTCTAGCTTACGGGCATGCGGCCGCGCCAAGTCACCAGCGTCGGCGCGCCGCTACCGGCTTGGGTGAGGCAGGATGGAGCCACGCACCATTGTTGGGAGGGTCCGCTTTGATCCGGTATGTCGTCGTATTGGGGCTGGGTTACGTGTTGGGCGCGAAAGCCGGCCGCCGCCGCTACGAGCAGATGGTCGGCACCTACCGCGCCCTGACCAGCAGTCCCACCGCCAAATCGCTGATCGAGGCGGGCCGACGCAAGGTCGCCAACCGGGTCTCACCCGACGCGCGGATGGTGACGTTGACCGAGATCGACACCACCACCACCGTCGTGGAGCAGCAAAAGCAGCGCAGCGCGACCTGACTGCGATCGCCTCTGAGCCTGTCGGTCGGCGACCCGCTGCACTCGGCTTCGCCGAGCTTGCGATCGCCTCAGGCGGTCAGGTCGTCGCCGCTGGCCTGTTCGAGCAGGCTGCGCCGATAAGCCTCCATCGCAACCAGGTCGCCGAACAAGGCGTGATACTCGTCGCCCTGCTCGACCGGTGACATGCGCTGCAGCTTGGACTTGACCTCGGCGATCTGGCGACCCACCCAGACTTCTTGCAGCCGGGCCAGCACCCCGGCGATGTAGCGCGGCAGCTTGTCGTCGTCGTCGACCCGGATGGCTTCGACGCCCAACTCACTGACCAGCCCGGCCGCTGCCGGCGACGATGCCTGTTGGCGCACCGCATCAAGCCATTGCGCCCCGGTGATTCCCGCGGCGGTGCCGCCGGCCGCGTCGATCCCCGCGCGCACCGCCGCATAGCCGGGATGGGTGAAGCTCTCGACGGTCAACGCGTCGAACACCGGGCCCGCCAACGCCGGATACTGCAGCGCCGACTTGATCGCCTCGCGCTGCGGCCACAGCGTCGGGTCGCGGGGATCGGGACGAAGCGTGGCGGGCTTGGCCGGGCCGGTTTCGGCGGGTGCGGTATCGCTGCGCCGGGACCGGCTACGCGCGGGGCGTTTGGCTTCTTCGCGCACCCGACCGACCACCTGGGCAACATCCGGCCACCCGACCCAGCCGGCGAGTTGGCGCGCATACTCGTCACGCAGCGTGGGATCCTTGATCTGGGCGACCATCGGCACACAGCGCCGCAGCGCGGCCACCCGGCCCTCGGCGCTGTCCAGGTCGATCTCAGCCAGCGCAGAGCGAATCACGAACTCGAACAACGGGGTTCGGCGCGCCACCAGATCTCGCAACGCGCCGTCCCCGGACGCCAACCGCAGATCGCAGGGATCCATCCCGTCGGCCGCGACCGCGACGAAGGACTGGCCGGCCAGGTGCTGCTCGCCGGCAAAGGCTTTGAGCGCAGCGTTTCGGCCCGCTTCGTCGCCGTCGAACACATAGATCAGTTCGCCGCGAAAGAAGTTGTCGTCCATCATCAGTCGGCGCAGCATCGCCAGGTGCTCGTCGCCGAACGCGGTGCCGCAGGATGCGACCGCCGTCGTCACCCCGGCCAGGTGCATCGCCATCACGTCGGTGTAGCCCTCCACCACGACGGCCTGATGCCCCTTGGCGATATCGCGCTTGGCCATATCGATCCCGAACAGCGCCGACGACTTCTTGTACAGCAGCGTCTCGGGGGTGTTGACGTACTTGGCTTCCATCGGGTCGTCGTCGAACAGCCGCCGCGCGCCGAACCCGATCACCTCACCGGCCGGCGTGCGGATCGGCCACAGCAGCCGCCGATGGAACCGGTCGATCGGACCGCGGCGCCCTTCTCGGGACAGGCCGGCAGCCTCGAGCTCCTTGAATTCAAAGCCCTTGCGCAGCAAGTGCTTTGTCAGGCGATCCCAGCCTGACGGCGCGAACCCGCAGTCGAAGTGACGGGCCGCGTCGGCGTCGAAGTTCCGCTCCGTCAAGTACTGGCGGGCCGGCGCGGCCTCGGCCGATTCCAGGGCCTCCGCGTAGAACGCCAACGCCGCGGCATTGGCGGCCAGCAGCCTGCTGCGGCTGCCGCGATCGCGCTGCACACTGGTGGCCGCGCCGGTGTAGCTGATCGTGTAGCCGCTCCGGTCGGCCAGCAGTTCGACGGCTTCGACGAAGTTGACGTGTTCGATCTTCTGGACGAATGCGTACACGTCGCCGCCTTCGCCGCAGCCGAAGCAGTGGAAGTGGCCGTGCTGGGGCCGCACATGAAACGAGGGCGTCTTCTCGTCGTGAAACGGACACAGACCCTTCAGCGAGTCGGCACCGGCGCGCCGCAGCTGCACATAATCTCCGACGACCTCATCGATGTGGACCCGTTCGCGGATGGCGGCGATATCGCGATCGGAGATACGGCCGGCCATCGGCTCAGTGTAGAGCGCCCACGCGACTAATCGGCCTCGATGCGTTCCAGTCGCCCCTCGGTGTAGGAGGCGATCTGGTCGACGATGACCCGCAGCCGGGCGCCGTCGTCGGTGGCGGTGTTGAAGGCCGGGACGAAAATCGGGTCGAGGGTTCGCGGCGCGCCGGCCAGCAGCCAGCGAGCGACCTGGTGAATCCGCTCGCGCTGTGCACGTTGACGTTCCTGATGTCGCGGGTCGGACATGATGAGCTGCAACGCCAGGATCTTCAGCACCGCGACTTCGGCGCGGACCAGCTCCGGCACCTGCAGGTCGGCCGCATAGCGCACCAGCGGGCCGGGCCCGGCGGCCGAGCGGGTGGCCGCGATGGCCGCCGAGGCGAACCGCCCGACCAGTTCGCTGGTCAACCGTTTGAGCGCGACGGACGCCGGCAGCGTGGCGTCGTACTTGCCGACCGCGGCCACCACCGGTAGCCGCGACAGCCGCTGCGCGGCCGCAACCAGGTCGTCGGCGCTCACCCGGGAGAATGCGCTCTCCCCCAGCTTGCCCAGCTCTGCGGCGTCGTCGTCGTCGGCGAGCACGCGCAGGTCGATGCGCCCCGAGATGACCCCGTCTTCGACGTCGTGTACCGAGTACGCGACGTCGTCGGCCCAGTCCATCACCTGCGCTTCCAGACAGCCGCGATCGGGCGGCGCGCCCGCGCGCATCCAGGCGGCCGCGCCGCGGTCGGCATCGTAAAAACCGAACTTGCGCCGCTCGGCAGAACGAGTCCACGGGTATTTGGTGACCGCGTCCAGCGCTGCCCGGGTCAGATTCAGCCCGGCGCTACGTCCTTGCGGATCAAGGACTTTGGGTTCCAAGCTGGTCAGGATCCGAAAGTTCTGCGCGTTGCCCTCGAAGCCGCCGTACGCCGCGGCGACCTCGTCGAGCGCGTCCTCCCCGTTGTGCCCATACGGCGGGTGCCCGATGTCGTGGGCCAGCCCGGCCATGTCGACCAGGTCGGGATCACAGCCCAGCCCGATCGCCATGCCCCGCCCGATCTGGGCGACTTCCAGCGAGTGGGTCAGCCGGGTGCGCGGGTTCTCGCTCTCCCGGGGGCCGACGACCTGCGTTTTGTCGGCCAGCCGGCGCAGCGCTGCGCTGTGCAGGACGCGGGCACGGTCGCGCGCGAAGTCGGTGCGGTGCTGGCCTTCGGCGCCCGGCAGTCCGGCGGTCTTGGGTGCTTCATGCACCAACCGCTGGCGGTCGAGGTCGTTGTAGGCATCCTGCGGGGTCATTGCTGCACAGTCTGCCAGGGCGGTGCTTGCCGCGTTTCGCCGCGAGCGTGCGTGTCCCCGGCCGACGCGCCGGTCTAATCTCCGGGTTTGCGCACGTTCACGCCGCCCGCGGGCGGGCTAACTCGGCGTCAATCCGGCGCACCATGTCCCAGGAGCGGCGCCGCACGTCATCACCCACAATTGAGAGCACCGTCCATCCGACTTCTCGCAGCGCGGCACGCTTTTGTCGGTCGCGGCGCAGGTCGTCGGGGCCGCTGTGCCAGTCGAATCCGTCGTACTCGACGGCGACCAGGCGGTCGGGCCACGCGAAGTCGACCCGCCATGTCTGCCAGTTGCGGTCGACGATCTCGTACTGCAGTACCGGCGGGGGGAGCCCGCCGTCGTGCATCGCCAGACGTGCCTCGCTTTCCATTGGCGATTCCGATTCGACGGCGGCCATTGGGATCAACTCCCGCACGTGGACGATGCCCCGTCGTCCAGCCTGAAGAGCAGACGCCTTGTATAGCTGGCGTCGATCACAGGCTCGGCTGCGCAGCGCTGCGTCCAGCGTTGCCAGCGCCCGTGGCCGGCGCAGACCGCGTGCGACTTCGACGGCCGTCCAACCTGGTTCGGTGGCCGGCCTGCCGTCGACCATGCTCAGCGGGGCACCCTCACGACGGTGCACGATCAGACCGTCGGAGTCACGCAGCTGATGCCCGGCCGGGTTCAGCACGTGCAGGTCAACGGTATCTTCGGTGTCGAATCCATAAGCGGCGGCGGCGGTTCCGAGGCAAATTGCGACGGGTTCACCGGCTCGCAGGTCCAAACCCCGCACCTGCATCGGCAGGTCGGGATCTGTTTGAGCGTAGACGCCAGTCCACACGCTGACGAGTTCACCGCGCGCGACGCGGGTTTCGAATCCTGCGCGGCCGAGATGCCTTAGTAGTTGCCCGGTTGTCGCCACTCCGCCTTGGTTGGCCAAGAACATGTCCAGATCGTCTGTCATCGTTGGATCGTGCAACCGTCGCAGTCCGGGCGGTAGCCAGCCTTGTGGATGACGAACGTGCGCTGTCTACGGGATTTGCTCGGCGTGTCTGCCGGGGACACGCACGCTCGCGCGAGAGGTGGCTAGCAGCCTTTCATCCGCACCGTCAGGTAATCGGCAACAGCGTCGATGGCGACCCGATCCTGCGTCATGGCGTCGCGTTCGCGGATCGTGGCCGCATGGTCGTCGAGCGAGTCGAAGTCGATCGTCACGCAATACGGCGTCCCGATCTCGTCCTGGCGCCGGTAACGCCGTCCGATCGCGCCGGCGTCGTCGAACTCGACATTCCAGCACTTGCGCAACTCAGCGGCCAGATCGCGGGCCTTGGGGCTCAAGTCCGCGTGCCTGGATAGCGGCAACACCGCAGCCTTAACCGGTGCCAGCCGCGGATCAAGCCGCAACACGGTGCGTTTTTCCATGTCGCCCTTGGCATTCGGAGCCTCATCCTCGACATAGGCGTCGACCAAGAACGCCATGAACGACCGCGTCAGCCCGGCCGCCGGTTCGATCACGTACGGCACATACCGGGCGTCGGCGGCCTGGTCGTAGTACGACAGGTCCGCTCCGGAATGCTTTGCGTGCGTGGATAAGTCGAAGTCGGTGCGGTTGGCTACCCCTTCCAGCTCACCCCAGGGGTTACCGACGAAGCCGAACTTGTACTCGATGTCGACGGTGCGATCTGAGTAGTGCGAGAGCTTGTCCTTGGGGTGTTCCCACAGCCGCAGGTTGTCGCGGTCGATGCCGAGGTCGATATACCAGGCCAGCCGGGTGTCGATCCAATACTGGTGCCACTGCGGCGCCGTCGACGGTTCGACGAAGAACTCCATCTCCATCTGTTCGAACTCGCGGGTGCGGAAGATGAAGTTGCCGGGCGTGATCTCGTTGCGGAAGCTCTTGCCGGTCTGCGCGATGCCGAACGGCGGCTTTTTGCGCGACGTCGTCATCACGTTGGTGAAGTTGATGAAGATGCCCTGCGCGGTCTCCGGCCGCAGATAGTGCAGCCCCTCCTCGGTTTCGATCGGCCCGAGGTGGGTCTTGAGCATCATGTTGAACTCGCGCGGCTCGGTCCACTGGCCGGGCTCGCCGGTATCCGGGTCGCGGATATCGGCCAGCCCGTTCGGCGGCGGGTGCCCGTGCTTTTGTTCGTAGGCCTCGATGAGGTGATCGGCGCGGTAGCGCTTGTGCGTGATCAGCGACTCGACCAGTGGGTCGTGGAACACCTCGACATGCCCGGAGGCGACCCACACCTCGCGCGGCAAGATAATCGAGGAATCCAGGCCGACGACGTCGTCGCGGCCGGTGACCACCGAGTGCCACCACTGCCGCTTGATGTTCTCCTTGAGCTCCACCCCCAACGGCCCGTAATCCCAGGCCGACTTGGTGCCGCCGTAGATCTCCCCGGAGGGGTAGACGAGCCCGCGCCGTTTGGCCAGGTTGACGACGGTGTCGATGACGGACGCCACGAGATGGTGCACTCCTGTCTGCGGGATGGGGATGATGAGCACCGTCATCGTAGCGATCGACCACTCGGTCTTTGACATGCGTCATTACGCATGTGACAGTGGAATCAACATGTCCCCCCCGACGTCAACGGCAGCCGACGGCGACGAACTGGTCCCCGCCCTGCTACAAGACCACCCGCACGGCGCGTCGTGCGAGTTCCCGGCACCGCCTCCGCGGGACATTCTCGACGCTGCCGGTGAGCTGCTGCGCGCGCTGGCCGCACCGGTACGGATCGCGATCGTGCTTCAGCTGCGTGAGTCCCAGCGCTGCGTGCACGAGTTGGTCGACGCCCTGGGTGTGCCGCAGCCGCTGGTCAGCCAGCATCTGAAGATCCTCAAGGCGGCGGGCGTGGTCGCCGGGGAACGGTCGGGGCGCGAGGTGCTCTACCGGCTGGCCGATCATCACCTGGCGCATATCGTGATCGACGCCGTCGCGCATGCCGGGGAGGACAAGTGAGCGGCACCAGTGTGCGCTCCACCCGGCAGCGGGCGGCGATTTCGACGCTGCTGGACACGCTCGACGACTTCCGATCGGCCCAGGAGCTGCACGACGAGTTGCGCCGGCGCGGCGAGAACATCGGGCTGACCACCGTCTACCGGACCCTGCAGTCGATGGCAGCGGCGGGGCTGGTCGACACGCTGCGCACC
>NZ_JBOHHI010000203.1:0-13473 GCF_050700595.1 Mycobacterium sp.
CCGCGGCCGACAGCGCCAACCAATGTTCGTCGCGGAAAAACCCGAGCACCGCGCGCTGGGCGTTGCCGGTCATAAACGTCACGAAGTAGCCGGCGGAGTGGGTATACGCCGTCGCACCCAACAGTCCCGCCAAAGCAGCCAGGACCCACGACAACTTCGCCTCGCTGTCGTACATCTCGCGTACCCGAATCACGCAACAGCATATTTCCACAGCAGTCGTCTTCCGGCAGCGCGAGCGCGCCCGGCAACGATGTCCGGTGGCTAGGCAGTTGTCAGGCGCGCGATGGATCGCAGCGGGATGGGCAGCCAGCCGGGCCGGTGCCGGGACTCATAACCGCTCTCGTAGACCGCCTTGTCCAGCTCGTACGCTGTCAGCAGCGGCGCCGAATCCCTTGGGTCAACCCCGGAGGCGGCCGCATAACCGTCACAGAACGCGCTGCGGTTGCGCTCCACCCATTCGCGGGAACGGACAGCGAGCTGCTTGTCGTTGGCCTCGTCGAGCCACGGGCCGGACGCCGCATATTCGTACGACCGCAGCACGCCGGCAATGTCGCGCAGTGGCGAGTCCGGTGCACGCCGTTCCTCCAGCGGCTGCCCCGGCTCACCTTCGAAGTCGATCAGCAGCCAGCTCTCCGGGGTGCGCAGCACCTGCCCGAGATGCAGATCACCATGCACCCGTTGCACGGTGATCGGCTGTCCGGCGAGTTCCCGGAATTGCTTCTCGATCGGCGCCACGTACTGCCCGAGTTCGGGGACCGTCGCCGCCGTTGCGGACAACCGCGCCAGCACGGTATCCACCGGGAACGTGGCCTGTGTCGTGCCGAGTTTGTCTGCCAACGTGGTGTGCACCGAGGCCACCGCCTCACCGAGCCGGTAGGACTCCGCGGCGAAGTCACCGCCGACCTCGTGGGCATACAGGTCGCCTTCCGCGAACAGATCCCGCACGCTGGCGGTGGCCATCGCCCAGCCTTCCGCCGAGTTGCCCGCGTAGCCGCTCACCATGCCGAGGGGCGCGGGTTCACCGTCGAAGTGGGTTTCATAGGAGCCGAGCAGCCGGGCCACGTGCGGATTGCCGGCGCGTGCCAGCACCCGGTTGAGCTCGATATCGGGGTTGATTCCGCTGCTGACCCTGCGGAACACCTTGAAGATCGCGTCTTCGTCGAAGATCACGCTGGTGTTGCTCTGCTCGGCTTCCGATACCCCGAGGGTCGCGTCGACCGGTAGCACGACCTCCGGCTCTTTGGTAAAGCTCACGTTGCCGCGCACGGCCGAGGAGTCGATCAGCGACAGCAAAAACCGGGCCGCGTCCGGGTCATACAGCGCGTCGTAACCGGTGCGGCCATTGTCGGTGCCGATGGTGGCAACGGCGGCGTAGTCGGAGAGCGGCTCGGAATCCCAGCTCACCAGCAGCTGATAACGCTCCGAGGACCCGTCGGTGTAGCTGACGTCGACCAGCACCAGATCCAGATCCTCACGAAGTGCGACAACCACCGCCGGTTCGGCGGACGACAGCTGCCGGCTGCGTCCCGCGTACCAGCGTTGTTGGGGAAGCCATTGCGTAAGCGGCAAATTCATTGCGTCTCCTCTGACTCCGTCAGCTCGAACCAGTAGAACCCGTGTCCCGGCAACGTCAACAGGTAAGGCTTTTGGGTGATGGCGGGAAAGTTGACGCGTCCTGTCAGTTCGACTGGCGTATAGGTGTTCCAATGCTGCAGGTTCAGTTCGATCGGCTGCGGGAAGCGCGACAGATTGTTGACGCAGAGCACGACGTCGTCGGCGGATTCGCGAACGTACACTAGCACCGACGGGTTCGACCCGCCCAGTTCCCGAAACGTGCCGATGGCAAACGCTTCATGACGGCGTCGCACCGCCAGCATGGTGCGTGTCCAGTTGAGCAACGATGTCGACGTGTCCCGTTGCGCCTCGACGTTGACGGACTGATAACCGTAGACCGGATCCTGGATGGGCGGCAGGTAGAGCCGGCCGGGGTTGGCGTTGGAGAAACCGGCGTTGCGATCCGGCGTCCACTGCATGGGGGTGCGGACGCCGTCGCGGTCACCCAGCCAGATGATGTCGCCCATGCCGATCTCGTCGCCGTAGTAGAGCACGGGTGAGCCGGGCAGCGACAGCAGTAGCGCGGTGAACAACTCCATCTGGTCGCGGTCTTTCTCCAGCAGCGGGGCCAGCCGCCGGCGGATGCCGACGTTTGCCTTCATCTGCGGATCCTTGGCGTACTCGGAGTACATGTAGTCGCGTTCGTCGTCGGTGACCATCTCCAGCGTGAGCTCGTCGTGGTTACGCAGAAAAATGCCCCACTGAGCGAGTTCCGGGATCGCAGGTGTCTGAGCCATGATCTCCGAGATCGGGAAACGCGATTCCCGGCGCACCGCCATGAAGATGCGCGGCATGAGCGGGAAATGGAACGCCATATGGCATTCGTCACCGCCGGTCGCGGGGTCGCCGAAATACTCGACGACGTCGCTTGGCCACTGGTTGGCCTCGGCAAGCATTACCCGGCCGGGGAATTCGTCGTCGATCACCTTGCGGCAGCGTTTGAGGAAGGCGTGCGTCTCGGGCAGGTTCTCGCAGTTGGTGCCCTCCCGCTCGAACAGGTATGGCACTGCGTCCAGCCGGAACCCGTCGATACCGAGGTCGAGCCAGAACCGCAGCACTTCGATCATCGCGTCCTGTACTGCCGGGTTGTCGTAGTTCAGGTCAGGCTGATGGGAGAAGAACCGATGCCAGTAGAACTGGCGGCGGACCGGGTCGAATGTCCAGTTCGATTCCTCGGTGTCGACGAAGATGATCCGGGCGCCGGGGTAGCGATCGCTGGTGTCGCTCCACACGTAGTAGTCGCGGTACGGCCCGTCCGGGTCCCGGCGCGACTCCTGGAACCACGGATGAGAGTCGGAGGTGTGGTTCATCACCAGGTCGGTGATGATGCGGATGCCCCGGGTGTGCGCAGCGTCGACTAAGTTCACCAAGTCGTCGACCGTGCCGAATTCGGGGAGCACCTTATGGAAGTCGCGGATGTCGTAGCCGCCGTCGCGTAGCGGTGAATCGTAAAACGGGGGCAGCCACAGGCAATCGACACCGAGCCACTGCACGTAATCGAGGCGCTCGGTCAGTCCGCGCAGATCGCCGATTCCGTCCCCGTTGGAGTCGGCGAACGCCCGGACGAGGACCTCGTAGAACACCGCGCGCTTGAACCAGGTTCGGTCGGTGGGAAGTAACCGAGGGTCCGCGAAGTCGTCGGCCGTGGGATGCTCGACGACACCCGCCTCGACGCGACTGCCCTCTGTCGGATCGTGTTGGACGCTTTCGTCGACCTCGTTCGTTAAATCCACAGTTCTACGCGTACCCCACAGCAGACATACGGAATCGTTTGCGGCACGCTATGTTTACGTACCGCGGCGGGGGTTACCTCCCGCACGGATATCAGCCGGGCGGCCCGGGCGCGAGGGTCACGTTCTGGGTGCGCGGGCCACCTGAACCGCTTTGCAACCCGAGCGCGATGGTGTCGCCCGGGTGGTGCTGATCAAGAATATCCGTCAACGCGGTGGCCGAGTTGACCGGCTGATTATCGATCGCGACGATCCGGTCACCTTGGGCCACGCCCGCCTGCGCGGCCGGAGCATTGGCCAATACCCGCTGGACAAGAACGCCCGGCCCGTTTTGCGAATCACTGACACCAACGCCGAGGAATCCTGTCGGACCGATATGTACGGTGGGCGATGAGGCACCGGAACGGATCTGCCCGGCGATCCCCATGGCTTGGTTGATCGGGATCGCGAAGCCCGTTCCGGCCCCTGACAACTTGTAGTTGTCTGAGGCGGCGGTGTTCATGCCGATCACCTGGTTGTTGCTGTTGACGGTGGGCCCGCCGGAGTCACCGGGCCGAATCCCGGCATCGACCTGGATCAACCCGTCCAGCGTCTCCGAGCTGCCGGTCAAGGAGTCCGACGCCGACACCGTCTGGTTCAGCGCGACGACCGTGCCGGACACCGCGCTCGGCGTTCCCCCGGCACCCCCGGCGTTGCCCAGCGACACGATCGGATCACCGACACTCACCTTCGAGGAATCCCCGATCTTGGCCGCCGGCAATCCGCTCGCGCCGCCGAGTTGCAGCACCGCGATGTCGTGGCTGCGGTCGTAGCCGATCACCTCGACCGGGTACGTCTGACCGGTGCCGATGGACCGGGCGCTGATGTCGGTTGCGCCGGAGATCACGTGGTTGTTGGTGAGCACTTGACCATTGGGGTCGATCACGATGCCGGTTCCGGCGCCCACCGCGCTCTGATAGCCCATCTTGGTGTCGATGTCGACGATCTGCGGTCCTACCTGCGAAACCGTCGCCAACGGGTCGGCCGGCGGAGCGGGTGCCCGGGGACCGGATGGGGCCAACGGTGACGCCTGCACCGGCGCCGCAGCAACCACCAGTCCGACGGTCGCCACCAAACTGAGTAACCACGACCACCACCCAGCCGTTCGGCGGTGCGATCCGCTCATACCGTTACCTCCTGCAAAGGCTCGATTCGTCCACTTCACCGTAGACCGCACTCAGCCTCGAGACATATGGGGAAAGTAGTAACCACCCTATTGGCCCGGCAAACGGCTGTGGCTAGCCGGTGCCCGCGATCGGCCGGCTGAGGTGGTGGCTGACGTCCCCCAGCATGTCGATCAGCGTGTAATCGCGGAAGCTGAACCTCCACCGGCCGTCGACGCGCTGGAAGCGGTCGTGGTAGCGGCCGGTGACGATCGGCTGCAGCGGAAAGCCGTCGGTCTGCTGCAGGACCGTGTAGTAGCTGCGGCAGCTCGCCGTGCCGGCGTCCTCGTCGACCTCGATGATGGGGTTGGTGACGACATGCTTGGTGCGCGGCGTGCCGTCCGGGTACAGCACCACCATCGCCTTCGAGAACGACAGCATGGCGGCTGCGTCGACGGTGCCGGCACCCGGCCCGTCATCCTCGCCGACCCGCAGATGGGCATGCTCGAACAGGGACGCCGCTCCGGTCAGGTCGCCGCTGTCCATGTATTCGGCGTAGCGGTAGAGCAGGTTGGCGATCTGCGTCTCAGCGGACATGTGCTAGACCGTAGCGCGGCAGCCCTAGGCTGGTCGGGTGGTCGACTTCGACCCGAAGGCCAGCTTCACGAGTGCACCGGTAGCCCGCCTGGCCACCGTCGCACCCGACGGCGTGCCGCACCTGGTACCGGTCGTATTCGCGCTTCGCGCCGACGTCCTCTACACCGCGGTCGATGCAAAGCGCAAGAGCACGCTGCGGCTGCGCAGGCTGGCCAACATCGAGAACAACCCACAGGTGAGCGTGCTCGTCGACCACTACGCGGACGACTGGGCCCAGTTGTGGTGGGTCCGCGTCGACGGAATCGCGACAATCCACCGCGACGGCAACGCGCGGCAGGAAGGCTACGACCTGTTACGCGCCAAATACACTCAGTATCAATCGGTCCCGCTGAACGGCCCGGTAATCGCTGTCGCGGTCCGCCGCTGGGTTTGGTGGCACGCCTGACGCAACCACTCGGTATTCTGCCGACATGACATCCCGTGACCACGGTGATCCGGGTGATGCCCCGTCGGCCCCGCCTCCGCTGACCCCGGTAGCCAATAACACCCGCCCTTCCGCGGCGGAGGAAGCGCGAACGATCGCGGTCTCGACCAATGCCGGCACCCTCGCGACTCTCACCGCCGACGGCGACCCCTGGGCGTCGTTGGTGACCTACGGGTTGCTGCGCGGCGACCCCGTGCTGTGTGTTTCGAGGATGGCCGAGCACGGCCGCAATCTGGTTCGTGATCGCCGGGCCAGCATCGCGATTGTGGCGCCGTCCACCCACACCGATCCGCTGGCCAGCAGCCGGGTCACGCTGGCCGGCGTGGCCGAGCGGCCAACCGGCGAGGAGCAGGCCGCTGCCCGGGAAGCCCACCTGACCGCCGTGCCTGCCGGCAAGTACTACATCGACTTCCGCGACTTCTCGCTGTGGGTGCTGCGGGTGCAGCGGGTGCGCTGGGTGGGTGGATATGGCCGAATGGACTCCGCAACCGGCGAGTCGTATGCGACCGCCGAACCGGACCCGGTTCAACCGCACGCCGCAGCGGCGATAGCGCACCTCAATGCCGACCACGCCGAGTCGTTGCGTGCCATTGCCATGGCGCTCGGCGGCTATCCGGACACCGTCTCGGCGACGTGCACCGCCGCCGACCGATACGGCCTGGACTTGCGGGTCGTCACGGACCGCGGCGCAGCCTACACTCGCATCGGCTACCCCGAGCCGATCAACTCGGCCGATGACTTACCCGGCGCGACAAAGGAATTGGTGCAGCTGGCAGATGGGTGAACCGGCGCGCCGCCGCAGCAGGAGCCAAGACCACCTGCGTACACTCGAAAGCCGATTCTGCTACCCGTGAACTGGGTTCACCGCGGCCGCCGGCCGGTGGCCCGGTTCCGCGTCCGCGCCATTGGTGGTCGCCGCATCGGGTGCCACAACCGGCTCGGCGGATCCGCTCGGTGTGGCCCGCTCCAGGAACTTCAGCAGCTCAACCGGGAACGGCAACACCAGCGTCGAGTTCTTCTCCGCGGCCACCTCGACCACGGTTTCCAGCAGCCGCAGTTCCAGCGCGGCGGGGTGTCCGGACATGACCTCCGCCGCCTCGGCCAGTTTGCTTGATGCCTGCAGTTCGCCATCGGCGGTGATCACGCGGGCGCGTCGCTCCCGCTCGGCCTCGGCCTGCCGAGACATCGACCGCTTCATCGACTCGGGCAGCACCACGTCCTTGATCTCGACACGGTCGATATGGATTCCCCAGCCCAGCGCCGGGCTGTCGATCATCAACTCCAGGCCCTGATTGAGACCCTCACGGTTGGACAGCAGGTCGTCCAGATCGCTTTTGCCGATGATCGAGCGCAGTGAGGTCTGTGCCACCTGCCCGATGGCCGACATGTAGTCCTGCACGTCGACCGCCGCTCGCACGGGATCCGCGACCTGGAAGTAGATGACTGCGTCTACCCGGACGGTCACGTTGTCGCGGGTGATGCCGTCCTGCGCGGGCACCGGCATCGTGATGATCTGCATGTTCACCTTTTGCAGCCGATCGGCGATGGGAATCAGCCAGGTAAGTCCCGGTCCGTGAATATTGTTTTGCACCCGCCCGAACCGAAACACGACGCCACGTTCGAATTGCTTGACGACGCGAAAGTTCGTTGCCAGCCACAGCACACCAGCGCCGAACGCGGCCGTCAACACATAAATCGTAGTCATTGTTTCTCCCATTCCGTGCCCGAGTCACCGTCAGCGATCGCGGACATGTACCGGACCTGCGGCCACAACCTCACCCCAGACCACGTGCCGCTGTTCTTTCCCGGCCCTGCGGGCCTGAATCCATAAGTCCGATTGTCCCACCGCGGTTTACGCATCTCAACCGAGTCGCCGCGGGTGCACATCGCAGGCGACTGCTCGACGAGCCGTTGCGACATCACCTCGGCGACCCTCCGCTTGCCCAGGGGATGGTCTTGTGCTGCGCGGGTGTGAAGGGAAAGGTGACCTATGTTGGTCCAACGCGCCCGGCCACGCGACTCGGGGTACGAGGAGAAAGACGTCATGGCAGACAAGGCGAACACTTCCCAGGGCGCAGCAGCCGCGCCCACCGCGGACAGCCCGGCCGCGGTGCGCAACGTGGTGCTGGTCGGCCCGTCCGGTGGCGGCAAGACGACACTCGTCGAGGCCCTGCTTCTCGCCTCCGGGGTGTTGACCAGGGCCGGTACCATCGCCGACGGCACCACGATCTGCGATTTCGACGAGGCCGAGATTCGCCAACAGCGCTCGGTGGGTCTTGCCCTGGCGTCGCTGGCGCACGACGGCATCAAGGTCAACCTGATCGACACCCCCGGATACGCCGACTTTGTCGGCGAGTTGCGGGCCGGTTTGCGCGCCGCAGACTGCGCGTTGTTCGTGATCGCCGCGAACGAGGCGGTCGACGAGCCGACCAAGTCGCTCTGGCAGGAATGCAACCAGGTCGGCATGCCGCGTGCCGTGGTGATCACCAAACTCGACCATGCCCGCGCCAACTACCAAAGCGCCCTCTCTGCGACTCAAGATGCCTTTGGCGACAAGGTTTTACCGCTGTATCTACCGGCCGGCAACGGGCTGATCGGGCTACTGTCGCAGACCCACTACACCTACGACGGCAGTAAACGTACTACCCACTCGCCTGACGCGTCGTACGCCGACCAGATCCAAGAGCACCGGGGTGCCCTGATCGAAGGGATCATCGAGGAGTCCGAGGATGAGTCGCTGATGGAGCGCTATCTGGGCGGAGAAGCGATCGACGAATCGGTGCTCATCGACGACCTGGAGAAAGCGGTTGCACGGGGTTCGTTCTTCCCGGTGATCCCGGTGTGCAGCGCCACCTGCGTCGGCACCCTGGAACTGCTGGAGATCGCCACCCGCGGATTCCCGTCACCGCTCGAACACCCGTTGCCTGAGGTTTTTACCCCGCAGGGCGCCGCGCACACCGCACTGACCTGCGACGCCGACGGACCACTGCTCGCCGAGGTGGTGAAGACAACGTCGGACCCGTACGTGGGCAGGGTCAGCCTGGTCCGGGTGTTTTCCGGGACCATCAGGCCCGACACGACGGTTCATGTGTCGGGCCATTTCGCGTCCTTCTTCGGGTCGGCAAACAGCCATGTCGATCATGACGAGGACGAACGTGTCGGCACCCTGTCCTTCCCGCTTGGCAAGCAGCAGCGGCCCGCCGCAGTCGTGCTGGCCGGCGACATCTGTGCCATCGGCCGGCTGAGCCGGGCGGAAACCGGCGACACGCTCTCGGACAAGGCCGAACCCCTGGTGCTCAAACCGTGGCCGATGCCCGAGTCACTGTTACCCGTCGCGATCCAGGCACACGCCAAGACCGACGAGGACAAGCTGTCGGTCGGGTTGGGACGGCTGGCCGCCGAGGACCCCACCCTGCGGATCGAACAGAATCCGGAGACCCATCAGGTCGTGCTCTGGTGCATGGGCGAGGCACACGCCGGGGTGGTGCTCGACGCGCTGTCCAACCGGTACGGCGTCGCCGTGGACACCGTCGCGCTGCGGGTACCACTGCGGGAAACCCTCGCCGGCAAGGCCAAAGGCCATGGCCGGCACGTCAAGCAGTCCGGCGGACACGGCCAATACGCCGTCTGCGACGTCGAGGTGGAACCACTACCGGAGGGCTCTGGCTTCGAGTTCCACGACAAGGTGGTCGGCGGCGCGGTGCCGCGCCAGTTCATCCCGAGCGTGGAAAAGGGGGTGCGCGCGCAGATGGAAAGGGGCGTGCACGCCGGTTACCCGGTAGTCGACGTCCGGGTCACCTTGCTCGACGGCAAGGCGCACAGCGTCGACTCGTCAGATTTCGCGTTCCAGATGTCCGGTGCGCTGGCGTTGAAGGAAGCGGCGGCAGCGACCAAAGTGATCCTGCTCGAGCCGATCGACGAGATCTCGGTGCTGGTACCCGACGATCTGGTCGGCGCGGTGATGAGCGACCTGTCCGGGCGTCGCGGTCGTGTACTGGGTACCGACACCGCGGGTAACGACCGCACCGCGGTGAAAGCCGAAGTGCCGCAGGTTGAGCTGACTCGTTACGCCATCGACTTGCGGTCGCTGTCGCACGGCGCCGCTTCGTTCACCCGATCTTTTGTCCGCTACGAGCCCATGCCCGAATCGGCAGCCGCCCGAGTCAAGTCCGCGGACTGACCGCCGGCGCGCTGCAGCTGACGCCTCACTGTTCCAGGCCGAAGATTTCGATGCTCTCGGCACGCATATCGACCTTGCGGATCTTGCCGGTGACAGTCATCGGGAACTCGTCGACGACGCGGACGTAGCGCGGGATCTTGTAGCGAGCCACCTTGCCGCTGGCGAAAGCTCGGACGTCATCGACGTCGAGCGGGCGCCGGCCCGGTTTCATTTGGATCCACGCGCAGAGCTCCTCGCCGTACGTCTCGTCCGGTACACCGACGACTTGAGCGTCGTCGATGTCGGGATGAGTGCACAGGAACGCCTCGACTTCACGGGGATAAACATTCTCGCCGCCGCGGATCACCATCTCCTTCAAACGTCCAACGATGGTGCAGTAGCTGTCGTCGCGCATGACGGCGAGGTCACCGCTGTGCATCCACCCGTGGTCGTCGATCACCTCGTGCGTTTTCGCCTCGTCGCGCCAATAGCCCAGCATCACCGAGTAGCCGCGGGTGCAGAATTCTCCCGGCTGGCCGCGCTCGACGATGTCGCCGGTGCCGGGGTCGACGATCTTGATCTCCACGTGCGGATGCGCTCTCCCGACGGTCGCGGTACGCCGTTCCAGGTCGTCGTCGACGAGGGTTTGGCAGGACACCGGCGACGTCTCCGTCATGCCGTAGGCGATGGCCACCTCGGTCATGTTCATCTCGGCGATACAGCGCTTCATGACATCGACCGGACAGACCGATCCCGCCATGATGCCGGTGCGCAGCGACGACAGGTCACGGCCGGTGAACGCCGGATGGCTGAGCATCGAGATGAACATGGTGGGCACGCCATAAACGCCGGTGCACCGTTCGGACTCGATCGCCGCCAGGGTCAACCCCGGATCGAACCCGGGCGCGGGGATGACCATGGTCGCCCCGTGGATGGCGCAACCCAGTGTGCCCATCACCATGCCGAAGCAATGGTAAAAGGGCACCGGAATGCACAGCCGGTCAGCGGGCGAAAACCTCAGGAGTTCGGTGACGAAGAATCCGTTGTTGAGGATGTTGCGATGCGACAACGTCGCGCCCTTCGGGAAACCCGTTGTTCCCGAGGTGTATTGGATGTTGATCGGATCGCGGTTGTCCAGGCTGGTCATGCGGATTCTCAGGTCGTTCCCGGACACGAGGTCCGCTCGGCTGCGCAGGCTATGCCAGTCGCCGGTATCCAGGAACACCACGTCTTTCAGGGCGTGTGTCGTGGGGCGCACCGCTTCGACCATGCCGACGTAATCGGACGCCTTGAACGCCGTGACCGCGATGAGCGTCCGCACGCCTGATTGATTCAGTACGTAGGCCAGTTCATGGGCGCGGTACGCCGGATTGATGTTGACGAGGATCGCGCCGATCTTGGCCGTGCCGAACTGAACCATGGTCCATTCCGCGCAGTTCGGCGCCCAGATACCCACCCGTTCACCGCGCTCGATTCCCAGAGCCATCAAGCCGCGCGCCACGCGGTCGATCTCGGCGTTGAGTTCCGCGTAGCTCCAACGGCGGTTCCGCGCAACGTCGACGAGCGCCTCGGCGTCGGGGTTCGTTCGCACCATGCGCTCGAAGTTCTCCCCGATGGTCTCCTCGAGGATCGGCGTGTGGGTAGGACCCGCGTCATATGACTTCATCGTTGGGGCTCTAACTATGGTCCAGCCATTCCAGTGTGGCCGATACGTCTCGAACGTCGACACCGATTCGACAGCATTCTGTGATACCTCGGTCGTACAGCCCGGACATCGCGTCGGAGACCAAGATGATGCGAAAGTCGCGTTCGGACGCCTCGTATATCGTGGTTCGCGGGCAGTTCGGAAAGTTGCAGCCGGCGAGAACCACTGTGTCACTGCCGCTATCGCGCAGATGTTGTTCGAGCTTGGTCTGATAGAAAGCACCCCACCGGGGTTTGCACATGATGCACTCGCGGGGCACCGACCTGCTGAAAGTCACCGCGGATCAGTAATTCATGGTCCAGCTCAACAACATTGGGCAGCAACTCCGGCGCGATCTGCGATCCAGGGCTGCCGGGAGTGAGCAGTCGTGCACCCTGTTGGATCGCGCGCCGTCGTACCAGCTCGACATTGGAGCCATCCGGCCGGTACAACCTGATGACGTGCACGATCGGCAGACCACGGTCGCGAAAGGCCGTCGTCAAACGGGCCATTGCCGGGATCGCTTCCCGGGTGCCTTCGACGCGCAGCGGCGCATCGTCGGCATAGGTGTCTCGTTGGACGTCGATCAGCACCAACGCCGACGAAGCCGGTGACGGACTCGTGTACGGATCGCCCATAACATTCCGTGTAACACAGCCGACTTCCTCGACCTCGCGGATCAACTCGAATGTCGCGTTGCTCACTGAACCGATTCCGGCAGTATCGGCGCTTCGGCCGTTTGCTGTACCGCAAATGGGGTACATATGTAGGAAACAGAATGAGTGCTTCTCGACTGCACCATCTTGAAGGGGTGGACACCGTGCGTAGAGCGGTTCGATGTGGGTGGATTGCGGCAGCGGTTGTCGTGCTGGTTGTGGCGGGGTCGGGCAGCCCTGTCATGGCCGCGATCGCGCCGCCGGAGACGACCGCCGCCGTGGCGTCGATCCAGCCGGCCAATGGCGCGGTGGTCGGCGTGGCACACCCGGTCATCGTCACATTCAGCCGCCCGGTCGCCGACCGTGCCACCGCCGAGCGAAGCATCAAGGTCATCTCCCCTCGCCACACCACCGGACGATTCACCTGGGTCGACGACAACGTCGTGCAATTGACCCCGGACCGGTACTGGCCTTCACGCAGCCACGTCGCCGTCGAGGTGCACGGCCTGTCGACCGGCTTCGAGACCGGCGATCAAGTGCTTGCTGTCGCCAGCATTTCGGCGCACACGTTCACCGTCAGTATCAATGGTGAGGTGATGCGCACGATGCCGGCGTCCATGGGTAAGCCCAGCCGTCCCACCCCGATCGGCTCGTTCAGCGCATTGTCGAAGGAACGAACCGTCACGTTCGATTCCCGGACCATCGGCATCCCGCTGAATTCGTATGAGGGCTACCTGATTCAGGGCCAGTACGCGGTTCGCGTCACCTGGAGCGGGGTCTATGTGCATTCGGCGCCGTGGTCGGTGGACTCCCAGGGGTATGCGAACGTCAGTCACGGCTGCATCAACCTCAGCCCGAACAACGCCGCCTGGTACTTCGACACCGTGCACCTCGGCGATCCGATCGAAGTGGTCGCGTAACGGCACGCGATGTCATCTGAGAAAGCACGCGCCGTTCGTTTCGACCGCTATGGCGGGCGTGAAGTGTTGTATGTGGCCGAGATTGATATGCCGTCGCCCGATGAGGGTGAGGTGTTGGTCGACGTTCGCGCCGCCGGGATCAACCCCGGCGAGGCCGGCATCCGGGTCGGCGCGATGCATGAGATGTTCCCGGCCACGTTTCCCTCCGGGGAGGGAAGCGACTTAGCCGGTGTCGTCGTCGGCGTCGGAGCCGGAGTGACCGACTTCGCGGCCGGCGACGAAGTTCTGGGATTCAGCCTACGGCGGTCCAGCCATGCCACCCACGCGACCGTTCCGGCGGCACAACTGATCCACAAACCGCCGCAATTACCTTGGGAGATCGCGGGATCGCTCTACGTCGTCGGCGTTACTGCGTATGCGGCTGTGCGAGCGGTGGCGCCGCAGCCGGCTGAGACGGTGGCCGTGTCGGCAGCCGCCGGAGGAGTCG
>NZ_JBOHHI010000204.1:0-7139 GCF_050700595.1 Mycobacterium sp.
CGAGGGGAGTTGGCCGCCGAGGAGCACGCCGAGGCACGGATCATCGACGAGTACCTGCCGCCGCCGCTCACCGAGGGCGACTTGGTCGACGTCGTCGAAACCGCGATCGCCCAGGTGGCCGAGCAACTGGGTGAGCGGCCCGGTATGAAGCAGATGGGGATGGTGATGAAGGCGGCCAACGCGATCGCCGCCGGCAAGGCCGACGGGGCGCGACTGTCGGCGGCCGTAAAGGACCGCCTGTAGACATTGGCGGCGACCCGCGAGGTCGTTTGCAAGAGCGATGCAAGGGTACCCGTGTGCTATGACACGGTTCGGCTACACCCTGATGACGGAGCAGAACGGCCCTAAAGACCTTGTCCGGTACGCGGTTTCGGCCGAACAGCGGGGCTTTGATTTCGAGGTCTGCAGCGACCATTTTTCGCCGTGGTTGGTCTCGCAAGGCCACGCGCCCAACGCGTGGGCGGTGCTGGGCGCGGCGGCACAGGCCACCGAACGGGTGGATTTGTACTCCTACGTGACCTGCCCGACGATGCGGTATCACCCGGTGATCGTC
Organism: Mycobacterium sp.; assembly: GCF_050700595.1. Classification (GTDB taxonomy): domain Bacteria; phylum Actinomycetota; class Actinomycetes; order Mycobacteriales; family Mycobacteriaceae; genus Mycobacterium. Next base: position 554 of record NZ_JBOHHI010000204.1, read on the forward strand.
GCGCAACAGGCGGCGACGGTGCAGATCCTGAGCGACGGGCGGTTCACGCTGGGGCTGGGCAGCGGTGAGAACCTCAACGAGCACGTGATCGGGACCGGCTGGCCGGCTGTCAACGAACGTCAGGACATGCTGCGCGAAGCGATCCAAATCATCCGGGCCCTGTTCGAGGGCGGTTTGGTCGACTGGCGCGGCGATTACTACCAGGTGGATTCCGCGCGGTTATGGGATCTGCCGGAGGTGCCGGTCGGTATCGCGGTGTCGATGACCGGCGAGAAGGCGATCGGCAAGTTCGCCACCCTCGCCGATCACCTGGTCGCGGTGGAGCCCAGCGGAGACCTCGTCCACGCCTGGCACTCGGCACGGCAGGCCACCGGCATGGCCGGCGGCGGCCGGGTGGTCGGGCAGGTGCCGGTGTGCTGGGACCCCGACCGCGACGCCGCGGTGAAACGCGCTCACGATCAATTTCGCTGGTTCGGCGGCGGTTGGCATGTCAACGCGAACCTGCCGACACCGGCCGCGTTCGCCGGTGCGACGCAGTTCGTCCGGCCGGAGGACGTCGCCGAGAGTATTCCGTGCGGGCCGGACCTGGACGCGATCGTCGACGCGGTGCGCCCGTACTGGGAATCCGGCTTCACCGATATCGCGCTGGTGCAGATCGGCGGGCAGGCGCAGGACCAGTTTTTCAAGGAAGCCGCCGAGCCGTTGCTGGCCGGCCTACGGGCAGCCGCCATCTAAGGGACAACCAGGTAAGGAGCGCTATGTCACATCATCAGTTGCAAGGCAAGAAGATCGCCTTTCTGGCGGCGGACGGCGTGGAAAAAGTCGAACTCGAACAGCCCCGTACGGCGCTGGAAGAAGCGGGCGGTGAAACAGCTTTGCTATCGGTGAAATCCGGCGAAATCGAGGCACGAAACCACGATCTGGAACCGGCCGGAACATTTCCCGTCGACCGCGAGGTATCAGGCGTATCGGTCGACGACTTCGATGCGCTGGTGCTGCCCGGTGGCACGGTGAACCCGGACAAGCTGCGCCTCAACGCTTCAGCGGTTGCATTCGTGCGTGATTTCGTTACGTCCGGAAAGCCGGTCGCGGCGATCTGCCACGGACCGTGGACGCTGGTCGAGGCCGACGTGGTCACCGGGCGAACAGTGACCTCGTATCCCAGCATTCGGACCGACCTGCGCAACGCCGGCGCCAACGTCGTCGACGAAGAAGTCGTCGTCGACGGGAATCTGATTTCCAGTCGGTCACCCTCGGATCTGCCGGCGTTCTGCTCGACGATCGTCGAGCAATTCGCGCACGTGTCGACCGGCGCTGGGTTTTAACACCGCCATTGGCGGGCATAGAAGCCCACGTGACCGCCATTTCTCATGGGTACACATCGCTGGCCGCTGACGGGGTTTATCGGCCACAACAGGACTCCCAGCTGCTCGTCGACACCATGCGACGCAGCGCATTGGTGACGGGGCGGCAGGTGCTGGATTTGTGTACCGGCAGCGGTGTCGTCGCGATCGCCGCAGCCGAACTCGGGGCAGCCGGCGTGACCGCGTTCGAGATCTGTCCGCGTGCCGTGCGGTGTTCGCGTGGCAATGTCGTGCATGCCGGAGTCGACGTCGACGTCCGGGAAGGATCCTGGACGGGTGCGCTGGATTGCCCGCCGTTCGATGTCATCGTGTCCAATCCGCCGTACGTACCCACTCCGCCGGCCGGCGACACCAAGGTGATTCCACACACCGCCGGCCCGTCTCGGGCGTGGAACGCCGGAATGGATGGGCGCATGGCGTTGAATCCGTTGTGCGAGTCGGCATTCGGCTTGTTGACCGACGGTGGCTCCATGCTGCTGGTACAGTCCGAATTCGCCGATGTGCAACGATCGCTGGATTCGTTGTGGTCAACCGGCTTGGAGGCTGAAGTGATTGCGTCGCAATTGATCCCGTTCGGTCCGGTGCTGACTGCGCGGGCCGGCTGGTTGGAGGAGACGGGCCGCACCCGGCACGGTTGCCGCAAAGAGGAACTGGTCGTGATTCGGGCGGACAAACCATGAGCGACCGCACCCGGGTGCAGGTGATACCCAACGGTCCGGTGTTGATTTCCGGCCCGGTGCGCATCGAGGTGCCCGACGGCAGTGTCGTCGAATCCGACCGGTTCATGGTCGCGGTGTGCACCTGCCGGCGTAGCAAGAGCTACCCGCTGTGCGACACCAGCCACCGGCGCTGCCGGTCCGCCACCAGGTCAGCTCAGCGGTCGTCGTAGCGAGGTCTGCCCGGCCTGCCACGACGCCATCATCACGTCGGCGAGGCGGTCTTCGACCACGGTATGGGCACGGATACCGAACACCACGTCGCGGTCCAGCTGTGGTTCGCGGGCGACCAGATCGCCCACCACGTCGAGGCGTACCACCTGTTCGTGCACGGCGTCGGCCTCGACGTGCTCGCTGTAGAACGTGACGCATTGCGGCGGCGCGCCCAAGCGCTGCAGTGCTTGGACCAACCGGCGCGAGCCGGGTGGCGAGGTGATCTCCGTCGACGCGAAATGCCCGATGGCCGCTCCGCGCAACCAACGGTGCAGCCCGAATAACGACATCAGGTTGACCACCGCCAGCGATTCGGCCGGAACCACGTCGAGGTAGCCCAGATACGTCGAATCCAGCCCGGCTGCCTCCAGCAGGTCGGCGAACAGTCGCTGGTGAACTCGCGGCCCGCGTCCGGCCCCGTACTCGTCGAACTCGACGGCGACGAACGAAGCCTTGGCCTGGCCGACCAGACGCGGGATTGCCCAGGCGTGCGGATCGCCTTCCTTGAGGTGATACAGCGATCGGTGCACGAAGTATTCGCGCATCTGTGTCCAAGTTCCGTCGTCGCGTAGCCAATACGACGGGCCGGTGCCATCGGCGGACTCGATTGAGAGCGCGTCCATTTCGGCGGCTGCGGTGTGGTCGGGGTCGATCGGGCCGACGTCGCGGCGCACCCCCGCCAAAAAAGTGCGTTCCAGTTGGCCGCGCAGGTGCAGCAGGCCGGGATTCCATTCCCAGGTCGGGTCGACGCCGGCGAAACCGCGGTAGTGCAGCTCGTAGCACATGTACAGCGCCAGCTGCAGGTCCAGACTCCAGGGATCCGACTCGCGCACCGAGGGGCCGATCCGGGTCAGTTGATCGCGCGGTGCGGGTTCGGTGAGACTGCGCCGGACCGCCATCGACAGCGGTCCGTGCGCCGCCGGCAGCCGAGGTTCGACGGCGGTCTGTACCGGAGCCACGCGGGCGGGTACCCCTGTTTGCGCACCGGTCAAACCGTGCGGATCAGGAGGCGGCGGACTGCGCTTCACGTACTCGCTTGAGCGCGACTTTTGCAAATCGCATCGACAAGGCAGGCGACAGCCGATCCAGGTACCACCACGCCTTCCACCGTGCTGGCACCACAATGATCGCGTCTGAACGCAACACCGCGCGAAGAGCGCGCTCGGCGAACTTTTCGGGTGCCATCGGCCGCAATGGTTCCCAGAATTTGAGGAGTTGCTCGTCGCTGACGCCGGCCATCTTGACCCGTCCGTACTTGCCGCCGGTGAGGATCGGGGTCCGGATCACGCCCGGGCACAGCACCGAGACCTGCACGCCGTGACGTTCGGCCTCGACCCGTAACGTCTTCGAGATCGCGACGACGGCGTGTTTGGTGGCGGTGTAGCTCGCTTGAACAGAAGTGGTAAGACCGGCCATGGACGCTGTGTTCACGATGTGGCCGGAGTGCTGGCGGATCATGATCGGATAGACCGCCTGGATCCCGTGCACCACACCGCGCAGGTTCACGTCGAAGACGTCGTTCCAGTCGTCGAGCGTGTATGAGTCGATCTCGCCGCCGACCCCGATGCCGGCATTGTTGAACAGGTAGTCGATCCGCCCGGATTGCTGCACCACCTCGGCGACGGCGCGCTCGAACGATGCGTAGTCGCGCACATCGAGCTCGATCGCATACGCCTTTCCGCCACCGCTGTCAAGGCGTTGTGCCAGCTCCTGCGCCTCGCTGATCTGACGATCGGCGATCCAGACCTCGGCGCCCCCGTCGACCAGCCTGGTGGTCAATGCGGCGCCGATGCCCGACGCGCCGCCGGTAACCAATGCGATCTTCCCGGAGACACTCGATGCCATTTGCAGAAGGATAATCGCCGGCCCTTCTAGACCGCTCTCAGATCACTTGCGGCGGCGCGGGACGAACTCCTGGGCCTTGATTTTGATGCCCTCCTTCATCATGCCGAATGCGTCCTCGTCACCCTTGAGCACCGACGTGGCGGCGGCCTTCATCTGATCGAACGTGGCGTGCGGCGGCACCGGCGGGATGTTGGGGTCGCAATGCACATCCAGCAGCGTCGGGCGGTCGGCCCGCAACGCCTGGTCCCACGCCGACGCGATCTGACCGGGATCGGTCAGCGTCGCCGACGCCAACCCCAGACTGGCTGCGAAGCCGGCATAGTCAACACTCGGAAGTGTCTGTGACTCAGGGAATTTCGGTGCACCGGACATCGCCCGCATCTCCCATGTCACCTGGTTGAGGTCGTTGTTGTGCAGCACCGCGACGATCAGCCGGGGATCGGGCCACTCCTTCCAGTAGTGCGCGATCGTGATCAGCTCGGCCATCCCGTTCATCTGCATCGCCCCGTCGCCGGCGAACACGATCACCGGACGGTCCGGGTTGGCGAACTTCCCCCCGATCCCGTAGGGCACGCCGGGACCCATGGTGGCCAGGTTGCCCGACAGCGAGCCGCGCATGTTGCCGCGGAACTTCAGCTGGCGCGCGTACCAATTGGCCGACGAGCCGGAGTCGGCGGTCACGATCACGTTGTCGGGCAGCTTGGGTGACAGCTCGGAGAACAGCCGCATCGGGTTGATCGGATCGGCTGACACGTTGGCTTCCATCTGCATGGTCTCCCACCAGCGCTGCACATTCTTTTCGACGGTTTCGCGCCACGACCGGTCGGACTTGCGGCCGATCAGCGGTATCAGCGCGCGCACCGTCGCCGCGGCATCGCCCACCAGGTTCACCTCGTTCGGGAACCGCATCCCGATCAGCGCCGGGTCGATGTCGATCTGCACCCCGCGCGCGTCACCGAATCCGGGCATGAACTGGATGTAGGGAAAACTCGAGCCGATCGCCAGCAGGGTGTCGCAGTCGCGCATCAACTCGTAGCTCGGACGCGTACCCAGCAAGCCGATCGCGCCGGTCACCCAGGGCAGCTCGTCGGACAGCACATCCTTGCCGAGCAGCGCCTTGGCCACACCCGCTCCGAGCAGGTCGGCAAGCTCGATGATCTCGTCGACAGCGCCCTTCGCGCCGCACCCGACCAGCATGGCGACGCGTTCGCCCGCATTGAGCACGTCGGCGGCCCGCTGCAATCCGTCCCGCGACGGTTCGACGTCCGGCCACTCGAAGCCGAGGCTGGACGGCACCATCTTGAATTCCTGCGTCGGCGGCGAATATTCGAGCTCCTGCACGTCGGCCGGGATGATGACGGCCGTCACCGTGCGCTTGGTCAATGCGGTGCGGATGGCCCGGTCCAAGACGTTGGGCAACTGCTCCGGCACCGTCACCATCTGGACGTAGTCGCTCGCCACGTCCTTGTACAGACTCATCAGGTCGACTTCTTGCTGGTAGGAGCTACCCATCGCGCTGCGGTTGGTCTGTCCGACGATCGCCAGCACCGGCACCCGGTCGAGCTTGGCGTCGTAGAGCCCGTTGAGTAGATGGATCGCGCCCGGGCCTGACGTCGCGGCGCATACCCCGAGTCGGCCAGAGAACTTCGCATAGCCGACCGCCTCGAACGCACACATCTCCTCATGGCGGGCCTGCACGAACTTCGGCTTGTTGCCGGCGCGGCCCCAGGCCGCGAGCAGCCCGTTGATCCCGTCGCCCGCGTAGGCGAAAACCTTCTCGATCTCCCAATCGCGCAGCCGTTCCAACACGAAGTCGGAGACCAAAGCGCTTGCCATCGCACACCTCTTCCTTGAGCCACGAGCGAACATCCAGGAGGGTTATTACCCAGAAGATGCTGGGCCTAGACAAGACATGAGTTTCGATCGCGGCGTAAGTTGGCAAAAGGTCGGGATGACGCAACACGGCGGGGTTAATGATGGACATCATCAAATTGATTCGTGTCAAGCGGGCGCGCCGGCTTCTGGTCGGCATCAGCGCACCGATTCTGATGATCTGGCCGGTGGTACTGGGCGCGCCCCCGTCCGCGTTCGCTCAGCCGTGTCCCGACGTGGAGGTGGTGTTCGCCCGCGGCACCGCCGAGCCACCCGGAGTTGGCGGGATCGGACAGGACTTCGTCAACGCGTTGAGCTCACAAGTCGGCTCGAAATCGGTCGGGGTATATCCGGTCGACTACGCCGCCAGCAGCGATTTTGGTGACCGCGTAGATTTCGCCAGAACTTTCGTCGACGGGATCCGGGACGCGGGTGCCCACATCGAGTCAACCGCGGCGAACTGCCCCAACACCAGGATCGTGCTCGGCGGATACTCCCAAGGCGCAGCCCTGGCCGGCTACGTCACCTCGGCCGCCGTACCCAAGGAAGTACCTGCTGAGTACGCGGCGTTCATGC
>NZ_JBOHHI010000205.1:0-40224 GCF_050700595.1 Mycobacterium sp.
CGAAGATGCGTTGCTGCTCCAGGCCGCGCCGCAGCCCGGCGTGGGTGTGCGTGGAGATCGGCACCCCGGTGCGCTTGTGCGCCTGCGCGACCGCGCGCAGGACCCGCTCGACTCCCGGCGTGATGCCGGGCTCATCGGTGGCGCATTTGAGGATTGCCGCCTTGATGCCGGTGTCGGCGATGCCCTCCTCGATGTCGCGGACGAACATGTCGGTCATGATCTCCGGGCCGTCCAGTTGGGTGCCCGGGCCCGTGTAGTGGAAGCGGAACGGCACCTCGTTGTAGGTGTAGACGCCGGTGGCGACGACGATGTTCAGCTCGGTTTCGGCCGCGACCCGCGCGATGCGGGGGATATAGCGGCCCAGCCCGATCACGGTGAGGTCGACGATGGTGTCCACCCCGCGGGCCTTCAGCTCGCCCAGCCGGGTGATGGCGTCAGCCACCCGCTGGTCTTCATCGCCCCAGGCTTCGGGGTAGTTCAGGGCGATCTCGGTGGTCATGATGAACACATGCTCGTGCATGAGCGTGACACCGAGGTCGGAGGTATCGATCGGTCCGCGTGCTGTATTCAGTTGCGACACGCATCCGATGCTAGGGCGATTCGACCGCGCCGTCGGTGGAATCGGATAGAGAGGAGCCGACATGGCGACCACAGCTAACACCGATCAATGGCCGTCACTGCGGGTGGACGATTGGACGCCAACCCGCGAAACCCTGCACATGTGGGCGCAGATCGTCGGCAAGGTCCGCCTGGCGCATATGCCGATGATCAACCACTGGTGGCAGGTAACCCTGTATGTGAGTCCGCGCGGCTTGACCACGGCCGCCATCCCGCACCAAACCGGGATGTTCGACCTGGAATTCGACTTCATCGACCACGCTCTGGTGATCCGCCACAGCGACGGCCGCCGGCGCTCGGTGGCGTTGGCGGCGAAGCCGGTCGCGGAGTTCTACCGCGAAGCCATGTCGGCGCTCCAAGGTCTGGATGTTCCAACCCACATCGACGCGCGTCCCAACGAGGTCGACCCGGCCATTCCCTTCGCCGACGACTATCAGCATGCCGACTACGATCCCGACGCAGCGCGGACGTTCTGGATGCAACTCGTGCAGGCGCAACGGGTGATCGGTCAGTTCCGCGCGTCATTCATCGGCAAGGTCAGTCCAGTGCATTTCTTCTGGGGGGCAATTGATTTGGCGTGTACTCGGTTTTCCGGACGGCCGGCGCCGAAGCATCCCGGCGGCGCACCGAATTGCCCCGACTGGGTGATGGTGGAGGCGTACTCGCACGAGGTGAGCAGCTGCGGCTTTTGGCCCGGGGGAGGTGAGCAGGGTGCCTTCTACTGTTACGCCTACCCACAGCCGGACGGCTTCACCGATTACCCGATAGCGCCGGACGCCGCTTACTTCAGCCGTGAACTCGGAGAATTCATCCTGCCGTACGAGGCCGTGCGCACCGCCGACGATCCCGACGGCGAAGTCTTGCGGTTCCTGCAGACCACCTATGCCGCGGCTGCGGACCTCGGCAGCTGGGATCGCGCCGCACTCGAGAACGAGCGCCGGCGACAACGATGAGCACCACACCGATCGCGGACTACGCCCTGCTGTCGGACCGGCATACCGCGGCATTGGTCAGTCGCAACGGGTCGGTGGACTGGCTGTGCCAGCCGCGGTTCGATTCACCGTCGGTGTTCGCCCGGCTGCTCGACGCACACGCCGGCCATTTCGCGGTGCGGCCGCACGACCCGGCCGCTGCAGTCGCCCGTCGTTACCTCGACGGCACCATGGTGCTCGAGACGACGTTTACGACCGCCAGCGGCAGACTGGTGCTGCGCGATGCGCTCGCCACCGGTGCCGCATCCGACCCGCACCAGCTGGGCGCCCTCGCACCCCGGATGCTGGTGCGTTCGCTGGCTTGCACGGCGGGTGAGGTGGAGGTCGACGTCGAGTTCGTGCCCCGTCCGGAATACGGGGTGGTCACACCGCTGATGTCGGTAATCGACGGCGGCCTCCTGGCGCGCGGCGGCGCCGACGTTCTGCTGCTGTGCTGTCCGGTTTCACTCGACGTTGCCGACTCGGCGGCGACCGGCCGATTCCGCATGCACGAGGGCGACCGGTTGGCTCTCGCTCTGCTGCACCGCACCACGTCGGAAGCATTGCCGGAACTCGTCTCACCTGCCGAACTCGACGCGGCGCTGGCGGCGACGGCCGACGCATGGCGGTCGTGGTCACAGATCCACCAGCGCTATGACGGGCCGTGGCGCGAGCTGGTACAGCACAGCGGGCGAGTCCTACAAGCGTTGACCTACCAGCCGACCTGGGCCGTCGTCGCCGCGCCGACCACTTCCTTGCCGGAAGAGACCGGTGGGACACGCAACTGGGATTACCGCTACTCCTGGGTTCGCGACGCCAGCCTCACCCTGGAGGCACTGTGGGTGGCCGCGTGTCCCGACGAGGCAGAACAGTTCTTCGACTACCTCGCCGTGAGCTCCGCCGGGCAACTACGCGCCGGCGAGCCGCTGCAGATCATGTTCGGCATCGGCGGCGAACACGACCTGTCCGAACGTGAGCTCGCGCATCTCGGCGGTTGGCGTGACAGCCGTCCGGTGCGGGTGGGCAACGGAGCGTGGAACCAACAGCAGATCGACGTCTACGGCGAACTGCTCGGGGCGGCACACCGCCTCATCGCGCAACTCGACCAGAACCAGCCGGGCGCCGCCGTCGGACGCGAGTTCCTCATCGGCTGCGCCGACGCCGCCGCACGCTGCTGGCGGGAGCCCGATTCGGGTATCTGGGAGGTGCGGGGCCCACCGCAACACTTCCTTTATTCCAAGCTCATGTGCTGGGTCGCACTGGACCGGGCCATTGCGATGGCTGGCACGCTGCGTGCCACTGGCAAGGTCGACGGCTGGCAGAGTGCCGCCGATGAGATCCGCGAGCAGATCCTGGCCAAGGGTTACAGCGATGCGGTCAACTCGTTCACCCAGGCGTTCGGCAGCGACAACCTGGACGCGTCGGCGCTGATGATTCCGCTGGTCGGCTTTCTGCCCGCCGACGACCCGCGGGTATTGGCGACCATCGACGCCATCGCCGAACGACTCACCGACTCCCGCGGCTTGGTCTATCGCTACCGGACCGGCATAGACGCCAACGCCGACGGTCTCACCGGACGCGAAGGCACGTTCCTGCTGTGCACATTCTGGTTGGCGCAAGCCCTGGCCGCCTCCGGCCAGATCGCCAGGGCCCGCGAAGTATTCGAGCGCGCCATCGGCTATCGCAACGACGTGGGGCTGCTCGCCGAAGAGGTCGACCCGGACACCGGCGAGCTGTTGGGCAACTTCCCGCAGGCGTTCAGCCACATCGGATTGGTCAACGCGGCCTGGGCCATCGCCCAGGCCGAAGCCGGCACCACGACGCCGCCCGCCTGTCATGTGTAGTGCAGACGACACTGTGCGATGCGAATTTCGTCGTCCGCGATCTTGTAGATGAGCCGTTGTTCGGCGGTGATTCGGCGTGACCAGTAGCCGTGCAGTCCGTGCTTAAGCGGCTCGGGTTTGCCGATGCCCTCATTCCCGTGACGCTGGATATCGGCGATGAGTTGATTGACGCGGCGCAATACTTTGCGGTCTTGGCGCTGCCAGAACAAGTAGTCCTCCCACGCCGACTCGTCCCAAACCAGCTTCACGGTTCGAGCAGGTCGTGCGGGGTTCCTTCGCCCGCTTCCAAACGCTCGATCGATGCAAGCAAACGGCGTGCGTTAGCGGGATTCTGCAGCAAGTGCGCGGTTTCCTTCAGCGCCTCGTAGTCCTCGAGCGCAACCATGACCACGGGTTCTCTTCCTGATCTTGTGATGACGACTTCTTCGCGATCTTCGAGCACTGCATCCAGCGTCGCGGCAAAATTCGCTCGCGACGCCGAGTACGTCATGGTCTTCATGGTTGATCCCCTCTGACAGCGCCTTGTACAGGTTATTGTACGTGCAGCTGTTGGCGCGGGTCCACGTGAGCACGCGGACGAGGCCTTGAGCAGTGAGTTGGCTCACACTAGAATGACCAGTGGTCATTGAGGCGAGGAGGGCAGATTGCCGACGGTGACGTGGGCCCGCGTCGATCCGGTTCGTCGCGCTGCGGTGGTGGAAGCCGCCGAGGCGGAATTCGGCGCGCACGGGTTTTCCCGCGGAAGCCTGAACGTCATCGCCCGGCGTGCCGGCGTCGCCAAGGGCAGCCTCTTCCAGTACTTCGCGGACAAGCGCGACCTGTACGCGTTCATCGCCGACGTGGCCAGCCAGCGCGTCCGGTCCTACATGGAGGACCGCATCCGCGAACTCGACCCGACCAGACCGTTCTTCGAGTTCCTCACCGATCTGCTCGACGACTGGGTCGCCTACTTCGCCGACCATCCGCGGGAACGATCACTGCATGCCGCGGTGAGTTTGGAGGTCGACACCGACGCTCGTGTCAGCGTGCGGACCGTCATTCACCGCCACTACCTGGAGGTGTTGCGGCCGCTGGTGCGCGACGCGCATGTGCACGGCGACCTGCGCGCGGATTGCGACACCGGCGCGTTGTTGTCGCTGTTGCTGATGATCTTTCCGCACCTGGCGCTGGCGCCGTATATGCGCGGAATGGATCCGATCCTCGGGCTCGACGAGCCCACACCCGAGCAGCCGGCATTGGCGGTGCGACGGCTGGTCGCCGTGCTGGCGGCGGCATTCGCCGCGCTGCCGCAAGTTGCGGCAACACAATCCACCCCAACATGATCTGAGGAGGTCACATGACACGTACACATTCAGGTTCGCTCGTTGCGGGCGGACTCAACTGGAGCAGCCTGCCGTTGAAGCTGTTCGCCGGGGGCAATGCAAAGTTCTGGGATCCGGCCGACATCGACTTCTCTCGCGACCGGGCGGACTGGGAGAAGCTGTCGGACGTCGAACGCGACTTCGCGCTCCGCTTGTGCGCCGAGTTCATCGCCGGCGAGGAAGCGGTGACCGAGGACATTCAGCCGTTCATGGCCGCGATGCGGGCCGAAGGGCGGCTGGGCGACGAGATGTATTTGACGCAGTTCGCGTTCGAGGAAGCAAAACACGTCCAGGTGTTCCGCTTGTGGCTGGACGCCGTCGGCATCAGCGACGATCTGCACAGTTTCCTGGAGCCCCTGACGGCGTACCGGCAGATGTTCTACGAGGAACTCCCGAACTGCCTCAACGCTTTATCCACCGATCCGTCACCGGCCGCCCAGATCCGGGCATCGGTCACGTACAACCACGTTGTCGAGGGCATGCTGGCCCTGACCGGCTACTACGCCTGGCACAAGATCTGCGTGGACCGCGCCATTCTTCCCGGCATGCAGGAGCTGATCCGGCGCATCGGCGACGACGAGCGACGCCACATGGCGTGGGGCACCTTCACCTGTCGCCGCCACGTGGCCGCCGACGACGCCAACTGGACGGTGTTCGAAACGCGGATGAACGAGCTCATCCCGTTGGCATTGGAGGCCACCGAGCAGGGCTTTGCCCTGTACGACCCGATGCCGTTCGGCATGCAACTCGACGAGTTCATGGCCTACTCCAGCGACAAGGGGATGCGCCGGTTCGGGACAATCAGCAGCGCTCGCGGACGGCCGCTGGGCGAGATCGACGTCGACTACTCGCCGCTGCAGTTGGAGGACACCTTCGCCGACGAGGACGAGAAGGCGCTGGCCGCCGTCTCGGCCTGACTGCTCGCCAACGGAACGCTAGCCGACCCAGACCGTTTTGGCGTTGCAAAACTCGCGGATCCCGTGGCCGGCGAGCTCGCGGCCGTAGCCGGAGCGCTTGACGCCGCCGAACGGCAGCTCGGGGTAGGACGTCGTCATCCCGTTGATGAAGACCTGCCCGGCCTCGATGTCGTCGATGAAGCGCTGCTGCTCGGATTCGTCGCTGGTCCAGGCGTTGGATCCCAGTCCGAAGGTGGTGGCGTTGGCGATCTCGACGGCCTCGTCGATGTCGGCGGCCCGGTACACCGACGCCACCGGGCCGAACACCTCCTCGCTGAAGATCGGCATGTCGGGGGTGATGTCGGTGATGACGGTGGGCGGGTAGAACCAGCCGGGCCCGTCGAGTCGCTTGCCGCCACAGCGGATCACCGCACCGGCGGCGACGGCCTGGTCGACCAGCTTTTCGACGTCGGTGCGGCCCTGTTCGGTGGCCAGCGGTCCGACGTCGGTGTCCGGGTCGGTCGGGTCGCCGACCCGCAGCGCGGCCATCTTGTCGGTGAACTTGGCGACGAAGTCGTCGTAGACGTCGGTGTGCACGATGAAGCGTTTCGCCGCGATGCACGACTGGCCGTTGTTTTGCACCCGGGTGGTGACCGCGGTGTCGACCGCCTGGTCCAGGTCCGCCGACGGCATCACGATGAACGGGTCGCTGCCGCCGAGCTCCAGCACGGTGTGCTTGATTTCATCGCCGGCGATGGCGGCGACGGACCGGCCGGCCGGTTCGCTGCCGGTGAGCGTGACTGCCGCTATGCGGGGATCGCGGATGATCTGCTCGACGGCGCTCGACGAGATGAGCAGCGTCTGGAAGCAGCCGTCCGGGAAGCCGGCGCGGGTGATGACGTCGGCGAGGTATAAGGCAGTCTGCGGCACGTTCGACGCGTGCTTGAGGATCCCGACGTTGCCGGCCATCAACGCGGTCGCGGCGAACCGCACAGCCTGCCAGAGCGGGAAGTTCCACGGCATCACGGCCAGCACCACGCCGAGTGGCTGATACCGGACGAACGCCCTGGACGCGCCGACCGCGGCGATGTCGCCCGGCTCATCGGCGAGCAGCGCTTCGGCGTGCTCGGCGTAGAATCGAAAGCCCTTGGCGCACTTGAGTGTCTCGGCTTTCGCCGAGGCCAGCGTCTTGCCCATCTCCAGAGTCATCATCGCCGCGACTTCATCGGCCTCGGCCTCCAACAGGTCCGCGGTGGTGTTCGCCCACCGGGCACGCTGCGCGTAGCTGGTGCGGCGGTAATCGACGAACCGGTCGTGAGCGCGGGCGATCGCGGCGTCGATTTCCTCGGCGGTGGCGGGGGTGAAGGTTTTGACCGTCTCTCCGGTGGCGGGGTTGATGGTGGCGATTGGCATGCTGACACCCTTCGGCTGCTCGACCTACGAATCCACCATCCAGCGTGCCACTATCGTGGCGGGGGGAGGTGCCTGGATGACTACAGCTGCCGAATTGATGGTCAAGTGCCTGGAAAACGAGGGTGTTTCGATCGTCTTCGGAATACCGGGCGAGGAGAACATCCGCTTCGTGCAGGCGCTGGCCGCCTCGGAGATCCGCTATGTGCTCACCCGCCACGAGCAGGCGGCGGCGTTCATGGCCGAGATGTACGGCCGGGTGACCGGCCGGGCGGCGGTGGTATCCGCGACGCTGGGCCCGGGTGCGATCAACATGCAGCTCGGTGTCGCCGACGCCACCACCAACAGCACCCCGATGGTCGCGATCTCCGCGCAGGTCGGCCAGGACCGCCAGTACAAGGAGTCACACCAGTACGTCGACCTGGTGCGAATGTACGCGCCGATCACCCGCTGGGCCGACGGTGTGCCCACCGCGCGGGCGATCCCGGAGATGTTCCGCAAGGCGTTCAAGCTGGCCGAGACCGAACGCCCGGCCGCGGTCTATCTGGCGGTGCCGGAGCACCTGGACGCGGATGTTGCCGACCATTCCGACCTGGCCCCATTACCGCGCAACGTGGTGCATGCCGAGGCGCCGGCGATCGGTCAGGTGGCGCGAGCGGTCGAAATTCTGCACACGGCGAAGCGACCGGTGGTGTTGGCCGGGCACGGCGCGGCCCGCAACGACGCGACCGCGGCGCTGGTCCGGTTCTCCGAGGAACACTCCGTGCCGGTCGCCAACACCTTCCACGGGAAGGGCGTCATGCCCGACGACCACCCCAACAGCATCGGGACGATGGGGTTCATGCGGCATGACTACGTCAACTTCGGCTTCGACAACGCCGACGTCGTCATCGCGGTCGGCTACGAGCTGCAGGAGTTCGACCCGGTCCAGATCAACCCGAACGCCGACAAGAAGATCATCCACGTACATCGTTTTGCGGCCGAGGTCGATGCGCACTATCCGGTTGCCGTCGGCATTATCGGTGACATCAGTGCCTCGATAAATGCACTGTCTGACGCGATGGCGGGGCATCGGTTCACCAGTGCCACCACAGCGCCGGGGTGTCACCTGTTAGCCGAGGAATTTGCTCACGGACAACAAGATTCACGGTTTCCACTCGCGCCCCAGCGGGTGGTCGCCGACACCCGTGCCGCGTTGGGCCGCCGCGACGTCGTGCTGGTCGACACCGGTGCGACGAAGATGTGGATGGCACGCCTGTATCCGACGTACGAGCGGAATACCTGCCTGATCTCAAACGGCCTGTCCACGATGGCGTTTGCACTGCCCGGAGCGCTCGGCGTCAAGCTGGCCCGGCCGGAGTCCAAGGTGTTGGCTGTGGTGGGTGACGGCGCGTTCCTGATGAACTCGCAGGAGATCGAGACTGCCGTTCGCGAAAAGATCCCACTGGTGGTGCTGATCTGGGAAGACGGCGGCTATGGGCTCATCGAGTGGAAAATGGACCTCGAACTCGGTGATCACTACTACGTGCGGTTCAACAATCCCGATGTGGTGAGTTACGCGGAAAGCTTCGGCGCCAAGGGGTATCGGGTCCGGAGCGCCGACGAGCTACTACCTACCCTGAAAACCGCGCTCGACGACGACGGCGTCTCGCTGATCTCCTGCCCGGTGGACTACTCGGAGAACCTGAGCCTGACCGAACGGCTTGGCCAGCTGGACGACACGCTGTGATCTCGGCATTAGACCGAGCGCAAGAGATCAGCTGAGTACCGATGTGTTGAACCAGTGACAGAGCAGCAGCGCAACCTCGACATCTAGTCGGTCGTCCACCGCCGGGGAGAGCGAGATGCATTTAACAGATGAAGGGAGAAACAATATGAGCGCGCAATTCAAGGTCGGCGATCACGTGAGCTGGAACTCTGAAGCCGGGCATGTCAGCGGCACGATCATCAAAGTGCACACGCAGGACGTGGATTACAAGGGCCACCACCGCCGCGCAAGTAAAGACGAACCACAGTATGAAATCAAAAGCGACAAAACCGATCACGTTGCCATGCACAAGGGATCGGCGTTGAAACAGATCGCCGACTAAGTGGGCTCCCCAGTCGCTGGCTTTTAGTCGGCGCGTGGGGTTTTCACCTTCTCCAGCGCGACCGGCGGGACGTAAAGGCCTTCCAGCGTGCGGTGCCACCAGGCGTGCTCGTGGCGCAGTTCGGAAAACGTGGTGAACCGGTAGCGATACAACCAGGCGCGCACATAACGCGGCGGGGAATCCGGGAAGGGATTGCGCCGCAGCAGCCGCAGAGTCGGTGCATCGTTTTGCAGCAACCGCACCAGGAATGGCCGCAGCCACGGCTGCGCGTATTGCGGGGAGATGGCGGCGAACCACATCAGCCAGTCCAGCCGCAGGTGATACGGCGCCCATTGCGGCGGAATCCGGCGCACCGCGCCCGGCTTGCCTTTGAATTCGTATTCCTTCCAGACCGTTTGGTCGGTGATGGTCGGATCGTCGGTGCCCTCGATCACCACCTCCCGACGAGTGCGCCCGATGCTGCCGAACGCGCCGTAGGTATTGATCAGGTGGTAGGGGTTGAACGACATGTTCATCCGCTGCCGGCGCGAGATCATGTTGCGCATCGGCCAGTAGCTCAAAATCACCGTCACGACCGCGAATACGAGCACCAGGCCAGCGAACCACGTCGGTGGCGCGGCCAGCGCGGGCGGCGAGCCGATCGGCAAAACCGCGGCCGCCGACGACGTGTCGATGACGCTGGCGCCCAACAGGATCGTCAACCAATTGAGCCAGGCGAAGTTGCCGGATGCCACCAACCACAGTTGGGTGATCACGACGATCGCCCCGGCGATGCTGGCCACCGGCTGCGGCGCAAACAACCCGAACGGCACGACGAGTTGGGCGAAATGATTGCCGGCCACCTCGATCCGATGCAGTGGCTTGGGCAGGTGATGGAAGAACCAACTCAGCGGCCCGGGCATCGGCTGGGTCTCGTGGTGGTAGTACAGGCAGGTCAGATCGCGCCAGCAGCGGTCACCGCGCAGCTTGATCAGCCCGGCGCCGAACTCCAGCCGAAACAGCAGCAGCCGCGCCAGCCACATCGTCAGCACCGGCGGCGCCACCCGCTCGTCGCCGAGGAAGATCGCCAAAAACCCGGTCTCCAACAGCAGCGACTCCCAGCCGAACGAATACCAGGTCTGGCCGACGTTCACGATCGACAGGTAGAGAATCCAGAGCAGCAGCCACATCAGCATCGCCGCCCACAAGGGCACCCGGCCGGCCGCACCGGCGGCGATCGCAGCCGACAATGCCGCGCCGACCCAGGCGACGGTGGCGAAAAACCGGTCGGAATAGTGCAGCTGGAAAATGCTTGGTACCTGCCGGAAAGACACCCGGGCCAGATACTGCGGCACCGGCAGCATCCCGTGCTCCCCGATCAGCGCGCGAAACTGCCGCGCGGCCCCGACGAACGCGATGAGGTAGACCACCGCGACGCCGCGCTCCAGCACCAGCCGGCCCAACCAGTAGTCGGGTGCGCTAAACCATCCCATGTCCGCCACTCCTGAAGACGGTGGACGCCTTATTGTCCCGCGTACCCCGCTAATCAGCCGGAAAACCGCCCGCGCGGTCGCACCGTCACCGCCGACGCGGCCAGCGCGGCCACCGAAATCAGCGCCAGCAGCTGCACGCCGGCGGAATGCCCGGCGTAGCCGTCGACCGACCGCCACGGATACCGCGACAGCACGGCGCCGGCCAGGATCAGTCCGCCGGCGCAGGAGCCGACGGTGACCGCATCCCGCCACCGCGGTCGGTCGCGCAACACCCACTGCACGCCGAGCGCGGCACCGAATACCACCACCCCCGCCGCGCCGGCGATCACCGCGCCGGCTGCCAGCACCGCAATCGACGCCCACGGCCCCGGCGCCCACGCGCGCGCGGGCGGCTCCGCACAACGTCGTCGGCGCGCCGGCCACCACGCCATTAAGGCCAGCAACGGCAGCAGGGCCAGCCCGGCGGCCAGCCCGGCGCGGTAGGCCGAGTTGGGCGCGAAGGTCAGCGTGATGGTGCCGGAGGTCCCCGGCGGCACCACCCACCCCTGTTGCCACCCGTTGACCGCGACCGGATTCAGCCTTGCCCCCGCACTGCTGCGGGCCACCCAACCGCGGTTGATGCTTTCCGGTACCACCAACATCCGCGACGCCGACGAGTCGGTCACCCGTACCTCGCGGCGGGCCGGGCCCCATGCGCCCGTCTGAGCGGGAAAGGTTGTGGCGGGCAGTAATTCGGCAGCAAGCGGACCGGACAACTGGGCTCCGTCGACGATGAACTGCTCACCGGGGCTGATCAACAGCTCCTGCTGACCGGTCGGCAACGCGATCGGCTGGCGGTCGCATGGCCGGGCAGCCACCGGCGCACCGTCCAGCAACGCGCCGACCGTGGTCGTGATCGCGGTGTGCACAAAGCGGCCGGCGATCGCGATCACCGGGCCGTGAGCGCAGTCGACGGTGACCTCCCGTGAGCGGTTGCGGGTGGCGTCGGCGGCCGCGATCGGTGTGCCGTCGCTGCCGAGCACCGCGATCTCGGCCAGTCCCGGCGGTTTGAGCTGGTCGAAGCCGACCGCGGTGCGATCGATGACGTCGTCCCAGTCGAGCAGGCTGATGGTGATGGTGGCGGTGACCCGCGGTTTCAGCGGAACCGTCTGTGCGCCACCATCGTTTGATTTCAGTTCAGCTACTTGCGGGCCGTCGCCGAGGTCGATGGCGACCATTCTCGGATGGGCGGGCACCGCCGACCTGCCCGGGGTGAGCCGCAACCCGGTCACCTCGGCCGGCCGGGGGAGCGTCAGCGTGAGCGTCGGCGGCGTCTTGTGCTGCACCACCCGCTGCGGCGCCGTCCACGCGGTGGCCGGATCGCCATCGGTGACCGCATATGCGGAGCCCGCCACGTCGACCAGATCGGAATCACCGCGCGCCCGGGTGGTGTCCGGCTCGGCGATCAGGTCGGCCAGCTTTGGGCCCTGTCGGGCCCGCACCCACACGGTGGGCGTCACCGACACCGGTTGCGGCACGGTCAGCGTGCGGCTGAACGTCACCGGCGTCTCAGGGGCCAGCGCCATCGATGCGGCGCAGCGCACGTCGTCGGGGCCGTCGGCGCAACCCGGTCTGCCCAACGGTTCAGCGCCCAGGTCCCAGCGCGCGACCGCCGCACCCGGCGGCGGTCCGGGCACCAGCACGGTATGCCGCAAGTCGACGGGGTGGGCGAATCCCGATGCGTCGTAGGAGGTGATCGACAGATCGGTGATGCCGAACTGCACTCCGCCGGAGCCGTCGTCGGTGCCGATCGCGGTGATCCGCACCCATGGGGTTTCGCCGTACGGCAGCGCTGCGGTCAGCGGCTTGCCTGGCTCGTCGAAGCGCAGCGTGGTGGTGCCGTTGACGGTCGAGACCTGGATCTTACGGATCTGGGCACCAACGGCGGTCGCGCTAGGGGTGAGGGTGATGACGGCGTTGGTCACCGGGTGGTCGAAATTCACCTGCAGCCATTGACCGACCGCGGACTGCAACCCGTTGGACACCCACGCGGTCGCCGGATCGCCGTCGATCGCGGCGGCGGGCGAGGCGGCCGGCGCGACGTCGGGCAGCGCGGTGGCGTCCGACGACGAGCTGGAGGCCGTGAGCCGCCCGCCGATCCAGCCGCCGTACACGGTGTCGGCGCCGGGAGCGGGGTAGTCGGGCACCCGGTTGTGAGTGCGCCGGGTGTCGCCGTCGGCGCGGGTCGCCGACGAGTGGTCGTCGACCCGGCCGTAGTCGGTTTCGCGCGCCAGCGGGGTATCGGTGACGGTGACGACCGGCGCCGGCAGCCCGGCGCGCCGGGCGTCGGCGGTCATCAGCACCGGACCCGGCGCGGGCAGACCCAGCAGCCGTCGGCGCTCGTCGAGGCGCAGCAGCACCTCGGGCCCGCCGTCGACGCGGGCCAGCCGGCCGGTGTCGGCGAGGTAGGGGGCCGCAGGATCGTGCTCGGCAGCGGCTACCCGGTAGATCTCCACGGCGGGGTAGCGCGGTCGCAATGCGCTGTCGCTGACGAACCCCGTCACCGGGCGCTGCCCCACCGGCGCGCCGAACTGCGCCACCCTCTGCAGTCGCGGCGATCCGGCGATGGCCCGGTGTACCAGGATCGGGCGCGCCGAACGCGACGTGTCGGGATCCAGATCGTTGCGTAGCACCACATACGAAATACCTTGGCGGGCAAGGGTATCAGCCAATCCGGCAGACGGGCGGCCGGCGGCGATCAGGTGTTGTACCGAGTCCAGCGCCCGGATGGTCTGCGGCGGCGTCAACGGAATCGAGTCGCGCACTCCCCACGGGCCGTCGCCGAGCACCTGCAGCGGTTCGTCGTGGCTGGTGCCCCAGACCTGGGTGGCGAACGGGGCGCCGGGAACCACCAATACCCGGCCCGGGGTCGGGGTGCCGATGTTGTGCGCGCTGAGCCAGTCGGCGGCGTCGTGCCAATACTGCGGTATCGCGCGGAACGCGCCGGGCGGGGTGATCCGACCGGTCCAGGCCAGCGAGGTGCTGACCATCAGCGCGATCAGCACGACGATTCCGGTCGCGACCCGCTTGTCGCGTTCCGGGTGGGCGAATGCGCTGATCCACTCGCGCGCCGACGCGCTGCCCGGCAGCGGTACCCGGCCCAGTAGCTGCGCGAGCCCCAGCACCAACGGGATGCGGATCAGCGATTCCAGCTTGTGCACATTGCGCAGCGGCGCGCCGCCGGCGTCCAGGAACGTCTGCAGCTGGTGTGCCAGTGGCGAGCCCAGTCCGCCGGAGTATCCGGCGGCGATCAGCACCACCCCGATCAGCAGCATCGTCACCAACCGCCCCCGGGCGCGGCTGCCGCGCCCAGGCATCCGAGCCAGCCCGGCCAGCCCCGCGGCGGCGACCAGGCTGGTGCCCAGGATGGCCACGGTTCCGGTGACCAGCGGTGCACCCGCGGTGGCGGTCGGCGCCACGAACGGTGTCCAGCTGTCGGTGCCGCGCAGCACCTCGACCAGCGACGACCATTGCGTTGTGACACCGGAAGATTCGATGAAGTCCAGGAATGGCGGGCTGATCCGGGCCATCAGGACCAACGCCACCAGCCACCACGACATCGCCAGCGCCAGCGCCACCAGCCACCAGGCCGTGTAGCGCCACCACACCCGGTTCGGCCGGTGGCAGGCCCACCAGATCACCGCGGGCAGGCAGCCCGCCAACGTGGCGATGGCGTTGACCGCGCCCATCAATGCCACCGCCAGCCCGGCTTGCCCGGCCAGCCTGCGCACCGACCGGTCGGCCTCGCCGCGCAGCGCCAAAATCGTCGGCAGCAGCACCCACGGCGCCAGCATGATCGGCAGGGTTTCCGACGAGATCGACCCGAGTGTGGTCAGCACCCGCGGCGACAGCGCGAACGCGGCGGCCGCGACCGCGCGCGATGTCGGGCTTCCGACGCCCAATGCCTCGGCGACCCGCAACAGTCCCCAAAACCCGATGGTGAGCAGCACCGCCCACCACAGCCGCTGGGTGATCCAGCCGGGCAAACCGAGCAGGTGGCCGGCCAGGAAGAAGGTGCCGTGCGGAAACAGGTATCCGTACGCCTGGTTTTGCGCCTGCCCGAACGGCAACTCGCTGTTCCACAGATTGGTGGCACGAGCCAGGAAGCGCAGCGGGCTGGCAGTGAGATCGAGCTTGGTGTCGGGGGAGACCTGCCCGGGCGACTGGGCGAAGCTCAACGCCAGCGCAACGGCCGCCACCAACCACAACCAGCGCCGCGACAGCGGCGCCGCCGCAGAGGCAACTGGAGCCCGCGCGCTCAGATCAGCTGCGGTTGCCGTACTCAACCCGGTTGAGTACCGACGACTGTGGGTCGCCGCCCGGAAGGGGCGGCTTGGTGTCTTGCTGCACCATCAGGGTGATCCCGAAGATCGCGGCCGCACCCAGCAACAGACCCACCACGACGCTGGCCGCAGCGGGCGCAACGAACCGGTTCATCGGGGCTCCTCGAAGTTGCGATCGTCAGTCGCCAAACTAGCAGAAAGCGGTGCGCGCACCGTCCACCCGCCAGCGATGATCACGCTCCGTGACAGCATGGGCCGATGGGTCTTCCACGCATCATGGCGGTGCTTGCCGCGATGTCGGCGCTCGTCGTGGCATGCGGCGGGCACGCCAAACCGCCCACGTCCTCGTCGTCGACCGCCGATCACCCGGCGGCCAAACCGGTACCGCGGGTGTGCGGCGACGTGACGGCCCTGGCCACCCGCGACAAGCTGGCACAGTTGCTGATGGTCGGGGTGCGCGACGCCGACGACGCCAGAACAGTGATCAGCAGCCAACACGTCGGCGGCATTTTCATCGGCAGCTGGACCGACCTGTCGATGTTCACCGACGGTTCCTTGACCGACATCGCCAAAAACGCGGGCCCACTGCCGCTGGCGGTCAGCGTCGACGAAGAAGGTGGCCGAGTGTCGCGGCTGTCCTCGGTGATCGGCCCGTCGCCGTCGGCGCGGGTGTTGGCGCAGACCCGCAGCGTCGACGACGTTTACGGGATCGCGCTGGACCGCGGCCACAAGATGCGCGGGCTGGGCATCACCATCGACTTCGCCCCGGTTGTCGACGTCACCAATGCCCCGGACGACACCGTGATCGGCGACCGGTCGTTCGGCTCGGATCCGGCGGTGGTCACCCGATACGCCGGGGCCTATGCCCGCGGTCTGCGCGACGCCGGGCTGCTGCCCGTGCTCAAGCATTTTCCCGGCCACGGGCATGGCTCGGGCGACTCACACACCGGCGGGGTGACCACCCCGCCGCTGGACGAGTTGCAGCACGACGACCTGGTGCCCTACCGGACGCTGGTCGCCGAAGCCCCGGTCGCGGTGATGATCGGTCACATGCAGGTTCCCGGGCTCACCGGCGACCAGCCGGCCAGCCTGAGCCTGGCCGCCGTGCAATTGCTACGCGGCGGCAGCGGCTACGGCGGCCCGCCGTTCGACGGGCCGGTGTTCAGCGACGACTTGTCCAGCATGGCCGCGATCAACCAGCGCTTCGGGGTGCCCGACGCTGTTTTACGGACCCTGCAGGCCGGCATCGACACCGCGCTGTGGGTCACCACCGACGAGGTGCCCGCGGTGCTGGACCGCCTGGAGAAGGCGGTGGCAGCGGGCGAGCTGGCGATGCCGGCGATCGACGCCTCGCTACAGCGGATGGCCGCGGTGAAGCGCTCCGGGTCGGGCTGCGGCCATTAGGATGCGTGACTATCTCAACGTCACCGGCGCACATCACGCATATTGCCTACTCTGGAGTCAGATAATCCCGGCGTTAGGCGAAGGACGAGCATGGCTGGTGGCACCAAGCGGCTACCCCGTGCCGTCCGTGAGCAGCAGATGCTCGACGCCGCCGTCCAGATGTTCTCGGTCAACGGCTACCACGAGACGTCGATGGACGCGATCGCCGCCGAGGCGCAGATCTCCAAGCCGATGCTCTATCTCTACTACGGCTCCAAGGAGGAGCTGTTCGGCGCCTGCCTGAACCGCGAGTTGACCCGCTTCATCGACGCAGTGCGTGAGGACATCGACCTCGAGCAGAGCCCGAAGGATTTGCTGCGCAACACCATCGCGTCGTTCCTGCGCTATATCGACGCCAACCGGGCGTCGTGGATCGTGATGTACACCCAGGCCACCAGCTCGCAGGCATTTGCCCAGACCGTACGCGAGGGTCGTGAGCAGATCGTCACACTGGTTGCCCGCCTGCTACGGGCCGGCACCCGAAACCCCCAGCCCGACACGGACTTCGAGATGATGGCCGTGGCGCTGGTAGGGGCCGGCGAGGCAGTGGCCAGCCGGGTCAGTACCGGCGACACCGACGTCGATGAAGCGGCCGGGCTGATGATCAACATGTTCTGGCGCGGGCTCAAGGGCACACCGTCGGATGCCGGCGATACCGCGCCCAAAGTCGCCAGCGGCTCCGGGTAATTTCTGGTCGGTTCGCAATTCATCCCGTGACTCGCCGCAATCTCGATTTCTTCTGCGCGATCGTGATTGTCGGGCTGCTGGCCGGGGTAGCGGGGTTGGCGACGATCCTGCTGTTGCGTTTCGTCGAGCACCTCACCTACCACTACAGCTTTGGGTCGTTGCTCGCCGGGGTCACCGACAGCAGTCCGGTCCGCCGGTCGCTGGGGCCCATGGTCGGCGGCGCGCTGGCAGGCTTGGGCTGGTGGGCACTGCGGTCCAGGACGGATGTTCCGCCGCTGTCTGAGGCGATCGCAAGCCGCGATCGAATACCCTTGGTGCCGTTAAGCGTTGACGCCGCATTGCAGCTGGTGGTGATCGGATCGGGTGCATCACTGGGCCGCGAGGGGGCACCTCGGCAGTTCGCCGCGGCCCTCGGCGATTCGGCTACCGGATGGCTGAAACGGCTGTCGTCGCAGGATCGGGAAGTCCTGCTGGCGTGTGCGGCCGGCGCCGGCCTCGGCGCGGTCTACGCGGTGCCGCTGGGTGGCGCGCTGTTCGCGGCGCGCATCGTGCTGAAGACGTGGCATCCGCGTGCACTGGGCGCTGCGTTGATCACGTCAAGCCTGGCAGTCGCTGTCGCGTCGATCGTCACGCACGATCGGCCGATCCTGGACTGGCCGGGTCCGCAGCTGTCCTACCTGCTGATGGGTTATGTAGTGCTGTTGGCACCGGTGACGCTCACAGTCGGCCTGGGGTTCAACCGCCTGATGGCGGCTGCGCACCGGATAGCCGTGGAGCGGTCATGGGTGCTCGTCCCGACGATCGCCGCCGCCGGAGTGTTGATCGGTGTCTTTTCGCACTGGTGGCCCGAGCTGCCCGGCAACGGCAGAAGCATCCTGACCGTCAGCCTGAACAGTGGCATGACACTCGTGGCGGCCGGCGCGATCCTGATCTTGAAACCCGTTCTGACCGCAGTGTTCCTCCGCGCCGGTGCAACAGGCGGGATGCTCACCCCGTCCCTGGCCACGGGTGCGTCGGCCGGAGCACTGCTGGCGCTGGCGACCAATGCGATGCTCGGGGTACAGATCCACGTCGCGGCCATCTCGTTGGCCGCTGCCGCCGGTGTGCTCGCCGTTACGCAACGAGCACCGGTTTGGGCCGCGATCTTCGTCTGGGAACTGGCGCGGCCGCCGCTTTGGTTGCTGGCGGTTTTCCTGGCTGCTGCCCTCGGCGCGCATGGACTGCGCATGCTGACCGAACGTCGGCGCATTCCCGAACCAGCCTGTCCGGCTCCTTAGTCGGCGTCATCTGTCGTCATCGGGTCGACGCGGCGCAGCATCGATCGGATGCGCAGGTGCTCGGCCAGGGAGTCGCGGTGGTCGTCGCAGGCCAGCCATACTTTCTCCCGGTCCGGTTGGTGGATGCGCGGGTTGTTCCAGACCACCTTCCATCGGGCCGGCGCGCGACACGCTTTTGCCGAGCAGATGGGTGGCTCCATGGCCGAATCCGTAGGACCAGGCACGCTAGAGTGGTCGCACGGTGCCGGTCAGGTGCGGATAGCCCTTGGCGATGTTGCGCAAGGCGAGGTCCCAGCCGTCATCGACCTGCTCGACGTATAGCCCCGCGCTGGCCGGCAGTACCACCGGTTTGGCGAACCGCACCGAATACGTCACCGCGTCCGGAATCCTGCCCTCGAGGTTAACCAATACCGCTGCCGCGCTGAACATCCCGTGCGCAATAACCGTCGGGAATCCGAACAACTTAGCACCGACCGGGTTGGTGTGAATCGGGTTGTGATCACCGCTGACCGTCGCGTAACGCCGAATTTGGCCCGGCGTGATCCGCAGAATCGCATTCGGTGGCGGCAGCTTGGGCTGTTTCTGCGGCGGCGGCTTGGGCTCGTCGGACAGGCTGGTGCGCTGCTGATGCAAAAAGGTCGTCACCTGATGCCACGCGACATCGTCGCCGATGCTGACATCGGTCACCAGGTCCACCAGTAGGCCCTTGCGGTGTTCGCGGAGGTTCTCGGCATGGACCGCGATATCGACGGTATCGGTCACCGCGATCGGGCGGTATTGCGTGATCTGGTTTTCGGTGTGAACGGCTCCCATTGCGGCGAACGGGAAGTCGAACCCGGTCACCAGCGACATCATCGTCGGGAAAGTCAGTGCGAACGGATAGGTCAGCGGTACGTTGTCGCCGTAACGCAGTCCGGTGACCGCTGCGTATGCCGCCACGTTGGCGCGATCGATCGGCACGTCCTTGACCGTCAGTGTCCGGTCGGGCAACTGGTCGCCGCGCGGCACGAACGGCAACGCCCCGGCTGCTGCGCGCAGCAGATTCTTCAGACCGCTTGGCTGCGTCACCTCACGCCCCCAGCATGGCTTGGCCGCAGACACGAATCACGTTGGCGGTCACCGCGTTCGACGCGGGGCTGGCGAAGTAAGCGATCGTCTCGGCGACGTCGACGGGCTGACCGCCCTGGTACAGCGAGTTCATCCGGCGGCCCACCTCACGGGTAGCCAACGGGATCGCTGCCGTCATCTGGGTTTCGATGAATCCCGGTGCCACGGCGTTGATGGTGATGCCCTTCTCGGCGAGCTTCGGCGCCAGTGCCTGCGTGAGGCCGATCATGCCGGCCTTGGTGGTGGCGTAGTTGGTCTGCCCCCTGTTGCCGGCAATACCGGCCATCGACGACAATCCGATCACCCGGCCACCTTCCCCGATGCTGCTATTGCCGACCAGTCCTTCGGTGAGGCGAAGTGGGGCAAGCAAATTCACCGCCATGACCGCGTCCCACCGGGGGTCATCCATGTTGGCCAGCA
Source organism: Mycobacterium sp. (assembly GCF_050700595.1). GTDB lineage: Bacteria > Actinomycetota > Actinomycetes > Mycobacteriales > Mycobacteriaceae > Mycobacterium. The sequence continues at coordinate 19,919 of NZ_JBOHHI010000205.1, forward strand.
GTTTGTCGCGAGTGATGCCGGCGTTGTTGACCAGGATGTCGGCCCGGCCGTTGTGGTGGTCGCGAAGATGCCCGGTGATTTTTTCGACGGCGTCGTCCGCGGTGACGTCCAGTGTCAACGCCGTGCCGCCGACCCGACCGGCCGTCTTTTGCAGAGCCTCCGCGGCTGCCTCCACGTCGATGGCCACGACGCGGGCCCCGTCGCGGGCGAACACCTCGGCGATCGTCGCCCCGATGCCCCGGGCCGCACCGGTCACGATGGCGATCTTGTCGTCCAGCGGCCGGTCCCAGTCGGATGGCGGAGTGGAGTCGTCGGCCCCGACGAAGAACACCTGGCCGTCGACATAGGCCGATTTGGCCGACAGGATGAACCGCATGGTCGACTCCAGGCCGGTAGCAGCAGGTTTGGCGTCGGGAGACAAATAGACCAGCGCAGCCGTGGCTCCCCGGCGCAACTCCTTGCCCAGCGACCGGGTGAAGCCCTCAAGCGCGCGCTGCGCGATCCGCTCGTCGCTGCTGCCGGCCGCCTCGGGGGTGGTGCCGACCACGACGACACGACCGCACGCGCCGATGTTGCGCAGCAGCGGAGTGAAGAACTCGTGCAGCGCCCTCAACCCGGACGGTGCGGTGATACCGGTGGCGTCGAACACCAGCCCGCCGAATGAATCGGCCCAGCGACCGCCCAGGTTGGCGCCCACCACTTCGTAATCTTTGCTCAGGCTTGCGCGCAGCGGTTCGACCACCCGGCCCGCCTGGTCTTCAGGAGAGCCGATCAGCAGCGACCCGGCCAGCGGCGGGTCCCCGGCCCGGTAGCGGCGCAGCGGCTCGGGCCGCGGAATGCCGAGTTGCTTGGCCAGGAGCGATCCCGGTCCGGAGTTGACGACCTGGGAGAATAGGTCCGATGAAAGTTTGGGGGCCACTGAGTTGCCTTCCATGTCGAGCGTGCCGTCTATCCACGACCGTATCCAGACTGAACTTACTCAAGAGTAAGAACGATGGGTAGTATGAACTAAACCCGCGGATAACCACAACTGACGGAGACAAACGTGCCCCCTGCAAATTCCTCTGCAAGTTCCAAGACCCCGCGACGCGTCGCCGTGCTGGGCGGCAACCGGATTCCGTTCGCGCGTGCCGACCGCGCTTACGCCGAGGCGTCCAACCAGGACATGTTCACCGCGGCCCTGGGCGGCCTGGTCGACCGGTTCGGTCTGGCCGGTGAACGGCTCGGGGCGGTGATTGGCGGTGCCGTGCTCAAACACAGCCGTGACTTCAACCTCATGCGCGAATGCGTACTGGGATCGGCGCTGTCGTCCTATACACCCGCGTTCGACATCCAGCAGGCCTGCGGGACGGGTTTGCAGGCGGCGATCTCCGCCGCGGACGGGATCGCCGCCGGCCGCTACGAGGTCGCCGCCGCCGGCGGGGTGGACACCGCCTCCGATGCGCCGATCGGCTTTGGCGACGAGTTGCGCCGTACGTTGCTGGGATTGCGCCGGGCCAAGTCCAACGTCGAGCGGTTGAAGCTGGTGGGCAAGCTGCCCGCCAGCCTCGGGGTGGAGATACCGGTGAACAAGGAGCCGCGCACCGGGCTGTCGATGGGTGAGCACCAAGCCATCACCACCAAGAAGATGGGCATCACACGGCTCGACCAGGATGAGCTGGCCGCCGCCAGCCACCGCAACATGGCGGCCGCCTACGATCGGGGCTTCTTCGACGATCTGGTCACCCCGTTTTTGGGGCTGTACCGGGACGAGAACCTGCGTCCGGACGCGTCGGTGGAGAAGCTGGCGAAGCTCAAGCCGGTATTCGGGGTGAAATCCGGCGACGCCACGCTAACGGCCGGCAATTCGACGCCGCTGAGCGACGGCGCGTCGGTCGCGTTGCTGGCGACCGAGGAGTGGGCGTCCGAGCACTCGCTGACCCCGCTCGCCTACTTCGTCGATGCCGAGACCGCGGCGGTCGACTACGTCAACGGCGCCGACGGCCTACTGATGGCGCCGACCTACGCGATACCGCGGCTGTTGGCGAGAAACGGACTGGGACTGCAAGATTTTGATTTCTACGAAATCCACGAGGCCTTCGGGTCGGTGGTGCTGGCGCACCTGCAGGCGTTGGAGTCCGAGGAGTACTGCAAGGAGCGGTTGGGCCTGGATGCCGCGCTGGGACCCATCGACCGGTCCAAGCTCAACGTCAATGGTTCATCGCTGGCTGCCGGTCACCCGTTCGCCGCCACAGGTGGGCGGATCCTCGCGCAGACCGCAAAGCAACTGGCGGAGGCAAAGGCCAACCAAAAGGGGGCCGCGGGCAAGCCGCTTCGGGCGCTGATTTCGATCTGCGCGGCCGGCGGGCAAGGTGTCGCCGCGATTCTCGAAGCCTGAGGCGGCCCCGGGCGGAAAAATACTCGTGGAGCGTGATTAATCGTGATTAGTCACGCGGCGGTGTGGGTATCCGGTCGCTCGGAAGCTCCGTGTTGTCGTCCGACCCCCCGACCCGATGGCAACGCGGAGCATCCTCGAATCTGGCCGCAGCACGGCTGCCAGGTCAAATGGGGCTAGCCCCACCACGGATTCGCGGGCCAGCACGATGGATCGCAAGGGCCGGACGGGCCACCATGGTTCTCGTGACTAGCAGCGTGACCGCATCTCCCGGTGCTCCGGCCGAACGTCCGGGGTTCCGGTCGCTGCTGACACCTTTGCGAGCGGCGGCCTGGCGCGCCTACCTGTACCTGGTGATGGCCTATGTGACCGCGGTGGTCGGCCTCGCGTACGTCTTCTGCGTCGGGCTGGGCTCCGCTCCGGTTCTCCTCACGGTGGCCGGCATTCTGTTGGTAGCCGGGGCGGTGTTGACCGGCCGACTGTGGAATCGGTTGCATCGGTCGATGGCCCGGCTCATGGGTGTCACCATCGACGCCCCGGCGCCGTTCATCCGGCCGGAGGGGTGGTGGCTCACGCTGCGGGCTGCGTTGACCGACGGTGTCGGTTGGCGGAGTCTGGGCTTTCTGGCGCTGCAGGGCGCTGTCCTGACGGTCGTCGGCTCCGCGGTGCTCGGCGCCGTCGCGGCGGCCGGGTTCCTGGTGGCTTCGCCTGTCGTTTGGTGGCTGTCCGGCCACGCGGTCGTGTTGATCGACCAGCGGGTGAAATCGCCGGGTGCCTATTTGCTGCTGTCGTTGGCCGGCCTTGTCGCGCTCTATGTGCTGGGCTGGGTGATGCTCGGTGTCAGTCGTGCTCATGTCCGGTTGGCCCAGGCGCTGCTGTCTCCGAGCGAGCGAGAACGCAGGGTGGCGCAGTTGGAACGTGCCCGCGCCGACGTCGTTGAGGACTCTGCCGCTACCCTGCGCCGTGTGGAGCGTGACCTGCACGACGGGACGCAAGCCCGACTGATCACCGTGGCCATGGCCCTGGCGCGCGCCGAGGAACAACTCGCCGAATCCTCCGAGCCGACGCGCGTCAGCGAATTGGTGTCCGACGCACTGGCGAACACAAAGGAGACGTTGACTGAGCTACGCGACCTGGTACGCGGAATCCGCCCGCCGGCACTGGATCTCGGCCTGGGCGCCGCGGTCCAAACGCTGGCGGCGCGCAGCCCGATTCCGGTCGAGGTTACCGACGACATCCAGGTGCGGCCGCCCGTCGGCGTCGAAACGCTGGCCTACTTCTGCGTGACCGAACTGCTGGCGAATGTCTCTCGGCACTCTGCGGCCACCGAAGCGACGGTTCGGCTGCTAAGCGATTCGGTGGATCTGCGGATCATTGTGTCGGACAACGGGTCTGGCGGTGCCACGGTGGGCGGTGGCTCTGGGCTCACGGGCTTGCGAGATCGGTTGGCGATGGTCGACGGTCGCCTGGAGATCGACAGTCCTGCCGGCGGACCCACCGCCGTCACCGTGGTCGTCCCGTCGGGGGCCGGGACGTGACGCGCGTCGTCATCGCTGAAGACAGCGCGATACTGCGCGACGGCCTGGCGCAACTCCTTGTCGAACGTGGGCATGACGTACTGGCTAAGGTTGGCAGCGCCTCGGAGTTGCTGGACGCGGCGGACCAGCTGCAGCCTGATGTCCTCGTGGTGGACATCCGCATGCCGCCCAGCTTCACTGACGAGGGCCTGGTCGCGGCGGTGTCACTGCGTCGGTCACATCCTGACATCGGTGTGTTGCTGTTTTCACAGTGGGTGGAAACCCGCTACGCTGCTGAACTTTTGGCCGGACATCCCGAAGGTGTGGGTTACCTGCTGAAGGACCGGGTGGCCGATATTCAGGAGTTTGACGCGGCGCTGCGGCGCGTCGCGGACGGTGGCACCGCGCTTGACCCGGAAGTGGTGCGGCAGCTGATGGGGTCGCGCCGCGCCGCCGATGTGCTGGACCGGCTGACCGCGCGGGAGCGCGAGGTGCTGGCTCTGATGGCCGAGGGGCATTCCAATATTTCTCTGGCCCAACGTCTTTCGATCACCGAGGGAGCAGTCGAGAAGCACGTGTCCAGCATCTTCAGCAAGCTCGACCTGGCACCGTCTCAGGCGCACCACCGTCGCGTGCTCGCCGTGATGACCTACCTCAACTCGTAGCTCGCGAGGATTAGAAGGCGGCTTCGTCAAGCTCCATAATGTCGTTGTCGAGCGTCTCGATCACCTGCCGGGTGCTGGACAGCAGCGGCAGGAAGTTCTTCGCGAAGAACGACGCCACCGCGATCTTGCCCTCGTAGAAGGCCCGGTCGGCGTCGCCGGCGCCGTCATCGAGCGCTTGGACGGCCACCGCCGCCTGACGCTGCAACAGCCAGGCGATCACCAGGTCGCCGACGCTCATCAGGAAGCGCACCGAACCCAGGCCGACCTTGTAGATGCTGGCGATGTCCTCTTGCGCGGCCATCAGATAGCCGGTCAACGAGGCCGCCATGGCCTGCACGTCCGCCAGCGCGACGGCCAGCAGCGCGCGTTCGGCCTTCAGTCGGCCGTTGCCGGACTCGTTCTTGACGAACTCTTCGATCTGGCCCGCCACGTGGCCTAGCGCCACACCCTTGTCGCGGACGATCTTGCGGAAGAAGAAGTCCTGCGCCTGGATGGCGGTAGTGCCCTCGTAGAGCGAGTCGATCTTGGCGTCGCGGATGTACTGCTCGATCGGGTAGTCCTGTAGGAAGCCCGATCCACCGAAGGTCTGCAGGCTCTCGGTGAGCTTGGCGTAGGCCTGCTCGGATCCGACGCCCTTGACCACCGGCAGCATCAGGTCGTTGACCTTGACCGCCAACTCGGGGTCCACGCCCTGCACCGCCTTGGCCACCTCGGCGTCCTGGTAGGTCGCGGTGTAGAGGTACAGCGCGCGCAGACCTTCGGCGTACGCCTTCTGGGTCATCAGGGACCGACGCACGTCGGGGTGATGGGTGATCGTCACTCGCGGCGCGGCCTTGTCCGTCATCTGGGTGAGGTCCGCACCCTGGACCCGCGACTTGGCGTAGTCCAGTGCGTTCAGATACCCGGTGGATAACGTCGCGATTGCCTTCGTGCCAACCATCATGCGGGCCTGCTCGATGACCTCGAACATCTGCGCAATGCCGTTGTGCACCTCGCCGACCAGCCAGCCCTTGGCGGGCACGCCGTGCTGACCGAAGGACAGCTCGCAGGTCGCGGAGGCCTTCAGGCCCATCTTGTGCTCGACGTTGGTGACGAACACGCCGTTGCGCTCGCCCGGCTCGCCGGTTTCGAGGTCGAACAGGAACTTGGGTACGAAGAACAGCGACAGACCTTTGGTGCCCGAGCGCGCTCCCTCCGGGCGGGCCAGCACCAGGTGGAAGATGTTCTCGAACAAGTCGCCGGAGTCAGCAGAGGTGATGAACCGCTTGACACCCTCGATGTGCCAGGAACCGTCATCCTGCTGCACGGCCTTGGTACGGGCGGCGCCCACGTCCGAGCCGGCGTCGGGCTCGGTCAGCACCATCGTGGCGCCCCAGCCGCGCTCGGCGGCCAGTACGGCCCACGTCTTCTGCTCCTCGGTGCCCAGGTGGTAGAAGATGTTGGCGAAGCCTGCGCCGCCGCCGTACATCCACACCGCCGGGTTGGCGCCGAGGATGTGCTCGTGCAGCGCCCACATCACTGCCTTGGGCATCGGGGTGCCGCCCAGCGCCTCATCGAGGCCAACCTTGTCCCAGCCGGCCTCGAGAACCGCGCGCACCGAATCCTTGAACGGCTCCGGCAGCGTCACCGAGTGCGTTTCGGGGTCGAAGGTCGGCGGGTTTCGGTCGCTCTCGACGAACGAGTCCGCGATCGGACCCTCGGCCAGCCGGCTCATCTCGCTCAGCATCTCGCGGATGGTGTCGGCGTCGAGATCGCTGAAGTCACCATCACCGAAGGCCTTGTCCACGCCCAACACCTCAAACAGGTTGAATACCTGGTCGCGGACATTGCTCTTGTAGTGGCTCACGCGTCCTCCTCGATGGGAATGCCACTTGATGGTTGGGTACTCGGGCTTAAGTTACCCACCAGTAACAGGGCCAAACTTAACGGTTCGGTAACTTCAACGCAAGCGGGTGTGAGCTAAATTTCATTGCCTAAGTAACCAACCGGTTGGCTTACGCCTGATTTTTTCCCTGGCGGACCTACTGACCTGCAACGATGATGAACCGGTGGCAACTGTGGCGACGATCACCGCGCTCCCAGTGGTGGACCTCCGCGACGACCCCGACGACTTGCGGTGCAGGCTCCGGACGGCCGCTCACGAAGTCGGCTTCTTCTACCTGACCGGCCACGGGGTGTCCGAAGATCTGGCCGCCCGGGTTCTTGCCTCAGCACGTCGGCTGTTCGCGCTGCCGCAGGCCGATAAGGACGCCATCGCGATGGTGCGCAGTCCGCATTTCCGCGGCTACACGCGCGTGGGCGGCGAGCGGACCGGCGGTGAACCGGACTGGCGCGAGCAGATCGACCTCGGGCCGGAGCGGGCACCGGTGGGTGGCCTCCGAAAGCCGGACTATCTGTGGCTACAGGGACCCAATCAGTGGCCGGCAGCACTGCCGGAGTTGCCCGGCATCATCGACGCCTTCGGCGCCGCGCTCTCCGGGGTGGCCCGCACGCTGTTGCGGCATTGGGCGGCCGCGCTGGGCAACGCACCCGATGTCTTCGACGCGGCCTTCGCCGGCGCGCCCGCCACGCTGATCAAGCTCGTGCGCTATCCGGGGCGCGCGGACACCCCGCAGGGCGTGGGCGCGCATCGAGACGCCGGGGTGCTCACGCTCCTTCTGGCCGAATCGGGCCGTCGGGGACTGCAGGTGCGCCCACGCCGGGACGGCGGCTGGATCGATGTTCCCGCTGTCGACGGCGCGTTCGTCGTCAATATCGGCGAACTTCTCGAGGTCGCGACCGGCGGTTACTTACGGGCCACCGAGCACCGGGTGAGCCTGCATTCCGGGGCGGAGCAGATCTCGGTGCCGTTCTTCTTCAATCCACGGCTGGACGCGCAGATTCCGGTCCTCTCGCTGCCGGCTGACTTGGCGGCGCGGGCGGGCATGTGCACCGACCCGTCGGACCCGATCTTCTCGATCTACGGCCGCAACGCCTGGAAGAGCAGATTGCGGGCACACCCCGATGTCGCCCGCGCGCACGGATATTCGACGGGTCCCGGCCAGCAGGCGGCGCCACGCGAGTAGGGTCAGGAGAGCGAGAACCACCGACACGAATGAAACCCTGGTGAACTCACCCGACAAGCTGACACCGTCGTCACTGCGCGAGGCCTTCGGTCACTTCCCGTGCGGCGTGATCGCGATTGCCGCCGAGATCAACGGAATCCGGGAAGGGCTGGCGGTCAGCACATTCGTTCCGGTGTCGCTGGATCCGCCGCTGGTGTCGTTTTGCGTGCAGAACACGTCGACCACCTGGCCGAAACTCGAAGACGTGCCGTCGCTGGGCATCAGCGTCCTGGGCGAGGCGCACGACGAGGCGGTGCGCTCACTGGCCGCCAAGACCGGTGACCGGTTCGCCGGTTTGGAAACCGTGTCCAACGGTAGCGGCGCGGTCTTCATCAAGGGCACCAGCGTGTGGTTGGAAAGCACGATAGTGCAACTGGTCCCGGCCGGGGACCACACCATCGTGGTGTTGCGCGTCAGCGACGTCCAGGTCGACCCCGAGGTGGCGCCGATCGTGTTTCACCGCAGCATTTTCCGCCGACTCGGTGCCTGACCGCGAGTACGCTCGGCGAGTTAGCGGCGGAACAGCTTGTTGCCCAACCACACCACCGGGTCGTATCGGTGGCCGGCCACGCGCTCCTTCATCGGGATGATCGCGTTGTCGGTGATCTTGATACCTTCCGGGCAGACCTCGGTACAGCACTTGGTGATATTGCACAACCCGAGGCCGGCGTCATCCTGTGCCAGATCGCGCCGGTCTGCCGTGTCGAGCGGATGCATCTCGAGTTCGGCGAGGCGGATGAAGAACCGAGGACCCGCGAACGCCTGTTTGTTCTCTTCGTGGTCGCGGATCACGTGGCAGACATTTTGACACAGGAAGCATTCGATGCACTTACGAAACTCCTGCGAGCGCCCGACATCGACCTGCGCCATCCGGTACTCGCCGGGCTGCAGATCCTTGGGTGGCGCGAACGACGGTATCTCACGCGCCTTTTCGTAATTGAACGACACATCGGTGACCAGATCGCGGATCACCGGGAACGTGCGCATGGGTGTCACGGTGACAACCTCGTCCTCGGTGAACGTCGACATCCGCGTCATGCACATCAACCGGGGCATGCCGTTGATCTCCGCCGAGCACGATCCGCACTTGCCGGCCTTGCAGTTCCACCGCACCGCGAGATCGGGGGTTTGGGTCTGTTGCAGCCGGTGGATGACGTCGAGCACCACCTCACCCTCGTTGACCTCGACGATGAAGTCCTCCAGTGCACCGCCGTCCGCGTCGCCGCGCCACACCCGCATGGTCGCGTCATATGTCATCTAGCTTCTCCGTCCAGGATGGGAGGCCAGCTCTTCGTCGGTGTAATACTTCTCCAGTTCCGAGATCTCGAAGAGCTCCAGCAAGTCCGGCCGCATCGGGACCTGCTCCTCGCGGCCGACGTCGACGTGGGGGAGAGCCGAGTCGCCTTTTGCTCGGCACACCAGCAGCGTGTTGCGCCAGCTCGCCTCCATCGCTGGATGGTCGTCGCGGGTATGGCCGCCGCGACTCTCGGTGCGCTCCAACGCCGCCCGGGCCACACATTCGCTGACCAGCAGCATGTTGCGCAGGTCGATGGCCAGGTTCCATCCCGGGTTGTACTGGCGATTTCCTTCGACCTGCATCTTGGTGTAGCGGGCGCGCAACTCGTCCAGCCGGGACAGCGCCTCGGAGATCTCACCGGCATTACGAATGATCCCGACCAAGTCGTTCATCGCATTCTGCAGGTCGATCTGCAGGTTGTACGGATTCTCCGGAGCCGAACCATCTTCGGGCCCTTCGAACGGCACCAGCGCCAGCTTGCCGGCGGCGTCGACCGCCTGCTCGGCAACGGTCGGGCGGCTGCTCAACGCTCGCACGTAGTCGGCCGCGCCCAGACCTGCGCGCCGGCCGAACACCAGCAGGTCCGACAACGAATTGCCGCCCAGCCGGTTGGACCCGTGCATCCCGCCGGAGCACTCCCCGGCGGCGAACAGCCCGGCGACGCTGGCCGCGCCGGTGTCCGGGTCAACCTCGATACCGCCCATGACGTAGTGGCAGGTCGGCCCGACTTCCATCGGTTCCTTGGTGATGTCGACCCCGGCCAGCTCCATGAACTGGTGATACATCGACGGCAATCGCCGCTTGATCTCCGCGGGTGTCAGCCGTGACGCGATGTCGAGGTAGACCCCGCCGTGCGGGCTGCCGCGGTCGGCTTTGACTTCGGAGTTGATCGCGCGTGCGACCTCGTCGCGCGGCAGCAGGTCGGGGGTGCGACGGGCCGAGTCGTTGTCCTTGAGCCACTGGTCGGCCTCTTGTGCGGTTTCGGCGTACTGGCCTTTGAACACCGACGGGATGTAGTCGAACATGAACCGCTTGTCGTCTGAGTTCTTCAGCACTCCGCCGTCACCGCGCACGCCTTCGGTGACCAGGATCCCCTTGACGCTGGGCGGCCACACCATGCCGGTCGGGTGGAACTGGACGAACTCCATGTTGATCAGCGTTGCGCCGGCCCTCAGCGCCAGCGCGTGGCCGTCGCCGGTGTACTCCCACGAGTTCGACGTCACCTTGAATGACTTGCCGATCCCGCCAGTGGCCATCACCACCGCCGGGGCCTCGAACAGCACGAACCGGCCGCTTTCGCGCCAATATCCGAACGCTCCGGCGATCGCGTCTCCATCTTTGAGGAGTTCGGTGATCGTGCATTCGGCGAACACCTTGATCCGCGCCTCGTAGTCACCGAGTTCGGCGTGATCCTCCTGCTGCAGTGACACGATCTTCTGCTGCAACGTGCGGATCAGCTCCAGGCCGGTGCGGTCGCCGACGTGTGCCAGCCGCGCGTAGGTGTGTCCGCCGAAGTTGCGCTGGCTGATCTTGCCGTCCTTGGTGCGGTCGAACAGCGCGCCGTAGGTCTCCAGCTCCCAGACCCGGTCTGGCGATTCCTTGGCGTGTAGTTCGGCCATCCGCCAGTTGTTCAGGAACTTCCCACCGCGCATCGTGTCGCCGAAGTGGGTCTGCCAATTGTCCTTTGGGTTGGCGTTGCCCATCGCCGCCGCGGCCCCGCCCTCGGCCATCACCGTATGTGCCTTGCCGAAAAGGGATTTGCACACCACGGCAACCTTGAGGCCGCGCTCGCGCGCTTCGATGACCGCACGCAATCCCGCGCCGCCGGCACCGATCACTACTACGTCGTAGGAGTGCCGTTCGACCTCAACCATGAATCCTCGCTTGTCTTGTCAGCCAATGAATCTGAGGTCGTGGATTGTGCCGCTGGCCACCAGCATGACGTAGAAGTCGGTGAGTGCCAGGGTGCCCAATGTGATCCACGCAAACGTCATGTGACGTTCGTTGAACCAGGTGATCCGCGACCACACCCGGTAGCGAACCGGATGCTTAGAGAAGTGCTTGAGCCGGCCACCGAACACGTGCCGGCAGGAATGACATCCGCCGGTGTAGGCCCACAGCAGCAGCACGTTGACGACCAGAACGACGTTGCCCAAACCGAACCCGAAGCCGGACGGCGAGCGGAACGCGACGATCGCGTCGTAGGTGTTGAGCGTCGCGATGGCGAAAGCGATGTAGAAGAAGTACCGGTGGCTGTTCTGAAAGATCAACGGCAGCCGCGTCTCACCGGTGTAGTGGGCCCGCGGTTCGGGGACCGCACAGCTCGCCGGCGATAACCACACCGCGCGATAGTAGGCCTTGCGGTAGTAGTAGCAGGTGATCCGGAACGCGAGTAGGAACGGTAATACCAGCATTCCCAACGGAATCCACGCTGGGAAGTGCGGAAACCAGACGCCCAGGTGACTGGCATGCGGCGCACACGATGCACTGATGCACGGTGAGTAGAACGGCGTCAGGTAGTGGTACTCATCAACCCAGTAGGCACTGCCCCAGAACGCGCGGATGGTCGCGTAGATGATGAACGCGGCCAACCCGATGTCGACCATCAGCGGCGGGAACCACCACGTATCGGTGCGCAGGTTGGACTGCGGTAGCTGTGCGCGCGTCGGGGAGAAGACGCCGGTGGCAGGACGGTTCGCCGTGGGTGCACTCATTGTGATGTGATCCTCTTCGCGTGGGCTGCTGGCAGCGTACCCACCGGAAAGCACCCGGTTTTTACGGGGGCTGGTCAGGACCGGCCGTGTCCGCCGAGGCCCTCGTCGTCGACGTCACGCCAGAACTCGGCGTCGTACTCGGTGTCGGGGATGCCGATCTTCTCTTCCGAATGCGGCACGGGGTAACTGGCCAGCTCGAGTTCGCCGGCGTCGATGTCGAGCAGCTCGACATCGTTGAGAATCCGCTCGGTGTCGTTGACGATGCGCCGCATCGCCGGGGTGTCGGCATATCGGGACTTCAACGACGTCACGCACCGTCTCAAGCCACCGATGAGGTCGTGCAGTTCGGCGAGTTCAGTAGTGCTGGACAACGGATCTCCCAGGGGATGAGGGTGTCATGGATCACATTATGCAACCGATACTATCCATCGCAGATCCAGCGCGTGAGACAAAGTCACGGCCCACCAGGAGGCAGACCAGCCATGCCATCAAGGCGCACCCCGGCCGAACGGGCGAAGACCCTACTGGCGCTGCACCAGCCGGGTAACCCGGTGATCCTGCCCACGGTATGGGACGCCTGGTCAGCGCGACTGGCGACCGACGCCGGGTTTGCCGCGCTCACCGTCGGCAGCCATCCGGTCGCCGATTCGATCGGTAAACCCGACAACGAGGGCATGACGTTCGACGAGCTGCTTGCCCGGGTCGCGCAGATCACCGCTGCGGTGGACGTTCCGGTGTCGGTGGACATCGAATCAGGCTATGGATTGCCGGCATCGCGGCTGATCGACGGGCTGGTTCGGGTCGGCGCGGTGGGGCTGAACATCGAAGACACCGTGCACAGCGAGGGCAAGCGGCTGCGCTCATCGGCCGAACACGCCGAGCTGGTGGGCGCGCTGCGGCAAGCCGCGGACGCCGCCCGCGTACATGTGGTGATCAATGCGCGCACCGATCTGTTCCTGCGCAAGGACGGCGGCGCGTCGGACCGTGTCGAGCGGGCGGTCGCGCGGCTCAACGAGGCCGCGGCCGCCGGTGCCGACGTCCTTTATCCGGTGGGCCGTCACGATCCGGAAACGTTGCGGCGGTTGACCGCTGAACTAGCTCTTCCGGTCAACGCGATCGCGCTGCCGGAACAGGACGATCCGGCGTCGTTCGGTCCGCTGGGTGTCGGCCGGATCAGCTTTGGCCCCTTCCTACAGGCTGCACTCTCGGTGCGGGCCAAGGAGATCCTGGCCCGGTGGGGCTGAGTTCGCCAGCTATTTGGTGATCGCGATGCGCTGTGCCTCAGTCCCGGCGGGGTCTTTATAGGCCCCCGCTATCCGGACGGTGAGCACACCGGCGTCGTAGGACGCCGTGAGCGCGTCGCTGGTGATGTGCGCCGGCAGCTGAAACGACCGGCGGAACGATCCGTAGCGAACCTCGTGCAGCGTTCGCCCGCCCTTCGCGGGGTCTTCGCCGGCCCGCTCGTCGCGACGCTCGCCGTGGATGACCAGGTCCCCGTGGCCGAACTCGACGTTGACGTCCTCGTCGACGTCCACGCCCGGCAGCTCGAGGTGGACCAGCGCGTCGTCGCCGTCCTTGACGATCTCCGCGGCGGGATTGAAGCCGCCGGTCAGCGGCTTGAACCAATCGGCCGCGGGGGCGGGTCCGAAGAACTCACGCATCCAGCGGTCGACATCCCAGGCGGGCCGCGAGCACAACGTCAGATTGCTCATTTTTGTCTCCTCATGCCTTGTGATTACCGACACCTTGTCGGCTTCACTGGTACAAACATGAGTCGAGCACGCTTAAGTCCCACCTGGGCGTTCGCCTAAAGCGAACACCTCAGGCCCGGACGTGATTTTCGCGAAACATACTCACAGGCGGTCGCCAATTCCGCGAAACATTTCGGCAATATCGCGTCCCTACTTTCGGGGTATGGCCCCAGTCGGAAATCCTTGTGACGACCGCCACATTCGCGATGTCGTGGTGGTCGGGCACGGCATGGTGGGCCACCGATTCGTCGAGGCGCTGCGCGCCCGCGACACGGACGGATCCTGGCGGATCACCGTGCTCGCCGAGGAATCCGATGCGGCATATGACCGGGTCGGGCTCACCGCCTACACCGAGCACTGGAAACGCGAGCAGCTGGCACTCCCCGGCAACGATTACGACGGTGACGAACTGGTGCGGTTGCTGCTGAGCGCGCGGGTCGCCGATATCGACCGGGCCGCCAAGAAGGTGCGGACCGCCGACGGCCAACGGTATGGCTACGACGCTCTCGTGCTGGCGACCGGGTCCTACGCGTTCGTCCCGCCGGTTCCCGGCCACGACCTGCCGGGCTGCCACGTCTACCGCACGCTCGACGACCTCGACGCCATCCGCGACGATGCCCAGCGCATGCTGGACGCCGGAAACACCAATACCGCTGTGGTAATCGGCGGTGGCCTGCTGGGGCTGGAGGCCGCGAACGCACTGCGCGGATTCGGGTTGCAGACCCACATCGTCGAGATGACGCCGCGACTGATGGCCCAACAGCTCGACGAGGCGGGCGGGGCGCTGTTGGGCAGGATGATCGCCGATCTCGGGATCGCTGTGCATGTCGATGTGAAAACCGACTGGATTGAATCCTTTGAGCATTTAGACGGGTGGCGATCGTTGCGAGTGCACCTGTCCGACTGCGAAGTCATCGACGCCGGCCTGGTGGTCTTCGCTGCCGGCGTCCGGCCGCGTGACGAACTGGCGTCCGCGGCGGGCCTACCGATCGCTGAGCGCGGCGGCGTGCTCACCGACCTATCCTGTCGGACAAGCGATTTCAATATATTTGCGGTCGGCGAGGTCGCCGCTATCGAGGGCCGCTGCTACGGGCTGGTCGGACCGGGTTACACGTCTGCGGAGGTGGTCGCGGACCGGCTACTGGACGGTGGGGCCGAGTTCCCCGAAGCCGACTTGTCGACCAAGCTCAAGCTGCTCGGGGTCGACGTCGCCAGCTTCGGCGACGCAATGGGCACGACCGAGGATTGCCTGCAGGTCGTCGTCAACGACCCGGTCAAGCAGACCTACGCCAAACTGGTGCTCTCCGACGACGCGAAGACATTGCTCGGCGGCATTCTGGTCGGTGATGCCTCCGCCTACGGGGTGCTGCGACCGATGGTCGGTTCGGAGCTCCCCGGCGATCCGCTGGCACTGATCTCGCCCGCTGGATCCGGTGATGGCGCCGCGGCTTTGGGCGTGGGCGCGCTGCCGGACTCAGCCCAGATCTGTTCTTGCAACAACGTGACCAAGGGGGACCTGACCGCGGCCATCGCCAACGGTTGCGCCGACGTGCCCGCGCTCAAGTCCTGCACCGCGGCCGGCACTTCGTGCGGCTCCTGCGTTCCCATGCTCAAGCAGCTGCTCGAGGCCGAGGGAGTCGAGCAGACCAAGGCGTTGTGTGAGCACTTCAGCCAATCCCGCGCCGAGCTCTTCGAAGTCATCAGCGCCACGGGGATTCGTACGTTCTCCGGATTGCTGGAGCGGTTCGGGACCGGAAAAGGTTGCGACATCTGCAAACCCGCCGTCGCGTCGATACTGGCCTCCACCGGCTCCGAGCACATTCTCGACGGCGAACAGGCTTCGCTGCAGGACTCCAACGACCACTTCCTGGCCAATATCCAGAAAAACGGCAGTTACTCGGTGGTGCCGCGGGTGCCCGGCGGCGACATCAAACCCGAACACCTGATCCTGATCGGTCAGATCGCGGAGGACTTCGGTCTGTACACCAAGATCACCGGCGGCCAGCGCATCGACATGTTCGGCGCCCGTGTCGATCAGCTCCCGGCGATCTGGAAGCGGCTGGTCGACGGCGGCATGGAATCCGGCCACGCCTACGGCAAGGCGGTGCGCACCGTGAAAAGCTGCGTGGGCAACGACTGGTGCCGATACGGCGTACAGGATTCGGTGCAGATGGCTATCGACTTGGAGATGCGCTACCGCGGACTGCGAGCACCGCACAAGATCAAGTTGGGGGTCTCGGGCTGCGCTCGGGAGTGCGCAGAAGCCCGCGCGAAAGATGTCGGCGTCATCGCCACCGAAAAGGGCTGGAATCTCTACGTCGGCGGAAACGGCGGCTTTACCCCCAGACATGCCCAATTACTGGCCGAGGACCTCGACGACGAGACGTTGGTCCGCTACATCGACCGCTTCCTGATGTTCTACATCCGCACCGCCGACCGGCTGCAGCGCACCGCGCCGTGGATCGAATCTCTAGAGGGTGGGCTGGAACACGTACGCGACGTGGTGTGCCGCGACTCACTGGGTCTGGCAGCGGAGTTCGAAGCGGCGATCGCTCGGCACGCGGCTAACTACGAGTGCGAATGGAAGGGTGTACTGGAGGATCCGGACAAACTGTCCCGGTTCGTCTCGTTCGTCAACGCACCCGATGCTCCTGATCCTACGGTGACTTTCACCGAGTACAACGGACGTATGCGACCGGCACCGACCGACGCCGGTAACTCCGACCCGGTGCTCATCGGAATGCCGCAAGTGCGTACGTGAAATGCGAAGGCAATAAGGAGATCTCATGAAACCACTTGACGACATCGCCGCCTTGTCGAAGCTTGCCCAGGTGACTTGGACGTCGGCGTGCGCCTATGACTACCTCATCCCCGGCCGTGGTGTGGCCGTGCTGCTCGACGACGGGTCGCAGGCGGCCTTGTTCCGTCTGGATGACGGATCGTTGCACGCGCTGGGCAACATCGACCCGTTCTCCGGTGCCGGGGTGCTTTCCCGCGGACTGGTCGGGGACCGCAGCGGAAGGGCAGCAGTTCAGTCACCGATTGCCAAGCAGGCGTTTGCGTTTGAGGACGGCCTTTGCCTCGATGACACCTCGGTGAGGGTGCCGGTCTACCCGACGCGGTTGGTCGACGGGATGGTGCAGGTCGGTCACACACGTGCGCAGGTGCGGGCTGCCTGAAACCGCCCGGCGATGAGCCGGGCCAGGGTGGGGTGGGTGCTCAGTGGCTCGCTGACCAGGTCAGCACCGCAGTTTCGCAGCTGATGCGCAAACATTCCGTCTGCCAAGAGGTATGACGCCACCGCTACTCGGCGATCCGACCGGCTGCGCGCCTCGGTAACCGCCTCCCGCACGCTGGGCGCACCGGTGGCGGCGAACGCCGGCCGCACTGACGATCCGAGCAACGCGGACAGTAACGTGGCGGTGGCACGCAGATCCGCACGCGCCCTGCTGTCCGATGTACCGGCTGCCGCGAGGATCACCGAATCACCTGGACGCCAACCGGAGTGGCTGAGCTGTTCGGAAACTATCTGTGCGATGTGTGGACTCGGACCCAATGCCGGCGTGACGGTGACATCGGGATGTCCGCTCGCTGCTATATGCATGGGCAGGTCGGTGTGGACGTGATATCCGCGGGACAGGAACGCCGGGACCACAACCGCCGGCTCGGCAGTGGCTGCCGCGGCGGACAGTATCTCGCTCGGTGTGGGCCCAAGTACGTCGACGAAGCCCACCTGCACGGGGTGGCCCAACACCGAGCCGACCCGCTCGACGAGGTCGCCGATCATGGCGAGCCCTTCCGGTCTTCGGGTGCCGTGCGCGACCAGGATCAGAGTCATGCCGCACCCGACTCTTCGTCGATCGCCAATCGGTAACCGCGTTTGACCACAGTTGCGACAATGCTCCTGTCGCCCAACGCTGCTCGCAGCCGCAACACCGCGGTATCAACGGCATGGGTGTCGGAGCCGTTGCCCGGCAGCGCGCGTAACAGGTCGTTGCGGGCGATCACCGCGCCCGGACGGTGCGCCAGGACGCGTAAGGTCGCCATCGCCGCGGGCGACAGCGGCTTGACGATGCCGTCGATCACCACACAGGAGCCGCGAATCTCGATGGTATGACCGGCCGCATGCACGGTTCGGGATCGATGCAACGGCAGCTGGTCGGCGATATGTCGGGCCAGCGCCCCCAACCGCATGCGCTGCGGCGACGACGTCGGAAGACCCAGCCGCATCAGCGGTTGGGCGGTCACCGGTCCGACGCACATCGCACGCACATCGGCACGCAGCGCGTCGATCAGCTGATCCGCGATACCCAACTCGCGGGCCCGCAGCAGTGTGGATGCAGCCGCCGGCGCGGAGGTGAAGCTGACGGCGTCGACCTGGCGGTGGGCGATCTGTCTGAGCAGCTGGTCGAACTCTCCGGCCGGCGCCGGCAACCATCGGTATACCCGGATCGGCACCACCTCGGCGCCCGCGGCGCGCAGCTCATGGACGAACTCGGGAAAAGGATCCCAGTGCTCGGTCGCACCGTGCAACTGCAATGCGATACGCCGCCCGTGGACGCCGGACTCGAGCAGGTGATGCAATACCTCGCGCGACGACTCCGACCCCGGGCTCCACTCCTCATGCAAGCCAGCCGCCCGCAACGCTCCGGTCGCCTTCGGCCCGCGAGACACGATCCGGGCGTGCGCCAGCGTGGTGATCAACTGGCCGGCCAGCCCCCAGCCGTCGGCGGCGGCGATCCAGCCGCGAAATCCGATGCCGGTCGTCGCGATCAAAATGTCTGGCGGGCGGGCGATCAATGCTGCGGTCTGGCGGTGCAGTTCGTCGTCATCGGGCAGCGCGACCTGGATGATTGCCGGAGCGCTGCAGACATCAGCGCCCTGTCGGCGCAGCAGCGCGCACAGCTCGTCAGCACGGTTAGCAGACGTCACCGCCACCCGGTAGCCGGCAAGCGGCCGCGAGTCGGGCTGGCCGATATGCGCCATAGGAAGTATGTATGCCTGACACGTTTCCGCCGCGTTACCCGGTAATTTCCGACGAGTTGCCCTGCCGTCACATTCGGCCGGCGTCGCTCATACGCGGGCTTGTGCTGCCACGGTCTCCGGTCCCGGCACGTCGGCCGCTGAAACCGGTCGGCGCACATACATCGCCCAGGTGAGCGCCGCGGCGGCGAGGTAAAAGCCCAGGAAAATCCAGAACGCCGACGTCTCCGCACCGGTGCTCTGGTAGGACTGGCGCAACACCAGGTTGATCGCGACGCCGCCCAGCGCACCGATTGCGCCGGCGAACCCGATCAGTGCCCCCGACATCGCCTGCGCCCAGTGCCGGCGTTCCGCCTCGGTCATCGCCACCCGGTCCTGCAACGACCGGCTACGCGCCTCGAAGATCGACGGGATCATCTTGAAAACTGACCCGTTGCCGATACCGGACAGGATGAACAGCGCGATGAACCCGATGACGTAACCGATCATCGTCGGTCCGGTAGCAGAGCCGCGGCCGTGTCCGTCGTAGGTGCTGACGGCGACCAACAGACCGGTTGCCAAAATCATGCCGGCAAAGACCGCCAAGGTAACGCGGCTGCCACCGATGCGGTCGGCCATCCTGCCCCCGTAGATCCGCGACAGCGACCCCAGCAGTGGCCCGAGAAACGCGATCTGGGCGACGTGTAGCGAGGCCTGCGCGGCGCTTTGGCCACCGGAAACGAAGTTGATGTAGAGCACCCGACCGAATGCGAAGGACAGCCCGATAAACGAGCCGAAGGTGCCGATATAGAGCAGCGAAATCACCCAGGTGTGCCGCTCGGACAGGATGGAGCGGTAGTTACCCGGCTCGATGCAGTGGTCCAGGTTGTCCATGAACAATGCTGCCGCAATGCCCACGACCGCCAGCAAGATCAGGTAGACGGCGCAGACCCAGTACGGTTGCCGGTTGCCCGCGGTGGCGAGCACCAGCAGCGCCACCAACTGGACGCCCGCCACTCCGAGATTGCCGCCGCCGGCGTTGACCGCCAGCGCCCGGCCCTTGAGTCGCTGCGGGTAGAAGGCGTTGACATTGGCCAGCGACGCAGAGTAGTTGCCGCCGCCCAAGCCGGTCAGCGCAGCGCAGGCCAAATACGGCCATAGCGGCAGACCGGGATTTGCCAGCAGCACGACCGTCGCGACGGTCGGGATCATCAACACCAGTGCCGAAAATGTCGTCCAGTTGCGACCACCGAATTTCGCGATCCCCAACGTGTAGGGAATGCGCACACATCCCCCGAAGAGGTGGCGATCGCTCCCAACAACAACTTGTCGCTGGGCGAGAAACCGTAAACGGGCTCGGGCATGAACAGCACCATCACCGACCACAGCGACCAGATCGAGAATGCGACGTGATCAGCGGCGACCGTACAGATCAGGTTGCGACGGGCGATGGCTTTGTTACCGGCCTCCCATGCGACGGTGTCCTCGGGATTCCAGTCGATGATCCGATGCGAGCGGGTCATGCGGTCACTAACCTCTCGTAGCACTTTGGCGGGTATAGAAACGCGCACTCGCCGGGCAGCGGTAATGCTCGCATCCGTTCACAAAGTTGGTCAAGCCGGATCCGGTCATATCTGCTGAAAGTTGTAATCCGGTTGGCTGAAAGGTTCCTGACAGTCGTGAAGTTAATACGGCTGCAGCACAGTAAGTCCCCGCCCGCATAGGCTGCCAAGTGTTAGTCCGACGGCGAAACTGAAAGTACGGCCTCGAGACCGCGCTCAGGGCGCGGAACAACCCTTGGATTCAAGCGGTCGCTGCAACAAAGGCGGACGGGTCTGAGAGTAGTCGGTTGAGTTCTTCGGCGGGGGTGCGCCAGCCGAAGCGCTTGCGGGGACGCGCGTTGAGTTCGGCCGCGACGTTGT